>NZ_JBYIQX010000084.1:0-9044 GCF_057707805.1 Streptomyces sp. bgisy159 | reverse complement strand
CTTCTCGACCCGATTCCCTGTCGGCGGGATTGCCGGAGACCTTCTCGCTTTCGCTCGTCGGCCTTTCGACATTCACTACGTTAGCCGATTCCCCGGCGGACTCATAATCGAGTCCCGCGAGTTCGAATTCGGGCATGCGGACATGCCGAAATCGATCCCGCTGAGGGATGTACTAGGTAGTGGGTTGGCCGCTCCGGCTGCAGGCGATCGCCGTACCCGGTTCAGCGGCTCGGGCCACGTTACGCACCTTCGCCGACAGAGTCAACTTCTGCGGCGCCGGGGCACATGGGCCCGGTACGGGCTCACCGTGGGGTCGCCGGCGATCCAGTAGCGCCAGGGGTGCACGGCTCCCTCGCCGGCGACACCGGTACGGGGGCCGGTGCTCACCCGCTCCGGGTCGACGGGCGTGCCCGTGAGGACACGCAAGGGGGTGTCGCCCGTCGCGCACGCGTCCGTGCCGTCCAGGGCGCGATCGATGTCCAGGGCGGTCGCCAGGCGGGCCGGGCCCTTGGCCAGTTCCCTGTCGTCGCGGGCCGACCGCCGTCGAGGTCGCGACTGCTCGGCTCCCTCGATGATCTCGCCGGCACGCAGCAGGACGGCGCTCGCCCGGCCTTCCGGACCGCACACCAGGTTCATGCAGTGCCACATGCCGTAGGTGAAGTAGACGTACACATGCCCGGGCGGCCCGAACATCACCGCGTTGCGGGCGGTGCGGCCGCGGTAGGCGTGGGAGCCGGGGTCGTTGTGGCCGTCGTAGGCCTCGACCTCGGTGAGGCGCAGGGTGATCGGACCGTCGGGGGTCGTGCGGACCAGGAGCCGGCCGAGGAGGTCGCGTGCGACGTCCAGGACGGGGCGGTCGAAGAACTCCCGTGGAAGGGGCGTACGGTCGGGGGTCGCGATCACGCCCTCCGAGCGTAGTGCAGTCTGGTCGGTACGCCGGGGTGGTCAGGGCGCGTTCGGCTTGCCAGGGTGTGGGCGCGGAACCGGCCGCCGCCGGTTCGCGTTGGTAGGGATCAAGGGTCCACCGCAGAGGTCTAGAGGAGAGTCATGGCGTTCAAGAAGCTGCTTGCGAGCCTGGGGGCCGGTGGGGCGTCGGTCGAGACGGTGCTGACGGAGGTCAACGTCGTACCGGGTGGTGTCGTCCAGGGCGAGGTGAGGATCCAGGGCGGTTCCGTGAGCCAGGACATCCAGGGTCTCTCGGTCGGTCTGCAGGCGCGGGTGGAGGTCGAAGGACAGGACGGCGAGTACACGCAGGACATCGAGTTCACGAAGGTGTCGCTGGGCGGGGCCTTCGAGCTGCAGGCCGGGGCCGTGCACGCCGTGCCGTTCGGGCTGGAGATCCCCTGGGAGACGCCGGTCACGATGATCGACGGTCAGGCCCTGCGCGGGATGAACATCGGCGTGACCACCGAGCTGGCCATCGCGCGGGCGGTCGACTCCACCGACCTCGACCCGATCAACGTCCACCCGATGCCGGCGCAGAAGGCGATCCTCGACGCGTTCATCCAGCTGGGCTTCCGCTTCAAGACCGCGGACATGGAACGCGGGCACATCCGGGGCACGCGGCAGCGGCTGCCGTTCTACCAGGAGATCGAGTTCTTCGCACCGTCGCAGTACCGCGGCCTGAACGAGGTCGAGCTGACCTTCGTCGCCGACGACAGCGTGATGGACGTCGTCCTCGAAATGGACAAGAAGCCGGGGCTGTTCAGCGAGGGCAGCGACACCTACCGCTGCTTCCAGGTGGGTCTGCACGACTACCACGCGACGGACTGGGTGGCCTACCTCAACCACTGGCTGTCCGAAGTCGGCGGCAAGCGCAACTGGTTCTAGTCTCCCTCCCGTAACCGGTAACCGGATCACCGATTCAGGAGGTACCGAGGTGACCGAGCTCATGCGGCGGCCGCTGCCCCACGACTTCCATCCGCCCGTGCCGTCGTTCACGGTGACGAGCGAGGATGTCGAGGACGGCGGGACGCTGAAGGGCGCCCAGGTCTTCGCGGAGGGGAACACCTCGCCGCAACTGCGCTGGGAGGGCTTCCCGCCGGAGACCAGGAGCTTCGCCGTGACGTGCTTCGACCCGGACGCCCCTACGGGCAGCGGGTTCTGGCACTGGGTCCTGTTCGACATACCGGCCTCCGTGACGGAGTTGGCGGCGGGTGCCGGCGGCGGGACCGGGGCGCTCCCCGAGGGCGCCGTTCACGCGCGAAACGACTACGGGACGTGGGACTTCGGCGGTGCCGCGCCGCCGCCCGGGGACGGTCCGCACCGGTACGTCTTCACGGTGTACGCGGTGGACCGGGAGAAGTTGGGTCCGGACGCCGACTCCTCGCCCGCGGCGGTCGGCTTCCATCTGCGGTTCCACGCGATCGCCCGTGCTCAGCTGATCGGAGAGTACGAGAATCCCGCTGCGGGATGAGTCATCTCATCGTTCACTGAACGTTTGCCCGTCTCTGGTGCTGGAAGTGATCAGAGGCGGGCAGTTTTTATTGCGTTGTCCATCTCGGCGCGCCCGTCCAGAGTTGATCCGAGCCCGCCGGGGGGTGGGCAGGTGCACATGGGAGGTGGGCTGGTATGCGGGACACACTGGTGCTCAACGCGAGTTTTGAGCCCTTGTCCACGGTGACGTCGAACCGTGCCGTCGTTCTGGTGCTGCAGGACAAGGCCGTCGTCGAGCAGGCCCACCCCGAACTGCGCATGCGGGGCGCCGCCGTGGACATTCCCGTGCCCCGCGTGATCAGGCTGTGCAGGTACGTCCGGGTGCCGTTCCGAAGACAAGCCCCGTGGTCGCGGCGGGGTGTGCTGGTCAGGGACCGGCACCTGTGCGCGTACTGCGGGCGGCGGGCGACGACCGTGGACCATGTGGTGCCGCGGTCCCAGGGGGGCCGGGACACCTGGCTGAACACGGTGGCGTCCTGCGCGGAGGACAACCACCGCAAGGCGGACCGGACTCCGGAGCAGGCGGGGATGCCGTTGCTGCGGCAGCCGTTCGAGCCGACTCCACAGGACGCGATGCTGCTGGCGCTGGCGCAGGACGACTTCAACGCGTTGCCGGGCTGGCTGGCGCAGAACGCCGCCTAGGCGTCCGGTACGAAGGGGGCTCACCTCGGTCGAGGTGGGCCCCCATCGGGTCTCGCGTGAGGTCAGTCGATCGACGGCTTCTCCCGGCGTTCCGCGGCGGCGCCGCCGTTGCCGCCGCCGTTCGAACCGCCGCCCAGCGGGCCGAAGTTGCCCATGGCGCCGGAGAGTCCCTTGAGGGCGTCGCCGATCTCGCTGGGGACGATCCAGAGCTTGTTGGCGTCGCCCTCGGCGATCTTCGGGAGCATCTGCAGGTACTGGTAGCTGAGGAGCTTCTGGTCGGGGTCGCCGGCGTGGATGGCCTCGAAGACCGTACGGACGGCCTGGGCCTCACCCTCGGCGCGCAGGGCGGCGGCCTTGGCCTCACCCTCGGCGCGCAGGATCTGCGACTGCTTCTCGCCCTCCGCGGTCAGGATGGCGGCCTGGCGCGTTCCCTCGGCGGTGAGGATCGCGGCGCGCTTGTCCCGGTCGGCGCGCATCTGCTTCTCCATCGAGTCCTGGATGGAGGTCGGGGGCTCGATGGCCTTCAGTTCCACGCGGTTGACCCGGATGCCCCATTTGCCGGTGGCCTCGTCGAGGACGCCGCGCAGGGCCGCGTTGATCTCCTCGCGGGAGGTCAGGGTGCGTTCGAGGTCCATGCCGCCGATGATGTTGCGCAGGGTGGTGACGGTCAGCTGCTCGATGGCCTGGATGTAGCTGGCGACCTCGTAGGTGGCGGCGCGGGCGTCGGTCACCTGGTAGTAGATGACGGTGTCGATGTTGACGACCAGGTTGTCCTGGGTGATCACCGGCTGCGGCGGGAACGGCACGACCTGTTCGCGCAGGTCGATGCGGTTGCGGATGGTGTCGATGAACGGGACGACGATGTTGAGGCCCGCGTTCAGGGTCCGCGTGTAGCGGCCGAAGCGCTCGACGATGGCGGCGCTGGCCTGTGGGATGACCTGGATCGTCTTGATCAGGGCGATGAAGACCAACACCACCAGAATGATCAAGACGATGATGACCGGTTCCATGGTGCTCCCCGTACCCTTCTCCGCCTCGGCGCGTTCGGAAGATCTTATGGCTGTTGAAGATCTTGCTGGTCGAGTCTGACAGACCGTCGTCCGCCGTGGGGGCCTGTTAGGCGCAGTCGCGCCAACTGTCCGCCGCTGGGCGTCATATGACGATCGCGGTGGCACCTTCGATCTCGACCACGTCCACTTGCTGACCGGGTTCGTAGCTCTGCTCGCCGTCGAGTGCGCGCGCCGACCAGATCTCGCCGGCGAGCTTGATGCGGCCGCCGCTGCCGTCGACCCGTTCGAGGACGACGGCCTGTTTTCCCTTCAACGCGTCGATGCCCGTGGCGAGTCCGGGCCGCAGCTGATTGCGGTGCCGGTAGGCGATGGGGCGTACGACCGCGATGAGGGCGACCGAGACGATGACGAAGGCGAGGACCTGGGCGACGGCGCCGAAGCCGAGGCCGGCCACGATCGCGGCGGCCACGGCGCCCACCGCGAACATGCCGAACTCCGGCATGGCGGTCACCACAAGGGGAATTCCGAGCGCTGCCGCGCCGACGAGCCACCATACCCACGCGTCGATGTTCACATGGTCATGGTAGGACCCACCGTGCGGCGCGGACAGGGCGCGACGGGGTGCTGTTCAGGAACTGTTCAGGGACTGTCAGGTCAACGGAAGGCCCTGGGCGGTCCAGCGGTCGCCGACCTGCTCGACGACGAGCGGAAGGCCGAAGCAGTGGGAGAGGTTACGGGAGGTCAGTTCCAGCTCGATCGGGCCGGCGGCGAGGACCTTGCCCTGACGGATCATGAGGACGTGGGTGAAGCCGGGCGCGATCTCCTCGACGTGGTGGGTCACCATGATCATCGAGGGCGCGATGGGGTCGCGGGCGAGCCGGCCGAGCCGGCGGACCAGGTCCTCGCGGCCGCCGAGGTCGAGGCCGGCCGCGGGCTCGTCGAGCAGGAGCAGCTCGGGGTCGGTCATCAGGGCGCGGGCGATGAGGGTGCGCTTGCGCTCGCCCTCGGAGAGGGTGCCGAACTTCCGGTCGAGGTAGTCGGTCATGCCGAGGCGGTCGAGGAAGGCGCGGGCCCGCTGCTCGTCGACGTCCTCGTACTCCTCCTGCCAGCCGGCCGTCATGCCGTAGGCGGCCGTCAGAACGGTCTGCAGGACCGTCTGGCGCTTGGGGAGCTTCTCGGCCATGGCGATGCCGGCCACGCCGATGCGGGGGCGAAGGTCGAAGACGTCGACCTTGCCGAGGGTGTCGCCGAGGATGGTGGCGGTGCCCTTGCTGGGGAAGAGGTAGCTGGAGGCGACGTTGAGCAGGGTCGTCTTGCCGGCGCCGTTGGGGCCGAGGATGACCCAGCGTTCGCCTTCCTTGACCGACCAGGAGACCTGGTCCACCAGAGCCCGGCCCTCCCGGACCACGGATACGTCCTGAAGCTCCAGAACATCGCTCATGAGCGCGTTGTCTCCCCTTGCAGTGTGGCCGGTCTCGGCTGTCGCGTACGCCTGTGGCTCGGTCCGCCGCGCCGGTGGGCACGGCCCTCCCGGAAAATCTACGCCACTGGCCGGGCGAGCCGTCCCCTCGGTCCGGTCCTTAGGGTGGGGGCATGCACTCGGAACCGCGCTCTGGTCGCCTCGCAGCTTGGGGAAATGCCCTTTTGGCCGGACTTGCCCCTCCGGATGACGCCGCGCTCGCCGTGGTCGGCGACGACGCGGTGCACCGGGTCACGGACCTGCCCGGGGAGTCGGCGCCCGTGGGCCTCACGCTGGCCCTCGGCCGGTTGCGGGCGCTGGGGGTGAGCGGACTGCGGGTGGCGCTGCCCGCGCCGGGCCACCCGCTCGGGCTGAGCGGGCCGCCGGAGTTCAACGCGCGGGCGCTGGAGTCCGGGGAGGCGGTGGTCTGTCACGGGGCCGGCCTGGGGCTGGTGCCGGAGGTGTCCGAGTCCGGGCCCGCGGGTGACGTGCACGTCGAGGTGGTGTGGCACTGCCTGCCGGTGCGCGAGGCACCGCCCGCCGACGTGCCGTCGCTGGGTGAGGCGGAGCGGGAGCTGGCAGAGGCGCTGCGGGAGGCGACGCGTGTGCTGACGCGGCTGGACGTGGCCGGGTCGGGGCCGGCGGCCGCCGCCGCCATCGACGCGTACCGGGCGCGGACCGAAGGGGGTGCGGAGGTGCTGGCGCCGGGGTATCCGCCGCGCGCGGTGCGGGTGCTGGAGCTGGCACGGCGGGTGGGGGCGCTGGTGTCGCTGGCGTACGAGAACGGGCACGGGGGCGCGGTGAGCGCGTCGGAGATGGCGGCGCGCGGGGAGGCGCTGCGGCCGGTGGAGCGTACGGCACGGCGCGCCCAGGTCGCCGCGTACAACGCGTATGTCGAGGAACGGGAGCGGCGCTGAGCCGTACCGCCGGGTGCGGACGGTGTCCGAGGGGGTGCCGCCGCGCCGGCGACGCCCCCTCGTGCCCTTTTCCGTCGCGGACGTCCGCGCCGCGGGACGACGGGGCCCCGAGGTGGAAGAACGGGACTTGGCGGCCGCCGCCGTCGCCACGGGCGCCGACGACCACGGCGGCCCTGGGGGTGATCGGCCTCCCGGTGGTCGACCGGGAGGCCGGGGGCGCCGCGGGCGCCCGCTGGACGTCAGGGAGTGAGACCCGGGGACGTCAGTGGTTGAGACCCAGGTTGCCGAAGGCCGGGTTCAGCACGCCGATCACGTTGACGCTGTTGCCGACCACGTTCACCGGGACGTGCACCGGGGCCTGGACCACGTTGCCCGAGGCGACACCCGGAGAACCCTTGGCCTCAGCGCCGGCCCACGCGCCGTCGGTGGCCGAGGCCATGCCGGCACCGGCGGCCATGAGCCCGCCGGCCACCATCGTCACGGCCGCTGCCCTCTTCAGGTTCTTCACTGTCCAAGTCCTCCTTGTGTTCACCGCGGCGGGTGCCGAGGTGCGCACTGGAGAACGGCGGCGGCCGCCGGAGGTTGCGCCATCCGGGGGACATTCCCACGACGGTATGAATCTCCGACCGGACGGGAACCCTCCGAATTGCCGTGGGCAGCGGCCCCCGGGCTGCGGTCTTGGCCGGTCAGGTCTCAGCCGGTCAGGTCTCAGCCGGTCAGGCCGTGGCGTACGGCCCACAGGGCCGCCTGGGTGCGGTCCGCGAGGTCGAGCTTCATCAGGATGTTCGACACGTGGGTCTTGACCGTCTTCTCGGACAGCACCAGCGCGCGGGCGATCTCCCGGTTGGAGCGGCCGTCCGCGATCAGGCCCAGCACCTCGCGCTCCCGGTCGGTGAGCGAACCGCTCCGGCCCTGGCCGCCGCTTCCGTCCTCCTGCGACAGCAGGGCGCCCGCGACCTCGGGCTGGAGCAGCACGTGCCCGGCGTGCACGGAGCGGATGGCCGTGGCCAGCGCGTCGGGGTCGACGTCCTTGTAGACGTACCCGGCGGCGCCCGCGCGCAGGGCGGGAACGACCGTGCGCTGCTCGGTGAAGCTGGTGACGATCAGCACGCGCGCGGGGTTGCCGAGGTCGCGCAGGCGGCGCAGGGCGTCCACGCCGTCGGTGCCGGGCATCTTGACGTCCATGAGGACGACGTCGGGTCTCAGCTCCTCGGCGCGGGCGACTCCCTCGGCACCGTCGGCGGCCTCGCCGACGACGACTATGTCGTCCTGCACCTCCAGGAAGGTGCGCAGGCCCCGGCGCACGACCTGGTGGTCGTCGACGAGCAGCACCTTGATTGCGTCAGCCACCGGGGACCTCCATCTCGATCGTGGTGCCCTTGCCGGGCGCCGAGTCCACCGTCAGACCGCCGCCGACCCCGCTCGCGCGGTCCCGCATCGAGACCAGGCCGAGGTGGCGTCCGGCCTGGCGGGTGGCCCGGGGGTCGAAGCCGCCGCCGTCGTCCGTGACCCGCAGGACGGCACCCGGGCCGCGCCGGTCGAGGGTCACGTCCACGTGGGCGGCGCCGGAGTGGCGCAGGGCGTTGTGCAGCGCCTCCTGGGCGACCCGCAGCAGGGCCTCCTCCTGGGCGGCGGGCAGGGCGCGCACGCCCCGGCTGACGAAGGAGACGCGCGCGGTGTGAGCGCGGTCGAGGACCTGCGCCTGGGTGCGCAGGGTGGCGACGAGGCCGTCCTCGTCGAGGGCGGCGGGGCGCAGCTCGACGACGGCGGCGCGCAGTTCGTCGGCCGCCTCGGCGGCGAGCGCGGCGACCTGCTGGAGCTCGCCCTTGGCGCGGGACGGGTCACGGTCGACCAGGGCCGCGGCGGCCTGGGCCGTCAGCCGGAGGGAGAAGAGCTTCTGGCTCACCGCGTCGTGCAGCTCATGGGCGAGGCGGGAGCGCTCCTCGACGATGGTGAGTTCGCGGCTGCGTTCGTAGAGGCGGGCATTGGTGAGGGCGATCGCGGCGTGCTGGCCGAGGATGGACAGCAGTTCCTCGTCCTCCTCGGTGAAGCCGCAGCCGTCCCCGGGGGCCGGTTCTGCGGCCCGTCCGCCGGGGCGGATCTTGTTGGCCAGGAAGAGCGCGCCGATGACCTCGTCGCCGTCGCGGATCGGCAGTCCGAGGAAGTCGGACATCCGGGGGTGGGCGTCCGGCCAGCCCTCGAAGCGGGGGTCCTCACGCACGTCGGCCAGCCGCTCGGGTTTCTCCTGGTGCAGCATCGCGGCCAGGATGCCGTGCTGGCGGGGCAGGGGACCGATCGCGCGCCACTGCTCCTCGCTTACGCCGTCGACCACGAACTGGGCGAAGCCGCCGTGGTCGTCCGGGACGCCCAGCGCGGCGTACTCGGCGGCGAGCAGCTCACGCGCGGAGGCGACGATCGTCTTGAGGACGTCGCGCACCTCCAGGTGCCTGCTCATGGCCAGTAGCGCGGAACTCACCGCGGCGAGTCCTGACCGGGGACCTTGACTCATGTCCTCACCGTACCGGCGGGGTGTGACAGCCCGGATCGGGCCGGTGACCGCCGCGGCCTCGGTCCCGGGGC
>NZ_JBYIQX010000083.1:0-9323 GCF_057707805.1 Streptomyces sp. bgisy159 | reverse complement strand
TGGGACGTATGCGTCACGTCTGTACGCATCCCATTGGTAGCAACTCTTCGCTCGCCTGTGCAATCGAGAAGCGGTCGTAGTTACGTACGTGGCACAAACACACGACCGAACCGTGGACTGCGTCAGCGCGCGGACGCCGTCAGCGTCGTCATCGTCGTGGTCGTCGGTCCCTGGCGGCAGATCAGCAGCAGGGCGCGGTCGTCGTTGACGTCCTTCGCGACCGACTCGATGAGGTGCCAGGCCGCGCCCTGGAAGCCGCCGGCGACATAGCGGTCGGCTTCGCCGGTGAGGCGGTCGATGCCCTCGACGATGTCACGGTCGGAGGTCTCCACCAGGCCGTCGGTGAACAGCATGAGCACGTCGCCGGGGCGCAGGGAGCCCTTGACCGGGTCGAACTGGGCGCCGTCGTAGACGCCGAGCAGCGGGCCCTCGGCCGCCTTCTCCTCCCAGCGGCCGCTGCCCGCGCTGAGCTGGAGGCCGGGCGGATGGCCCGCCGAGTACAGCTCGTAGTCGCCGGAGTCGAGGTCGAGGACGAGGTGGATGGAGGTGGCGAAGCCCTCGTCCCAGTCCTGGCGCAGGAGATAGCCGTTCGCGGCGGGGAGGAAGGCGTGCGGCGGGAGGCTGCCCAGCAGGCCGCCGAAGGCGCCCGAGAGCAGCAGGGCGCGGGAGCCGGCGTCCATGCCCTTGCCGGAGACGTCGGTGAGGACGACCTCCAGTGTGCGGCCGCCGTTCGTGCGGGCCGCGACGACGAAGTCGCCGGAGAAGGACTGGCCGCCGGCCGGCCGCAGCGCCATCTCGCGGTGCCAGCCGTGGGGCAGTTTGGGCAGTTTGCTCTGGACGCGGATGCGTTCGCGCAGGTCGAAGAGCATGGTGCCGCCGCGCCGCCAGGGCACGCCGACCCGGCTGCGGAACTGGGCGATCAGCAGGCCGAAGAAACCGCATGCCGCGACCACCAGGACGACGCCGGGGGTGACCCGTGACGGCCCCTCGGTGTACGGGCCGAGCTGGACGGACTCCAGGATCAGTGCGGAGGCCGCCGCCGCGTAGAGGCCGAGCAGGCTCGCGGGGCGGAGCAGCAGGCCGCCGGCGACGATGGGCAGGACCAGCGCGGCCGGGGAGAACCACACCTCGTCGGCGAGAGTGGCGAGGGTGATCAGCGGGATGGTGAGCAGCAGGCCGGCCAGCGCGATCCAGTCGGAGCCGTCGCCGCGGAAGTAGTCGACGGCGCTTCGGCGCACACCGGTGCGGACCCGGTGCATCAGGTGCTTCAACCGGGCCGTGAACGTCTCGGCCTCCGCGCGCCGCTCTCGTCCTGCTGCCATTAGTTCGGGACCCTATCCATCGAACCCGCCGCTTGGCACGGGAGGTCCCACTTGTCCCCCGTCCGAGACCCGACTTCGCGGTGATCGTCATGGAAAGCGCTGCCGGTACGGAGGTGGAAATCCACTGGCTCGTACCGCATTGCCCTGGTAGGCATGGCTCCATGGCGACCAAGGCGTTCGACGGAGGCGGCGCGGGGGATCCGCTGCGGCCGCGGGTGGTGCGCAAGGACGAGTGGGACGGGTGGTACGACAGCCTGCTGCGGGCCTTCGGCGGGGTGCCGGAGGCGGCCGAGGAGCGGGAGCTGTGGCGCTCGCTGGTCGACGTCGACCGCTGCCTCGGCGTGTGGGACGGGGACGCCTGCGTGGGGACAGCGGGGGCCTTCGACTTCCGGCTGACCGTGCCGGGCGGTGCCGCCGTGCCGGCGGCGGGCGTGACGATGGTCGGGGTGGCGGCGACGCACCGGCGGCGGGGGCTGCTGACGTCGATGATGCGGCGGCAGTTGGACGACGTGCGGGCGTGGGGTGTGCCGCTGGCGGTGCTCACCGCCTCCGAGCCCGCCATCTACGGCCGGTTCGGGTACGGCGTCGCGACGTTCCAGGTGAACGCCGAGGTCGACACCGCGCGGGTGCGTTTGGCGGTGCCGGCCGGGACGGACGACGTGCGGCTGCGGTACGCCGAGCCTGACAAGGCGCTGGACGTGTGTGAGGCGGTGTACGCGCGGGTGGTGTCCCTGCGGCCCGGGATGCTGGAGCGGCGGACCGGGTGGGAGCGGCTGGCGCTGCTCGATCCGGTGGGTGAGCGGGCCGGGGCCTCGCCGGTGCAGTGCGTACTGGCCGAGCGGGGAGGAGAGGTCGTGGGGTTCGCGCGGTTCCGGGTGAAGCCGGAGTGGGACGGGCAGGGGCCCTGCGGGACGGTGACGGTGCGGGATGTGGAAGCGCTGGATCCGGCGGCGCACGCGGCGCTGTGGCGGTTTCTGTTCGACATCGATCTGACGTCGCGGGTGACCACGCGGGGGCGGCCGGTGGACGAGGCGTGGCTGCGGATGGTGTCCGATGTGCGTCGGTGCGGGCTGCGGGTGCGGGACGGGCTGCACGTACGGCTGGTGGAGGTGGGCGCGGCGCTGTCGGCGCGGGGGTACCTGGCGCCAGTGGACGTGGTGCTGGAGGTCGAGGACGCGTTCTGCCCCTGGAACGCGGGGCGTTGGCGGCTCACCGGGGACGCGGCGGGGGCGTCGTGCGCCCGTACCGGGGATGCGGCCGATCTGGCTCTGTCGGCGTCGGAGTTGGGGGCCGTGTATCTCGGGGGTGTGAGCCTCGCGTCGCTGGCGGCGGCGGGGCGGGTGACCGAGGTGCGCGAGGGGGCGGTGGCAAAGGCGTCGGTGGCGTTCGGGTCGCCGGTCGCGCCCTGGCTGCCGCACGGGTTCTGACGCGGGGGCGGGTCGGCGGCCTCCGGTCAGGGGCTCCGGTCAGGGGCTCCGGCGGGTCCGCTCGGGGATTCCGGCAGGTCGCGTCAGGGTCTCCGGCGGTCCTGTCAGCGACTCCGGCAGGTCCGGTCGGAGTCTCCGGCAGGTCCGCTCAGGCATTCCGGCAGGTCCCGTCAGGGTCTCCGGCAGGTCCCGTCAGGGTTTCTGGCAGCTGGGGCACCAGAAGAGGTTGCGGGCGGCCAGTTCCGCCGTACGGATCTCGGCGCCGCAGATGTGGCAGGGCCGGCCGGTGCGGCGGTAGACGTAGACCTCGCCGCCGTGGTCGTCGACGCGGGGCGGGCGGCCCATCGCCTCGGGGGTGTGTTCCGGGCGGACGGTGTCGATGCGGTTGGCGCGGACGCCCTCGTGCATCAGCTCGACGAGGTCGTCCCAGATCGCCCGCCACTGGCCGGCGGTGATGTCCTTGCCCGGGCGGTAGGGGTCGACGCCGTGCCGGAAGAGGACCTCGGCGCGGTAGACGTTGCCGACCCCGGCGATGATCTTCTGGTCCATCAGGAGCGCGGCGATCGTGGTGCGGCTGCGGCGGACGCGGGCGTAGGCGGCGTCCGGGTCGGCGTCGGCGCGCAGGGGGTCGGGGCCGAGGCGGGCGTGGACGGCTCGCTTCTCCGCGTCGGTGATCAGGGCGCAGGTGGTGGGGCCGCGCAGGTCGACGTACGCGGTGTCGGTGGCGAGGCGGAGGCGGACGGTGTCCGTGGGGGGCGGGGCGGGGACCGCGCCGAAGGTGACCTTGCCGAAGAGCCCGAGGTGGATGTGGACCCAGGAGTCCGGGGCGAAGCCGAGGAAGAGGTGCTTGCCGTGGGCCTCGGTGGTGCGCAGGGGGCCGCCGGTCAGGAGGGCGGCGGCGTCGGAGAACTTGCCCTGGGGACTGGTCGCGGTGACCGTGCCGGTGAGCCGGGCGGCGTAGTCCTGCGCCAGCCGGTGGATCGTGTGCCCCTCTGGCACGGTGTGTGTCCCCTTCCTCCGGCCGCCGGGGGCGACCGTGCGCCGCCCGCCCGCGGGCCTGTACGCGGCGGCCGTCGACCACTCGTCCCCCTCCGCTCGCCCCCTCCGCACGGCGGGCGGGGAAACGGGCGGCGGGGGCCGGCGGCGAGAGTGCGGGCGGCTGCTTGCCGGTGCGGCCTACTGCTGCGGGTGGTGCGCCGGGATCGGGGGCAGGTCGCCCGTCGTCTCGTACGCCGAGAGCATGTCGATACGGCGGATGTGGCGCTCGTCGCCGGAGAACGGCGTGCCGAGGAAGGTCTCGACGAACTTCGTCGCCTCCTCCTGGCTGTGCATGCGCGCGCCGACCGCGACCACGTTGGCGTTGTTGTGCTGGCGGCCCAGGGCGGCCGTCTCCTCGCTCCAGGCGAGGGCCGCGCGGACGCCCTTGACCTTGTTGGCGGCGATCTGCTCGCCGTTGCCCGAGCCGCCGATCACGATGCCGAGGGCGTCGGGGTCCGCGGCCGTCCGCTCGGCGGCGCGCAGGCAGAACGGCGGGTAGTCGTCCTGGGCGTCGTAGATGTGGGGCCCGCAGTCGACGGGCTCATGACCGGCCGCCTTCAGCCAGTCGACGAGGTGGTTCTTGAGTTCGTAGCCCGCATGGTCGGAGCCGAGATACACGCGCATGGGATGCAGTGTGACATGCGGGGCGGCGGAGCCGCAGGTCCGGGGGACCTCCCGACAGCACCCTCCCACACGCCAAGGAACCTCAGGAAAACCTCAAGTAACGATCTGGATTCAAAGGTTCAAGAATCG
The DNA here is from genome assembly GCF_057707805.1 of Streptomyces sp. bgisy159. Classification (NCBI taxonomy): domain Bacteria; kingdom Bacillati; phylum Actinomycetota; class Actinomycetes; order Kitasatosporales; family Streptomycetaceae; genus Streptomyces; species Streptomyces sp. bgisy159. The sequence continues at coordinate 4,783 of NZ_JBYIQX010000083.1, read as the reverse complement.
ATTCACCTCCGATTCACTGGATCGGCTCGTACGGCACCCCGTACGGGAGACCCCTCAAGCGGCGCAAAGGAAATCCATCCATGACTTCGCAGCCGACCTTGACCAAGGCCGGAAACGGCCATGGAGGCGGCACCGGCCAACCCGGTTCCGGCCTCCAGGCCGGTCTCAAGAACCGTCATCTGTCGATGATCGCCATCGGCGGTGTCATCGGAGCCGGGCTCTTCGTCGGCTCCAGCACGGGCATCGCCACCGCCGGTCCCGGCATCCTGCTCTCGTACGCCCTCGTCGGCACGCTCGTGGTGCTGGTGATGCGGATGCTGGGCGAGATGTCCGCGGCCAACCCGACGTCGGGTTCCTTCTCCGCGCACGCCGACCGCGCGCTCGGCCGCTGGGCCGGGTTCTCCATCGGATGGCTCTACTGGTTCTTCTGGGTCGTGGTGCTCGCCGTGGAGGCGACCGCCGGCGCGAAGATCCTGGAGTCCTGGGTCCCGGCCGTGCCGCAGTGGGGCTGGGCCCTGATCGTGATGGTCGTGCTCACCGCGACCAACCTGGTCTCCGTGGGCTCCTACGGCGAGTTCGAGTTCTGGTTCGCCGGGATCAAGGTCGTCGCGATCGGCGCCTTCATCGTCGTCGGCGGGCTCGCGGTGTTCGGCGTGCTCCCGGGCGTCGACAGCGACAAGGCGGGCCTGGACAACCTCACCGGCCACGGCGGCTTCCTGCCGAACGGGCCCGGCGCCATCCTCACCGGTGTCCTGCTCGTCGTCTTCTCCTTCATGGGCAGTGAGATCGCGACGCTGGCCGCCGGTGAGTCGGAGGACCCACGGCGGGCCGTCACCAAGTCCACCAACAGCATCATCTGGCGGATCGGCGTCTTCTACCTCGGCTCGATCTTCGTGGTCGTCACCCTGCTGCCGTGGGACGACAAGGCCATCGCCGACGACGGCTCCTACGTCGCCGCCCTGGACTCGCTCGGCATCGCGCACGCCGGCCAGATCATGAACTTCATCGTCCTGACGTCGGTGCTGTCCTGCCTGAACTCCGGCCTGTACACGGCCTCCCGGATGGCCTTCTCGCTCGGGGAGCGCGGCGACGCGCCCAGGGCATTCGCCCGTACCACCGCGCGGGGTGTGCCGATGGCGGCGATCCTCGCCTCGGTCCTCTTCGGGTTCGTCGCCGTCTTCTTCAACTACCGCTATCCGGACTCGGTCTTCCTCTTCCTGGTCAACTCCAGCGGTGCCGTGGCCCTGTTCGTCTGGCTGGTCATCTGCTTCTCCCAGCTGCGGATGCGGCGGATCATCCAGGCCGAGTCGCCGGAGAAGCTGGTCGTCCGGATGTGGTTGTACCCGTATCTGACCTGGGCGGCCGCCGGGCTGATCGTGTTCGTCCTCGGCTACATGCTCACCGACACCGAGCACGACGGCCGCGAGACCGTGCTGCTTTCCCTGCTCGTCGCCGCCGTCGTCCTCGCCGTCGCCTTCGCTCGGGAGTGGTACGTCCGGCGCAGGCGGTCTGCGCTGCCGTAAGGCGGCGAACGGATCGGAGGCGGGGGCTCGGTCGGGGACAGGGCTCGGTCGGGGGCGTTGCCCGGTCGGGGACAGGGCTCGGTCGGGGGCGGTCACAGCACCGTGAAGCCGTCCCTCACCCGCTCGTAGACGCGGAGGGCGTCCGTCTCCGCCTCCGCCTGGTACCAGGTGTTGATCTGGTACGACTTCCCGTTCTGGTCGAAGCCGAGCAGACGGGCGTGCCAGTGGGTGCCACGCAGCGTGAAGGAGTACTCCCAGACGACCGCCGGGTTGCCCCGGAACGTCGTCTGCGCCAGGCGGATCTTGCGGTAGTCCCGGCCCTGACGGGCGTTCTCCTCCGAGGTTCGCCAGGTGTCCATCAGGTCGCCCCTCGCCAGGGACGACTTCGCCACGAGTTCCTGGGTGCCGTCGGGGGACGTGTAGTGCACCTCCGCCCCCGTCTTGACGTCCCGCCGCCACTCCGACGGCGGCGTCCACGCGTAGCCGCCGGCCTCCTGCCGTGCGCCCGGGGGGAGGCTGCGGGGGCGGGAGGTGCCCTCGACGGCGGGCGAGGCAGGCCCGGCGGGCCCCGAGGCGGTGGAACCGGCGCGCTCCGACGCCGCGGCGGACCCGGCCGTCGGCGAGCCCCCGGCGCGGCCCCCGTCACCGGCCCCACCCTCGGCCGCCCCCAGCACCACCGCCACCACCAACCCACCCGCCGCCGCCAGCCCGACGGCGGCCCACAGGGCGGTACGACGCCACTGCGCGGGACGACCACCGGCGAGGGCCGTACGACGCCGGGTGGGCGTCGGTGCGGGGGGTGCGGTGGGAGCGGTGGGAGCGGTGGGAGCGGTCCGGGTGGTGGCGGTGGGGAGCGGCGCGGGGGAAAGGGATGCCGGGGTGGCCCCGGAGCCGACGGCACCGGCCTGGGCCGGGGTGGACCGGGCGGAGGAGGCGGGACCGGCGGCTGGGGCGAGGGCCCCCGGAGACGCCGAGGACGCCGGGGACGCCGAGGACGCCGGGGACGCCGGGGACGCCGGGGACGCCGGGGACGCCGGGGACGCCGACGGGAGGGTCGACGACTCCCCCTGGTCCACCGCCGGCCGTGGACCCGCCTCCGGGCCGACCGGCACCGCCGGCGCTCCGAGCTCCGCCACCGGCCCACCCCGCACTGCCGTCGGTGCCACCTCGTCCACCGGCTCGGACCCGGTCCCCACCGGCCCCGCGGCCGTCGGCCCGGCTCCCGGCGTCCGCCCCTCCGTCGACCCCTCTGCCCGCCCGCTCGTCGGCCCCGCCTGCGTCTGCGCCGGTTCCGCCCCGCGGGCCGCGACCGGCTCGGCCGCGCCGGAGCGCGGTTCCTCCCCCGGCCCGAGAGCCGCCACCGTGGGGGTCCGGGGCGGGCATGCCACCGCGTGCAGGGCGGTGGCGAGCTGGGGCAGGGTGGGGCGGGCGGTCGGGGATTTCTGCAGGAGGGCGGCCAGGAGGGGGAGCAAGGGGCCTGCGGCGGACGGGAGTTCGGGGTTCTCGTAGAGCACCGCGTGCAGCGTGGCCAGCGTGGCGTCGCGGGAGAAGGGCGAGTGGCCGGTCAGCGCCGCGCACAGGGTCGCCCCCAGGGACCACACGTCGGACGGCGGGCCCTGCGGACGGCCGGATATCCGCTCCGGGGCCATGTAGTCGGGCGAGCCGACGAGCATGCCGACCATGGTGAGCGCCTTGGCGTCCTGGATCGCCGCGATGCCGAAGTCGGTGAGGACGACCCGGCGGCTACCGCCCCCGCCGCCGCGTGCGTCCTCCACCAGCACGTTGCCCGGCTTGATGTCCCGGTGCAGCACTCCCCGCGCGTGGACCTGCTGCAGCGCCTCCACCAGGCCGAGCCCGATCCGGGCCGTCTCGCGCGGTCCGAGCGGACCCTCCTCGGCCATGATCCGCTCCAGCGAGCGGCCGGCGACCAACTCCATGACGATCCAGAGGCGTTCGCCCTCGTCGACGACGTCGTAGACCCGGACGACGTTGGGGTGGTCGATGCGGGCGGTGGCACGGGCCTCGCGCAGGGTGCGTTCGCGGCGCGTACGGGTGTCCTCGGCGTCGAGGCCGTCGATGCGCATCTCCTTCACGGCGACCTGCCGGTCGAGCATCGCGTCGGCGGCCCGCCACACCCGCCCCATCCCTCCCTGGCCGATGCTCTCGACCAGCCGGTAGCGTCCGGTCACCCACCGCCCCGGTACGCCACCGCCCCGCGCACCACCCGTTTCCCCAGGAATTCCCACGACTCCCGGAGTTCCCCCCTTTCCCGCTTCCCCCGAATTTCCCGCATCTCCCGCGGCTCCCGCGCTTCCCCTGTTCCCCGGCAATTCGACGCACCCCCTCAACGCCGCCTCGGACTTCCCCGAGTGAAACACGACGGTCACACTTCGGGCCGTACCAGCATAGTGCGGAGAAATCTTGTGGTACCTCTTCGAGTACTGCGAATTCAGGCGCAGCCAAGGGGGGCGAACATGAGTTCTCACCGCAGGTCGACGCGCATGTCGGCCATCGCCGGGTCGCTGGTCATGGCATCTTTCTCGGCGGTGCTGGTCTTTTCCGCCGGTGCCGTCGCGGAGGATCAGGGGCCGGGAAGCGACAAAGGGGGAAAGGTGGTCGACGAGGCGCCTGCGGGCGTGAAGCTGACGACGCGACTTCCGGAGAAGATCTCGGTCGACAACGGTTCACGGAAAACGGCGATCACCGCCACGGTGAAGAATGAGGGGACAAAGGAAAGCGGCATCCTCAGGCTGCTGGTCGTCGGTTTCGACGGCCTGACGGTCAAAAACGTTCAGGGGTGTGCGGCGGTGCCGACCGGGGATCTTCCCGAGGGGGCGAACAGCGCCTTCTCCTGCCCCGTCGGCACCCTCGCGGCCGGCGCGTCCAAGTCGTACGCCGTGGACGCCACCTTCGATCTGCGGCGGACCGGGAAGATCTGCCTGCCCGTCCAGACCGGCGACGGCAGGAAGACGTACTGGCAGCAGGGGCCGGTGCCGTTCGGCACGTCGAACCCGTCGCCGAACGCCCCGGCCACCCCCCTGCTGCTGGGCACGGACAACAAGCCGGTGGCGCCGGACGGGGACGAGCTTGCGAAGACCGGGTTCGAGCGGGAGGTGCTGCCGCTCGGCGCGGCCGGCGCGGCACTCCTCACGGCGGGCGTGGCCGGGATGTGGTGGACCCGGCGCCGCCCCGCGGGGCGGCTCGGCTGACCTCCACGCAGAAAGGCGCGGCCGACTCCGACGCAGAAAGAGGAAGGGGCC
>NZ_JBYIQX010000082.1:0-9808 GCF_057707805.1 Streptomyces sp. bgisy159 | reverse complement strand
GGCGGTACTGACCGCGCACCCCGCGGTCGGCGGCGCGGTCGTCGTGGTCCGAGAGGACCGCGCCGACGACCAACGGCTGGTCGGGTACGTCGTACCGGCCGGCGGAAGCGACCCGTGCGCCTTCGACACCGAGGCCCTCACGGAATCGGTGCGCGAGCGCCTGCCCGACTACATGGTCCCCTCCGCGATCGTCCCGCTGGCCTCGTTCCCGGCGACACCGAGCGGGAAGCTCGACCGCGGCGCCCTCCCCGCGCCCGGCCCCACCGAGGCCCCGGTGGGCCGAGGACCGCGCACCCCCGACGAGGAAGTCCTCTGCCGGCTCTTCGCCGACCTGCTCGGCGTGGACGAGATCGGCGTCGACGCCGACTTCTTCGACCAGGGCGGGCACTCACTGCTGGCCACCCGGCTGGTCGGCCGTATCCGTGCCGAGTTCGACGTCGACGTGAAGGTCACGACGGTGTTCCGCAATCCGACCGTCGCCCAGCTGGCGGACCGGATCCGGAAGCAGACCCGGTCGAGCCGTCCCCGACTGCGCCAGATGACCGTAGAGGAGAACCGTCGATGATCCCGTTGTCCTTCGCCCAGCGCCGGCTGTGGTTCCTGCACCGGCTGGAGGGGCCGTCCGCGACCTACAACATCCCGTTCGTGCTGCGCCTCCAGGGCCCGCTGGACACCGCGGTGCTGGCCGCGGCGGTGACGGACGTCGTCACCCGCCACGAAAGCCTGCGCACCCTGATCGTCGAGCACGCCGACGGCACGCCCGAACAGCGGATCCTGCCCCCGGAGGAGGCCGACGTCCCCTTCCGGGTCGCCGACGTCGCAGCGGACGCGACGGACGACGCCCTGCGCGAGGCCGTGCGTACGGGATTCCGCCTGGACGCCGAACCGCCCCTGCGCGTCACCGTCCTGCGCGTCTCCCCCGAGGACCACGTGCTGGTCTTCGTCTTCCACCACATCGCCGCCGACGGCGCGTCGATGGCGCCCTTCCTGCGGGACCTGGTCACCGCGTTCACCGCGCGTCGCCGGCACGCGGCGCCCGACTGGGCGCCGCTCGCGGTGCAGTACAAGGACTACACGCTCTGGCAGCGGCAGATGCTGGGCGAGGCCGACGACCCCACCAGCGTCGTCGCCGAACAACTCGCCTACTGGCACAAGGAACTGGACGGCGTACCCCAGCCGGTGCAGCTGCCGCTGGACCGGCCCCGGCCGACGGCGGCCGACCACCGCGGCGGCCACGTCGACATCGCGCTCGACGCGGACCTGCTCGCCGGGATCAGGAAGGTGGCCGCCGACCGGGGAGCCACGGCCCCGATGGTCGCCCAGGCCGCACTCGCCGTCCTCCTGCACCACCTCGGCGCCGGGAACGACCTGACCATCGGCAGTCCCATCGAGGGGCGTGCCGACGAGCAACTGGAGGACCTGGTCGGGTTCTTCGCCAACACCTGGGTGCTGCGCGCCGACCTGTCGGGCAACCCCGCCTTCGCCGACCTGCTGGACCAGGTACGCGATCGCGCCCTCGCCGCCTACGACCACCAGGACGTCCCCTTCGAGCACCTGGTGGAACTGCTCGACCCGGACCGCACCACCGCCTACCAGCCCCTGTTCCAGGTGATGCTGGCCTGGCAGTTCGCCTGGTCCGGAATCGAGCTGCCGGACCTGCGGGTCACCCCCGTCCCGGTGGGCACGGGCACCGCCAAGTTCGACCTGTTCTTCAACATCGTCCCCGACCCCTCCGGGGGCGCCCGAGGACGCCTGGAGTACGCGACGCACCTGTTCGACCACGCCACCGCCGAGAGCCTCGTCGAGCGCTACGTACGGGTGCTGCGGCAGGTCGTCGGCGATCCCGGGACCCGGCTCGGCGCGACGGACGTGCTCACCGACGCCGAACGGGAACAACTGACCCGCCCGGCAGGGCCGCGGGAGCCGGAGCGGCTCCCGACGCTGCCGGAACTGGTCGCCGCCCAGGCCGCACGGACCCCCGACGCCACCGCGGTGGTCCACGGCCGCACCGCGCTGACCTACCGGGAACTGGAGGCCCGCGCCGGCCGGCTGGCCGCCCTCCTGCGGGACGGCGGGGTCGGCCCGGACGTGCTGGTGGCCGTCGCGCTGCCCCGCACCGCGGACCTGGTGGTCGCCCTCCTCGGCGTGCTCAAGGCGGGCGGCGCCTACCTGCCCGTCGACCCGGACTACCCCGCCGGCCGCGTCACCCTGCTGCTCGACGCCGCCCGGCCCGCACTGGTGCTGACCGACCGCGCCACCGAGGCGACCGTGGCGGGCTGCCTGCCACCGGTTCTGCACCTCGACGACCTGGACCTCGACGAGCCGGACCCCGACGGCGCGGCGCCCGCGGCCCCGGACGTCCGCCTCTCACCCGACCACCTCGCCTACGTGATGTTCACGTCCGGATCGACCGGGACGCCCAAGGGCGTCGGGGTCACGCACGCCTGCGTCGTGCGCGGCGTGGCGGACCTGCGCCGGGTGACCGGGGTCGAGGAGGGCTCCCGGATGCTCGCCGCGACCTCCGTGAACTTCGACGTCTCCGTGTTCGAGACGTTCACGGCGCTCACCACCGGGGCGTGCGTCGACCTCGTCGAGGACGTGCTCGAACTCGGGTCGCGCGACGGCTGGTCGGGCACCACCGTCAGCGCCGTCCCGGCGGTGTTCTCCGCCCTGCTCGACCAGGTCGCCGCCGACGGCGTCACCCTGCGCGCGGACACCGTCGTCTTCGCCGGGGAGGCCCTCTCCGCCGACCTGGCGCACCGTGTGCGCGACGCCCTGCCCGGGGTCCGCGTCGTCAACGCCTACGGCCAGACAGAGAGCTTCTACGCCTCCACCCACACCGTCCCGCCGCGGTCGGCCGCGAGCGGCGCGGTACCGGTCGGCCGCCCCCTCGCCCACATGCGCGCCTACGTCCTGGGCCCGGAACTGACCCCCGTCCCGGCCGGGGTGACCGGCGAACTGTACGTCGCCGGACTGCTCGCCCGCGGCTACCACCGCGCCGGCGCGGCCACCGCCGAGCGGTTCGTCGCCTGCCCCTTCGGACCCGCCGGAGCGCGCATGTACCGCACCGGCGACCTCGCCCGGTGGGACCGCGACGGCAATCTGCACTACGCGGGGCGCGCCGACACCCAGGTCAAGGTGAACGGCATCAGGGTCGAGCCGACCGAGGTCGAGACCGTGCTCGCCCGGCACCCCGCGGTCGCCCGCGCCGTGGTGACGGCCCACGAGGACCCCACCGGCGCGAAACGGCTCGTCGGATACGTGACCCCGGCGGCGGCCGCCACCCGGGACGGCGACGAGCGGACCGGCTCCGCCTTCCCGGTGGCCGACCTGCGCCGGTACGCGGCCCGGCGGCTGCCGGACTACATGGTCCCCGCCCACCTCGTGGTCCTGGACGAACTCCCCCTGACCGCCAACGGCAAGACCGACCGGGCCGCCCTGCCCGAGCCTGAGTTCGGCGGCGGCGAGTACCGGGCCCCGCGCACCGCCACCGAACAGGTCCTGGCAGAGGTCTACGCCGACGTGCTCGGCGTCCGGCGCGTCGGCCTGGACGACGACTTCTTCACCACCGGCGGAGACAGCATCCGCTCCATCCAGGTCGTCGCCCGGGCCCGGGCGCGCGGCGTCACGGTCAGCACCCGGGAGGTCTTCGAGCACCGCACGGTGGCCCGCCTGGCCGAACTGGTCGCAGAACGCGGCGACGAGGACCGGGTGGTCCTGGCCGAACTGCCGGGCGGCGGGGTCGGACCGGCCCCGCTGCCGCCGGCGGCGGCCCACGTGCTGGCCCTCGGCGGCCGCATCGGCCGCTTCTGCATGTCCGCGCTCCTGACCCTGCCCCCGGACATCGACCGCGCCGGACTGCTCGCGACCGTCCGGGCGGTCCTGGACCGCCACGACGTCCTGCGTTCCCGGCTCGACCGGGAGCGGCCCGGCCTGCTGATCGGTCCCGCCGGCAGCGTGGACGCCGACGCTCTGGTACGGGAGGCGCCCTACGACCCGGCCGGGGTGCAGGCCGAGCTGGACGCCACCGCCGACCGGCTGGACCCGGACGCGGGCGTGATGGCGCAGTTCGTGCACCTCACCTCCGCCACCGGCGACGACCGGCTGCTGATCGTCCTGCACCACCTGGTCGTCGACGGCGTCTCGTGGCGGATCCTGCTGCCCGACCTGGTGGCCGCCTGGCAGGCCGTCCGGGACGGCCGTGCCCTGCCGCCGGCCCCGGCGGGAACCTCCCTGCGCCGGTGGACGCACGCCCTGGCACAGGAGGCGGCCGCACCCGCACGGGTGGCCGAACTGCCCCGGTGGCAGGAGATCCTGCGCGCGGACGAACCCGTCCTCGGAGCCCGGGAGCTCGACCCCGCGCTCGATGTCGCCGGCACCGCGGACACGGTCCGCGTCCAGGTCCCGGCGCACGTCACACGGGCCCTGCTCGACACGCTGCCCGCGCTGTTCCGCGGCGGCCCCGACGACGGGCTGCTGACCGCCCTGGCCCTGGCCCTCGCCCACCGCCGGCGGACACGGTCCGGCGGCACGGCCGCACTGGTACGGCTGGAGGGGCACGGCAGGGAGGAACACCTGGTGCCCGGCGCGGACCTGTCCGGCACCGTCGGCTGGTTCACGGCGATGTACCCGGTGCGCCTCGACGTGACCGGCATCGACCTGGCGGACGCCTTCGCCGGCGGCCCGGCCGCCGGGCAGGCCGTCAAGGCCGTCAAGGAGCAGTTGCGCGGAGTGCCGGACAACGGCCTGGGCTACGGACTGCTGCGCCACCTCAACCCGCGCACCGCCGGCGAACTCGCCGGGCTGCGCGCACCGCAGATCGGCTTCAACTACCTGGGCCGGTCCTCCGCAGCGGACCTCCCCGAGGACCTGCGCGGCCTGGGCTGGGCCCCGGACACCACCCACCGGGACCTGATCGCCGCACCGGACCCGGACCTGCCGGTGCTGTCCGCGCTGGAGATCAACGTAGTCGCCACCGGCACCCCCGACGGTGACGAACTCACCGCCTACTTCGGCTTCCCCACGGGCGTGCTCACCCGGGACGAGGTGACCGAACTGGCCGGGCTGTGGGTCGAGGCCCTGTCCGCCCTGGCCCGGCACGTCACCCGACCCGGCGCCGGCGGACTGACCCCGAGCGACGCGCCCCTGGTCACCGTGGACCAGACGGAGATCGACGCCTGGGAGGCCCGCTACGGCCGGCTCACCGCGGTGTGGCCGACGACCCCGGCGCAGTCCGGGATCCTCTTCCAGGCGACCCTGGCCGGCGCCGCGTTCGACCCCTACCACATCCAGCTGGTGTTCCACCTGTCCGGAGAGGTCGACCCCGAGCGGATGCGCCGGGCCGGACAGGCCCTGCTGGACCGCCACCCCGGCCTGCGCGCGGCGTTCGCCGACCGCGCCGACGGCGACGCCGTGCAGGTGGTGCCCGCCGCGGTGACCCTGCCGTGGCGCCACCTCGACCTGACCGGTGCCGACGAGCCGGACCGCACCGAGGAGTTCGAGCGGTTCCTGGAGGAGGACCGCACCCGGTACTTCGACCCGGCCACCCCGCCGCTGCTGCGGCTGGCCCTCGCCGTCCTCGAACCCGGCCGGCCCGAACTCGTCCTGACCGCCCACCACGCGCTCTACGACGGCTGGTCCACCCCCTTGCTCATGCGGGACCTGCTGCTGCTCTACGCCTCCGACGGCGACCCCGGCGCGCTGCCCGCCACCCGCGACCCCGGGCACTTCCTCGGCTGGCTGGCACGGCAGGACCGGGACGCGGCGGCGCGGGCCTGGGCGGCCGAACTCGACGGCGTCGAGGAGCCGACCCTGCTCGCCGCCGACGCGGCCGGCGCCGACGACGGCGGCCGCGGCCAGGTCGACGTCGCCCTCACGGCCGAGGAGGCCCGCGCGCTGACCCGCCGCGCCACCGACCTCGGCGTCACCCTCAACACCCTGGTCCAGGGCGCCTGGGGGCTGCTGCTGGGACAGCTGACCGGCCGCCAGGACGTGGTCTTCGGCACCACCGTCTCCGGCCGGCCGCCCGCGGTGCCGGACGTCGAGTCGATGGTCGGCATGTTCATCAACACCGTCCCCGTACGCGTCACGTACGCGCCCGGGGACACGGTGGCCGCATTGCTCACCCGGCTGCAGCAGCGGCAGGCCGCGCTGGCCGAGCACCACTTCCACGGGCTCGCGGAGATCCAGCGAGCCACCGGCCTGCAGTCCCTGTTCGACACACTGTTCGTCTTCGAGTCGTACCCCGTGGACCGGGAGGGGCTGAGCGCCGCCACCGACGCCGCGGGCGGCATCTCCTACACGGGTCTGCGCCCGTCGGCGGGCAACCACTACCCGCTGTGCCTGCTGGCCGCGGCCGACCCGCACCCGCAGCTCACCTTCCAGTACGCGCCGCGCGTCTTCGACCGCGGCACGGTCGAGGCGTACGCGGCCCGCCTCGCCCGCGTGCTGCGGCAGCTGGCCGCCGACCCGGGGTTGCGGGTCGCGGGGATCGACACCCTGGAACCCGCCGAACGGGAGCGGGTCCTCGGCCCGCTCGCCGCCGAGGCCACCCCGCCTGCCCACGACACGATCACCGCGCGCGTCGAGGCGCAGGTGGCGCGGACCCCCGACGCGGTCGCCGTGCGGGCCGGCGCCGAGGCGCTGACCTACGCCGAACTGGACGCCCGCGCCGAGCGGCTTGCTGCCGGGCTCGCCGGGCGCGGGGTCGGCCCGGAGAGCGTGGTCGCCCTGGTCCTGCCGCGCACGGTGGACGCGGTGGTGGCCCTCCTGGGGGTGCTCAAGGCGGGAGGCGCCTATCTGCCCGTCGACCCCGCCTACGCCACCGCCCGCCTGCGGCACGTCCTGCCCGGAGCCCGCCCGGAGCTGATCCTGGCCGACGGCGCCACCCGCGCGCTCGTCCCGGACACCGACATCCCCGTGGTGCTGCTGGACGACCTCGCCGCCCCGGCCGCGACGCCGGGCACCGCCGCCCCGCGGCCCGCGGCCGGCCCCGACCACCTCGCCTACGTCGTGTACACCTCCGGCTCCACCGGCGTGCCCAAGGGCGTGTGCGTCACCCACAAGACCGTCGTCAACGCCGTGGACACGATGGTCGCGCAGGCCGGAGCCGCACACGGGGCACGGGTCCTGGTCGCCGCCTCGTTCGGCTTCGACGTCGCCACCTTCGAGACGTTCGCCGCGCTCACCACGGGCGGCAGCGCCGAGATCGTCCGCGACGTGCTGGAGCTGGCCGAACGGGACCACTGGGACGTCGACGTCGTCTGCTCGGTGCCGTCCGCCTTCGCCGAACTCGTCGACCAGCTCCCCGGCCGCATCACCCCCACGGCACTGAACATCTCCGGGGAGGTACTGACCCCGGCCCTGGCGGCGCGGGTGCGCTCCCTGTGGCCCGACGCACGCGTCATCAACAGCTACGGCCCCAGCGAGACCTTCTACGCCACCAGTCACCTCCTGGACCCCGGCGAGCGCTACCCCGCCGGGGTGCCCGTCGGCCGCCCCTTCCCCGGCGTGCGCGCCTACGTCCTGAGCCCCGCCCTCGCCCTGCTGCCCCCGGGCACACCGGGCGAGCTGTACCTGGCCGGCGCCGGGCGCGGCTACCACCGCCAGCCCGGCATGACCGCCGACCGCTTCGTCGCCGACCCCTACGGGCCGTCCGGGTCCCGCATGTACCGCACCGGCGACCTCGTCCGCCTCACCGAGGACGGGGAACTGCACCACCTGGGACGCATCGACACCCAGGTCAAGATCCGCGGCTACCGCATCGAACCGGGGGAGGTCGAAGCCGCCCTGACGACCCACCCGGGCGTCGCCCAGGCCGCCGTCGTGCCCCGGCAGGCCGGCGGCACCCGCTACCTGGCCGCCTACGTCGTCCCCGCCCCCGGCGGGAGCGCCCCGGACCACGCCGCACTGCAGCGCCACCTCGCGGAGCGGCTGCCGGACTACATGGTGCCCGCCGCGTACGTGCCGCTGGACCGGCTGCCTCTGTCGCCCAACGGGAAGCTCGACGCGAAGGCCCTGCCCGTCCCCGACCTCACGCCCACCACCGGCTTCCGGGCACCGCGCAGCGCCCGGGAGAAGGCGCTGGCCAGGCTGTTCGCCGAAGTGCTGGGCGTCGGCCGGGTCGGCGTCGACGACAACTTCTTCACGCTCGGCGGGCACTCCCTGCTCGCCACCCGGCTGATCAGCCGGGCGCGCGCCGAACTGGGGACCGAGATACCCATCCGCAAGATCTTCGACCTGCCGACCGTGTCCGCGCTCGCCGCCTGGTCCGAGGAGTCGGCCGTGCCCCTCCGCCCCCATCTCCGCCCGATGACCGTCGAGGAGTGAACCCGTGATTCCGCTGTCGTTCGCACAACGCCGCATGTGGCTGACGCACCAGATCGAGGCAGGGGCGGAGACCTACAACATCTCCCCGGCGTTCCGGCTGACCGGGCCGCTCGACCGGGACGCCCTCGCGGCGGCCGTCCGCGACGTGGTCGGCCGCCACGAGACCCTGCGCACCACCTACGTGACCGACGAGGACGACGAGCCCCACCAGCGGATCCTGGCGGCCGCGGACGCGCCGGTGCCGCTGCCGCTGGTCGACGTGAGCCCCGGGGAACTGCCCGGCGCGATCGACGAGGTCATCGCCCACCGCTTCGACCTGGCCGCCGAGATCCCCTTCCGGGCGCACCTGTTCCGCTGCTCGCCCGAGGAGCACGTCCTGGTGCTGGTCATCCACCACATCGCCTCCGACGGCGTCTCGGGAGGGCCGCTGGCACGTGACCTGACCGCCGCCTACACCGCCCGGCGCGAGGGCCGGCCGCCGCAGTGGGCTCCGCTGCCCGTGCAGTACAAGGACTACGCGCTCTGGCAGCGCGAGCTGCTCGGCGACGTGAACGACCCCGGCAGCCTGGCCGCCGCGCAGATCGACTACTGGCGCGCGGAACTGGCGGGCGTGCCGCAGCCGCTGAACCTGCCCCTGGACCGGCCCCGGCCCGCGGAGCGCAGCTCCCACGGCGAGGCGGTCGACGTGGTGGTGGAACCCGCGGTGGCGGCCGGCCTGCAGAAGCTGGCCGACGAGCGCGGCATGACCATGGCGATGGTGCTCCAGGCCGCGGTGGGAGTGCTGCTCGGCAAGCTCGGCGGCGGGGACGACGTGACGATCGGCGGCCCGATCGCCGGCCGGACCGACGAGGCGCTGGCCGACCTCGTCGGATTCTTCGTCAACACCCAGGTCCTGCGCGTGGACCTCTCCGGCAACCCCACCTTCGCCGATCTTCTCGCCCAGGTCCGGGACAAGGCACTGACCGCCTACGAGCACCAGGACGTGCCGTTCGAGACCCTGGTCGAGCAGATCAACCCCGAACGCTCCCTGGCCTACCAGCCGCTGTTCCAGGTGATGTTCGCCTGGCAGAACTTCGCCCGACAGGACTTCGAACTGCCGGGACTGACGGTCGAGTTCGAGCAGCACCTCACCCAGACCGCGCTGTCCGACCTGTTCTTCAGCATCGCGATGGACGAGACGGGCGGCCTGCGGGGCGACCTCCAGTACGCCACCCAGCTGTTCGACCGGGACACGGCCGAATCGATCGTCGCCCGGTTCGTCCGCGTGCTGGAACAGGTCTCCGCCGACCCGCACCTGCGGGTGGGTGCGGTGGAGGTGTTGTCGGTGGAGGAGCGTGAGTGGTTGGTGCGGGGGGTGAACGACACGGCGGTGGTGGTGGAGGAGGGGACGTTGCCGGGGGTGTTCGAGGAGCGGGTGCGGTGTGATCCGGATCGGGTGGCGGTGATCGCGGAGGGGGAGTCGTTGAGTTATGGGGAGTTC
>NZ_JBYIQX010000081.1:0-9844 GCF_057707805.1 Streptomyces sp. bgisy159 | reverse complement strand
GTCTCCTCTTGTCTTTCCCCCGCTCCACGGCCGGCGGGCCGGCGGAGCCGGCCCGGTGCCCTCTCCGCGGACGGGGACGCGCGGGCCTACGCGCAGTGCGCGCGGCGGACCCCGGTCAGCACTCCCGTACCCCCGGCAGCCAGGCGGCGGGGTGGTCGATGTAGATGTTGCTGACGTAGCCGCCGAGCCTGGGGATGTACGCCCAGGCGTCGTTGCTGTAGCCCTCCGCGTCGACCCGGTCGCCGTGCTTCTGGCACTCGACGTAGACGGGGGTGGGGCCGCTCAGGGTGCGCACCACCGCCGCGTTGAGCCGTGCGTCGGCCCGGACCCGGACGCCGGTGCCCCAGGTGGTGAAGTTGGTTCCCGGCGTTCCGCCGCCGCCCGGCGTGCACGGCAGGCTCACGCCGCGCGCGGCGAGGTAGGGCACCGGGTCCATGCCGCGGGTGCTGGACGTCGAACTGTGCGCCTCGAAGTGGAGGTGGTTGCCGGTGGAGTCGCCCTCGGACCCCATGCGCGCGATCAACTGGCCGCTGCCCACCCGCTGGTTCACGGAGACCAGGCGCTCGTACATGTGGCCGTACTCGGTGACCGTGCCGTCGTCGTGCCGGATGCGGATCCACTGTCCGTAGCCGCCGGCGGGCCCGGACGCGATGACCGTGCCGGGGCCGGTCGAGTAGATCGGCGTACCGCGGTTGTTGGCGATGTCGACGCCGTCGTGACCGGAGTGGTACCACTGGGTGACGGTGCCTGCGGCGGGGCACGACCCGGCGTAGTCGGCGGGCCGGGCGGGCGGGGCCGCGCCGGCCGCGCCGGCGGTGAGCGGGACCAGCGCGGTAGCGGCCACCGCGGCGACGAGTACGCCGGCGGACCTGGTGCGGTTGAGCACACGCATGACGAGATCTCCTCCGTGTCTTCTGTGCGAGCGTCCGCGCGGCGGGAGAGACGAGCGTCTCCCGCCGCGGGAGAGCGGGCGGGCCGGCCCGGCCGGGCGGTGCCCCGGGCCCACGAGCCGACGCCCGGGGGTCAGCAGGCGGGTACGCCGGGCAGCCAGGCCGCCGCGTCGTCGATGTAGATGTTCGAGATCCACGCCCGGTACTTCGGCAGGTAGGACCAGGCGTCGTTGTGGTAGCCCTCGGCGTCGACCGGTTCGCCGTGCGCCTGGCACTGGACGTCCACCGCCGTGGGCCCGGGCAGCCGGGACACGGGCGGTTTGCCCCTGTTGGGGTCCGGGCGCAGGCCCACGCCGGTGCCCCAGGTCATGAAGCGCTTGGTGCCGGCCGGCGGCTCCTCGCCGCCCGTGATGCGCAGGGCGCCCGCGTACTCGGCGTTGAGCCGCACGTCACTGACCATGACCCGCGTCCCGGACTCGCGGGCCTCGACCATCTTGCCGCCGCCGAGGTAGACGGCGATGTGGTGGACGCTGCCCAGGTCGCCCGGGTGGGTCGCCCACAGCAGCAGGTCACCCGGCTGCAGCGGGCCGAGGCCCTGGCCCCGGGCGAACCGGGCGGTGGCCCCGCTGTAGCGTGCCTGGTTCCAGGACCCCTCGGGCAGGGCGATACGCGCTCCCTGCCAGGCGGCGTACTGCACCAGGTGCGAGCAGTCGAAGCCCTTGACCTGGCTGTCGTGGGCGCCGGGGCCGCCGCCGGGGTAGTCCTGGCCGTAGGTCGGCCCGTGGATCGAGCCGCCGCCCCACGAGTAGGGCACGCCGATCTGCGAGCAGGCGGCGTCGACGATCGCCCGCGCCTCGGCGGGCGCGCTCGCCAGAGCGCGGCAGTCGGCGGCCGCCGCGGTCTTCACGGCGGCCGGTGTCACGGTTCCGGCCATCGCCGTACCGGTGCAGGTCAACGTGGTGGCGAGCAGCAGTCCTCCGGCGGCTGCCACGGTGCGGTGCGTGCGACGCATGGGGTTCCCCCTGGGTGGTTCGTGCGCTGTGCGGGTGAGTCGGTGGGCGGATGCGGACGGACGGACCGGCCGTCCGCGCCGGGCCGTCGGCCGGACGGGGCCGGACGGGGCCGGGCGGTCGGCGGGACTGCTCCGGGCGGTCGGTCCTCAAGGTGTGGGACCGGGCCGCGCGGGGCCGTCGGTCTTCACGGAGGAGACGGGAGCGCGGGCCGGTTCGTATGCGTCGAGAGCGGCGCGGATCTTCGCCAGTCCGCGCAGCCGGTTGCGCTGTACGGTGCCGCGGTGGGCGCCGAGCCGCTCTCCCGCCATGTCGTGGGTCAGGTCCTCGAGGTCGACGAGGATCACGGCGGCCGCCTCCTTGGCGGACAACCCGCGCAGCAGCGCGGTCGTCACCGCCTCGGCCTCCCGGCGCGCGAAGCCGCCGTCCCAGCTCGCCTCGGGCAGCCGGTCGGTGCAGCGTTCCTGACGGGAGGGGTGCCGCCACAAGTCGCGCAACAGGTTCAGCGCCGCCGCGCAGGCGTAGGCGTACGGCTGCTGCTGCCGTGCCAGGGTGTGGGCGCGTGCCCGGCGGGACAGCCTGAGGTAGGTCTCCTGCACGAGGTCGTCGGCGTCGTGCGGATTGCCGGTGAGGGCCAGCAGTCGGCGGCGCAGCCTCGGCATCACGGCGGTGAACGCCGCGTCGAACTCGGCGGCGGTCATGTGGTCGCCGGGCACGGGATCGGCGCGGACGGGATCGGCGGGCGCGGGCTCCGCGCGGGCGGACTCGGCGCGGACGGGCTCGGCGGGCGCGGGCTCCGCGCGGGCGGACTCGGCGCGGACGGGATCGGTCGAGGTGCGCTTGGTGGGTGTGCGCTCGGCGAATGCGGGCTCGGTGAACGGGCGTTCGGTGGTCGCGGGCGACTTGGTCAGGGTCGCTGCGCAGGTGCTCTCCATGGTGTTCCCCCGGTTGGGCTGGATCTCAGACTGCGGTCGGGTCCGCGTCCTTCGCCGCGCTGTGGCGCGGAGGGTGCGCGGGGCCGTACCTGGCCGCCGGCGCCGCGGTCAGCAGCGCCCAGTAGCGGTCCCCGTACGACCAGTGCCACCACTCGGTGGGGTAGTTGACGAACCCCGCGGCGGTCATCGCCCGTGCCAGGACCGCCCGGTTGGCCCGGGCCTCGGCGTCGAGACCGGGCGCCGCGGTGCGGCACCGGCCCCCGCTCTTCTCCGGGGTGGCGTTGACCTCGGTGCCGAGGGCGAGTTCCGTTCCGTCCCCCGTGCACAGCGTCAGGTCCACCGCTCCGCCGCTGACGTGCGGTGCCACCTCCGGCGGCGAGATGTACGCGCTGGCCAGCTCGCGGATCCGGTCCGGGCCGGTGTCCGGGTGCGCGGCGCGCAGCGTGGCCGCGTACTCGTCGAAGTAGCGCCGCTGGAGTTCGGGCGGCCGGAACCCCTCCACCATGAGCAGGTGGACGCCGGCAGGCAGGGCGTCCTGCGCCACCAGGAGCCGGCGCAGGACGTCGGCCCGTACGTGTGCGTAGGAGCCGTCCGCGTCGGCCTTGCGCCTGTCGACCCGCAGCGCGGGCAACTCCCTTGCGTCTGACAGGGGTTCGCCGTCGTCGGCGACCGGCGTGCCGGCCACACGGTGGTCCGAGAGCAGGATGATGTCCGTCACACGAACAGCGTGGCGGCCGGCTCTGCAGGAACGCTGCAGATCCTCTGCAGCGCCTTTGCAGCAGATTCCGCGGTCCCTTCTGCAGCCCTGCTCGGAAACGGGTGGCACGGCGGCCCGGGGGACGGCCGCCCGGGGGACGGACGGCTGCGCGGCGCGGGCAGTTCTCCACCGAGAGCGGGTTCACTCATACGGGGACACGCCCGGCCGCGTCCCCCCGGCGGAAGTCGGACAGTCTCCGCCACGAAATGGAGGGAATTCTCACCGGAAACCCAGTGACATCCAGCCATTGTCGATGCCACCGTGCCGCCGCGTGAAAAAGGGCGGCGCGCACTCCGGCGTGCCTGCCCGCGGATGCCGGTATGTTGTCCCCGACTTGCGGGAACGCCACATCGGGGGACGCGGTGGACATTCGCCTTCTGGGCCCGGTCGAAGCGTGGAGCGAGGGCCGGCGGATTCCGCTGAACGGTGCGAAACCGACAGCGATACTCGCCGCCCTCGTGGTGCGTCTCGGCGATGTCCTGTCGGCCGCGAGCCTCGTCGACCTGATCTGGGAGGACGACCCGCCCGCCACCGCCCGCGCCCTCGTCGCCACCCACGTCTCCGGACTGCGCCGCGCGCTGGCCGGCCTCGCCGGCGGCGACGTCATCCTCACCCGTCCTCCGGGCTACGTCGCCGAGTTCCCCGCCTCCGCCGTGGACGCCCGGCGCTTCGAGGAGGCGTTCACCGCCGGCCGGGAAGCGGCCCGCGACGGCCGGGCCGAGGAAGCCGTCGAGATGCTGGAGAGGGCGTTGCGCCTGTGGCGCGGCCAGGACGCCCTCGAAGGCCTCCACCAGAGCTTCGCCCGGGTCGAGGCCATGCGGCTGACCGAACTGCGCCTGGAGGCGCAGGAACTCCGCTTCGCCGCCGAACTGGGTCTCGCCCGCCGTACGGACCTCGTCGCCGAACTCGTCGCGCACGTCGCCGCCCACCCACTCCGCGAACACCCGCGCGGCCAGCTGATGACGGCCCTGTTCCGGGCCGGGCGCGCGGCCGACGCGCTGCGCTGCTACGACGAGGGCCGCCGTCTGCTCCGTACCGAGCTGGGCGTCGATCCGGGGCCGGAACTCCAGTCGCTGCACCGGGCCCTGCTCCGGGCGGACACGTCGGTCCTGGGGGCGCCGGAGCGCCGCGAGCCGGCGACCGCCGGGAGTACGACCGGGTCCGCCGCGAGCGGCGCGAGCCCCCGGTCAGCGGCGCCGACGCCCGCCGGGAAGACCGCGGCCGGGCCGCTCCCCGGCCCGCGGCTGCCGCCCGCCGACGGCCCCCGCCCCCTCATCCCCTCCCAGCTCCCGCCCGACGTCGCGGACTTCATCGGCCGCGCCGAACAGATCGGCTGGGCGACCGCCCTGCTGGAGCAAGCCGGCGACCCACGGCGCACCGCACCGCCCGTCGCCGTGCTCTCCGGCCGGTCCGGCACCGGCAAGACGGCGCTGGCCGTCCATGTGGGCCACCGCACCGCCGCCCTCTTCCCCGACGGACAGCTGTTCCTGGACCTGCGTGCCTCGGACTCCGAGCCGGTGCGGACCGCGGACGCCCTGGCCCGGCTGCTGCGCGCGCTCGGCGTCGACCCCGAGTCCCCGGCCCGCGACGAGGAGGACCTCCTCGGCCTGTACCGCACGCACATCGCCCGCCGCCGGATACTGCTCGTGCTGGACAACGCTGTCAGCGAGGCGCTGCTGCGCCCCCTGCTCCCGCCCGGGGGCGGCTCGGCCGTACTGATCACCTGCCGCCGTCGGCTCGTCGCCCTGGAAGGCGCCGTCCACCTCGACCTGGGGGTGCCCCCGCAGTCCGAGGCGCTGGAACTGCTGGCCCGCGTCGCCGGCTCGGCCCGCCCCCGCCTCGAAGCGGACCGGGCTGCCGAGATCGTCGCGCTGTGCGGCCGGCTGCCGCTCGCCGTCCGGGTGGCCGGCGCCCGGCTGGCCGCCCGCCCGCACTGGACGCCGGCCCGGCTGGCGGCCCGGCTCCGGGACGAACGGCGCCGCCTGGACGAGCTCCAGGCGGGCGATCTGGAGGTGCGCGCGAGCCTCGGACTCGGGTACGCCGACCTCGACCCGCAGGAGCAGCGCGCCCTGCGCCGGCTGGCCCTGATGGATCTGCCCGACTTCGCCGCCTGGGTGGCCGGGCCACTCCTCGACGTGACCGGGAGCGAGGCGGAGGACGCGGTGGAACGCCTCGTGGACTGCCACTTCGTGGAGGTCGTCCGCACCGACGAGACCGGCCGCACCCGCTACCGCATCCACGACCTGGCACGCGAACACGCCCGGGAGCGCTGTCTGGCCGACGAGAACCGGCACGAGCTCGAGACGGCGGTACGGCGGCTGGTCGACCGCTGGCTCGACATGGCGCGCGCCGCGGCGGCCCGCGGTCCGGGCGGCGCGGCGCGGCTTCTGCGGGTCACTGCCGACCGTGCCGGAGGGGACGCGGACCGGCCGCCCCCGGACTCCGCTCCCGCCCCCGCCCCCGCCCCCGCCGATGCGTCCTCCCCCGCGCCGGACGAGGCACCGGACCCGGCGGCGCGCGAGCCGGCGGCGCGGGAGCTGGCGGCGCGGGAGCCGGCGGCGCGGGAGCCGGGCGCGCAGGAGCCGGCCGCGTGGTTCGCGGCCGAGTACCGGTGCCTGCTCGCCGCCGTCACCCACTGCGCCGAACTCGGCATGTTCTCCGCCGCGCGGGAACTCGCCGCCGCCCTGATGGCCGCGTCCGCCGCGCTCTACAACCGGTTCGACGCCTGGTCCCGTTCCCACGAGGTGGCCCTGACGGCGGTCCGCCGGGGCGGGGACCTGGAGGGCGAGGCCTGGCTGCTGAACGGTCTGGGCCATCTGCGGCTGGAACAGGACCGGTTCGACGATGCCCACGCCTTCTTCGCCTCGGCGCTCCGGCTGTTCGAGGAGCGGGACGTGCGGCGCGGACGGGCCGAGGCGCTCGCCGGCATGGGCACCGCCCGCCGCGAGCAGGCCCGCTTCACCGAGGCGCTGACCCTGCTGACGGCCGCGCTCCAGCACTACCGGGAGCCGGAGGACGACGTCCCCCGGGCGCACGCGCTGTACGGCATCGGATGCGTGCACCGCGACGTGGGCCGCCACGAGGACGCGTGGGACGCCCTCTCGGACGCCCGCGACCTGTACGTCGGCGCCGGGGACCGCCACGGCGAAGCGCTCGCGGTGCGCGCTCTGGGCCTGTGCCACCGGGCGCGCGGGGACCTGCCGGGCGCGGAGGCGCTGCTGCGCCGGTCCCTCGCCCTCTTCCAGGAGACCGACGACACCTTCGGCATCATGTACGCGAGCCAGTCCCTGGCCAAGGTGGAGTTCCGGCAGGGCCGGACGGCCGAGGCCCGGCAGCGCCTCGACCGGTGTCTGGAGATCACCCGGGAACGCCAGGACCTGTTCGGTGAGGCGCTCGTCCTGCGGACGATCGGCGAGTGGCATCTCGCCGTGCGTGACGGGAACGGAGCGGTGGAGCCCCTGCGCGAGGCCCTCGGCCTGTGGGAGAAACTGGCACTGCCCTTGTGGCGGGCCCGCACCCTGCGCGACCTCGCCCGCGCCGAGTTCGCCGGGGGATCGGCCGCGACGGGGCATCGGCTGGCACGGGAAGCACAGCGCGTCTTCGTCGAGTTCGGCAGCCGCGAGGCCCGGGAACCGCTGGACCCACCCGCCCCGACGGACTCCTGAGACCCGCTCATACGACCGTCTCCCGTCTCCCGTCCCCCGGACGAGGGCGCGGCACCCGCCCGCCCGCACATCACCCGCCGGGAGAGGACTCCACCATGACGAAGACGCCCGCGCACGCGGACGGCAGCCGGTACCCGGGCGCATTCCGACGCCGCTCGGCCTTCGGAGTGCTGCGCCCCCTCGCCGGGATCTTCCTGGCCGTCGCCTCGATCCTCCTCGTGGTCGCCCAGCCGGCGGCCGCCCACCCGCCGAGCGGTTCGGTCTACGTGTGGGCGAGCGACGTGCGCGTACGCACCTGCCAGAGCACGACGTGCGACCTCGCCACCACCGAACGGCTGACGCGCGTACGGGTCAAGGCGTACTGCCAGTGGGACGCCGGCGAGCGCGGGCGCGTCACCGACGGCCGCTACACCAACACCTACTGGGTGCAGATCATCACGCCGGGCAGGACCCTGGGCTGGATATCCGCGGTCTACGCGAGCGGCGGTTCCAACAACCACCCGGTGCCCGGCGCCCCGGTCGACAGCCCCTCGGATCCCACGATCGACTGCGAGTACGTCTGAGCGCCGGTAGATCACCTGCCCGGCCTGACACGTCCCCTTCGGCCGCAGGCGTGCCACGCACGTCCCACGTCCCACGTCCCACGTCGGCGATCTCGCTGTCCGCGGGGCGTTCGGGCGGCGCGAACGGCAGGCCGGGCCGGGCCGGCAGCGCGAGGGCGCGAAACGGCTGCGCCGGGCGAGTGCTCTGTCCTACTGCCGGCACACCGACACCGGGCGGCACGGATGCAGTCGGCACGACGGCCGTGGCCGCGCCGGTGAGGCGAGGGGGACGCGGTGGAGATCCATGAGTGGTCCCGGCCGCGAGGCTCACTGGTGCGGGCGGGGCGTCGCCGGCGGCGGGCGGCGGCACCCGCCCGGACCGCCCCGCCGCCCCGCCGCCCCGGCCCGGCGTGGGTCCTCCGCGGCGCCCCGCGGGGGGCGCTTTCCGGCGGGCCGGGCGTGGAGTTGTCGGCGGGGATAGGGTGAGGACATCGGGCGACGGTCACGGGGCTGGGGAGGCGGGTGGGCGATGGACTGGCGGGAGTACGCCGAGCAGATGGCCGTTCTCGCGCGTGAGCTGCTGGCCGGCGAATCGGTCCAGGCGACGCTGGACAACATCGTGGCGTCCGCCGTGAAGCTGGTGGCCGGCTGCGACGCGGCCGGTGTCCTGGCGGTGCGCAAGGGCCGGGCGATGACGCTGGCCGCCAGCGGGAAGAACGTCGAGGAGTCCGACCGGGCCCAGGGCGAGCTGGGCGAGGGCCCCTGCTTCGATCTCGCCCGGCAGAACGGCGGCGAGCGCACCTTCCGCATCGCTGACATGACCCAGCCGCAGACCACCTGGCCGCGCTACGCCCAGGCGGCCCGCGCGCTCGGCATCGGCAGCATGACCGGCATCCTGCTGTACACAGAGCGGGAGGACTTCGGGGCGCTCAACCTCTACGCCCGCCGCCCCGGAGCCTTCACCCAGGAGATCGAGACGGCCGGCTGGCTGCTGGCCTCGCATGCCGCGGTGGCGCTGTCCAGCGCCCGCACCATCGACCAGCTCCAGCACGCGATGGAGACGCGGCACGCCATCGGCGAGGCCATGGGCATCCTCATGGAACGCCATCACCTCAGCGAGGACGACGCGTTCGGTGCGCTCCGCCGCTTGTCCCAGCACCACAACGTCAAGCTGCGTGACGTCGCCCAGTACATCCGGTCGAACGGCGCCCCTCCCACCACCTGAACCAGAGTTCGCACGGACAACCGTTCCCCCCTCGTCGCCGGGGCCGGAGCGGCGGCCGCCATGCCGACTCCCCTACCCCATTGACGGAGTGAGTACTCACTCCGTAGCCTTGTGCTCATGACCAACTCTCCCGAGAACCAGCCGACCCGCCGCCGCGCTCCGGGAATGTCGCCGGAGCAGCGACGCAAGATGATCATCCAGACCGCGATCCCGCTGATCGCGGAGTACGGCTCCGCGGTGACCACCGCGAAGATCGCCCGCGCCGCCGGCATCGGCGAGGGCACGATCTTCCGGGTCTTCTCCGACAAGGACGAACTGGTGCAGGCCTGCGTGGCCGAGGCACTCTCCCCCGACCACGCGATCCGCGAGCTCGACGCGATCGACGTGTCCCAGCCGCTGCCCGACCGGCTCACGGAGGCGGCCGA
The DNA here is from genome assembly GCF_057707805.1 of Streptomyces sp. bgisy159. Lineage (NCBI taxonomy): Bacteria > Bacillati > Actinomycetota > Actinomycetes > Kitasatosporales > Streptomycetaceae > Streptomyces > Streptomyces sp. bgisy159. Next base: position 395 of record NZ_JBYIQX010000081.1, on the reverse strand, counting down.
GGCGCTGCAGGCGCATCTGTCCAGGATGGGCGCGGTCGTGGGCTCGCTCGGGCATCGCGGCGGCAAGCACCCCGGCACGGTCCGCGGGGCGGGCCGCCATGAGTCGACGACCCGCCTCCGCACCGCCCTCGCGGAGCTGCTGGAGCCGGACAGGGCGGCCCTGCGCCGGCCTCCGGAGCAGATCGCGGCCCTCTTCTTCGGGCTGCTCTTCACCCAGCCGCGCACGGAGGACGAGCCCGACCTGACCCCACGGGAGCTGGTGGAGGTCTTCCTCCACGGGGCGCTCTCGGGGACCACCGGCTGAGCACGGGCGGCAGGGGGCGCCCGGCTGTCAGGGCCCCGGCCGTCGCGGCCCCGGCCGCCACGGCCCCCGTACGCGGGCGCCCCCAGCCGCT
>NZ_JBYIQX010000080.1:0-11277 GCF_057707805.1 Streptomyces sp. bgisy159 | reverse complement strand
TTACCAGTCATGTCTGCAGGGACTGTTCCCTCCCTGTCACCCGTCACCTCAAAGAGTGAAGCAGGGGTCGTCAAATCGTGAAGATGTTGTAGGATCCACGCACTGCCAGGGGTGGGGACCTCTTCGATGGCGGTGCTGAGGGATGTTCTCTTGGTGGGGGCTTGGCAGTGGCAAGAGGCAAGACATCGCTCCGGGGCGCGTCCACACTGGTCGGCGACAGATGGCAGAGGCTGCCTGAGTGGGCGGCGTGGTTCTCGGAGGTCGGGTATTGGGCGGCAGGCCTGCACAAGGACAGCTCAAACGCGATAGTGGCGCTGTCCGTTCCGACGCGTGACTACCTCGCGGTGCTGCTGACCTATGGGGTTGTGAACCGGGCGTCCCAGGCGGAAGTGGCCCCTGCGGAGTCGGAGCAGAACTTCGAGCAGGCCGAATGCCTGCCTGTCGGCAACTGCGTTCGAGTCATCCCGGTCAAGGGTCCCGGGCAGGGGCGGCGCGTGTACACGGGAGTGTTCGGCGGGGCGATTCAGAACCATCATGGGCGGGTCTACGAACTCGCAGGCAGCAAGAGTCCTGGTCGGCGTCCTGGACCGATTTCGTGGTTTCCGGCAGACGACTACCGGCTCCAACTGCTTCGCTGGCCAGACCTGCCGGAGGACTACAGGGGTAGCAACCGTTTCAGCGAAGAGCTTGCAATACCCGTCGGCGCGGAGAAGCTGTTGGCCGGACAGATGGCCGACTTCTACGGACGCTGCTCGCTGCACAGCGTTGTGGTAGGGGTAAGGAACACGGTCCTGGCTGAGGCCCAGCTCGTCATCGGGGCAGCCGGAGGACCGGCATTGCCCCTGCAGGAGCTCCTGCGTCTGCGCGCAGTCCGCTCGCCTGGATCCCACTATCGCAGTGTGGTGCTGTCGAGCCGGGGTGACCCGGATAAGTACCGCGATGCGGTGCGATCCTGCCAGCCGGCTGTGGCAGTGCTCGATGGCGCGGCAACGGTTCGGCGGTGGCTTGGAGCCGGCCTCGCGGGCGTGACGGTGGCTGTGGTCGAGCGCACCAGCCCGTCAGCACTGGCCGCTGCGGACGGGCTCTACGAAAACCGATGGCGCAGCATGGCCGACGTCGACGTGCCCAGAGACCTCGGCAGCCGTATTCCTCCGGGAGTTGAACTGCTGGCATGGAAGAGCAGGGGGGCGGCACGATGAGTTTGTGGGAGGTAGACAAGGTCTACCAGCATGCGGGCTGCGCTATCGAGGAGCAGCCTGTACACCACTCAGGAGTGCACTCGTTCATGCGGGTGGCTTCCCAGTTTCTGCGTGCAGTAGGGGAGTTGGAAAGCTCTGACCTGTGGAGGCAGGCTTGCGTCGAGATCCGGCGGGTCCGGTGGCTCCTCGGTACCGTGCCGGTGCCCCTCAATAGCTTGCAGCTCAAGCTTCAGGAGACGGCGCACAGTTTGGCGGGAATTAGCGCTCGTCTGCGGCAGGCTGCGGATGCCGACCTGGTGCGCCAGCTGTCTGCCGTCGCGCAGGCCTTGACTCGCCTGGGAGCGGACTCCTCCAATCCCCTAATGGCCGGGGTTATGGCGTTCCTGTCGTCTGGCCGCAAGGGCACGCCGCTTGTAGTGGTGACCAACCGGTTCTACCAGGACGCCGTTGTCCGCGCGTTCGGCGTGATCCACTATCCAGTGGAGATTGGCCTGGTCAGTGACCTGTTGGGGGCTGAGGTGTATGACTCGGCCGCGGTCGTGGGACCGGTCGGCTGGCTTCCGCCGGGTGTGCTGAATGCTCCCCGGGCGGCGAGGCTTGGACTGGTCCACTATGACTTCTACCGTGAGCCGCTGGACGTACAGCCGCTGTTCGACGAGGGACCTGTGCTGCGCGGCACCATGCCAACGCGCGTACGCCGCCGCGACACGAGGACAGTCGGAGCACCGTCCGAGCTCACGGGTGATAGGACGCCTGAGACGGCAGAGTCCCTGCTGACGGATCTCGATGTCGCTTCCCTAGCGCAGGATGCTGTCGCAGGACTGCCCATTGAAGCTCTGCGGGACGGTACTTCAGGCGGTCACGAGGGGGTGGAGGCCCGTGCGGCTCTGCTCGCCGACGGCTCGTATGTCCTGCTGCCCGTGGAATCCAGCGTTCACAAGATCCTGTTGGTTGAGTCGGGTCCCGATGATGAGCCCTCTGTCGAGGCCGTCGACGGGGCCTCGATTTCGGTCGGCGACTACGTCGTACTTCGCGGTAGCTCCTACTATCAGAGCCTGATCGAGCGGGCCGACGTCGTCTTGGGCGACGACGCACCCATGCTGCGGGCGCTACAACAGGGGTGGAAAACGCAGCTGTGCGATCGTATTGCCCATCACCCAGATGGTCGTCGGGGTGTTGCGAAGGACTTGGTGGCGCGCGGCGCGGTGACCACCAACCTGGACTACTGGACGAGCTCTTGGTGCATCAGAACGCGGCGTAGAGATGACTTCGCTGTTGTCATGGCCTACCTGGGCCGCCGGGGGGAGGCACAGGACGTCTGGGCTGCCCTCGGCCGAATCGACCATGCGCACCGCAGTGCCGGGCGGGGTTACGCCGAGGCTGTGCAGCGTGCTGTCTCCGGGGATTTGTGGCAGCGGCTCTGGGTGGACCGCTGGTGCGAGATCCCCTTGGACGATACGGACTCGGGCGCGCGGGTGGCTCTGGTCGACGCCGTTCTCCCCGGACAGCTGTGCGTTCCCCCGCATTATCTCTGTCGGCTCCGCACTTCGGAGGTGTCCTGATGGCGCGCATGATTCCGTCGGCCTTCGATCCGGAAGTCACCCCAAGTCCCGGGGAGAAAGAGGTATTCCAGCGGCTCCGCGATGACCCTGGCACGGAAGGTTGGGTGGTGCTGCATTCGCTGGGGATCGCCAACCACCCGCGGCAGATCCAGGGTGAGGCTGATTTCGTCATTATCGTGCCCGGGAAGGGAATCCTACTCCTGGAGGTGAAGGCCCATCTGCAGGTCAGGCGCCTCCCGAGTGGCGAGTGGCGGCTGGGCAGACAGCCACCAACCCTGAGGAGCCCATTCCAACAGGCCGATGAGGCCATGCATGCGGTCAAGGAAAAGCTCATAGGCCACGGCGGTGGGCTGGGAGCCGTGCCGATGACCTCCGCGGTGTTGTTCACACACAGCCGGTTCGCGGTGTCAGGCCCCATGGAGTGGCACTCATGGCAGGCCATCGACACAGTGGCCCTGCACAGCCGTCCCGTTTCTGCTCTGATCATCGGGGGACTGGACGCCCACCGCGCGCACCTCGCCTCGACTCCCACAGCAGGCTGGTTCAACCCGGCATCCGCCGCTCCCGACGCCGGCCAGACCGACCGGATCCTGGAGGCGCTGCGGCCCTCATTCGAGTTTGCCGAACCTCCCAAGCTGCGGCGGCAGCGGATGGAGCGGGAGACCCAGACCTTCACGAAGCAGCAGTACGAGGTGCTTGACATGATCGCCGCCAACCGGCGGTGCCTGGTCCGCGGCGCCGCAGGAACAGGCAAGACTTTCGTTGCCGTGGAAGCGGCGCGGCGGTTCGCCGGAAGTGGTCTGAGGGTCTTGCTGTGCTGTTTCAACCGGCAGCTGGGCCGCTGGCTCAAAGAAGAGACCGCCGGGGTGGAGGGGATCACGGCTGCTCACCTGCACTCCTACATGGCGGGACTGGTTCCCGCTGCACGCCCTGCGGCAAGCGGAGACGACGGGTTCTTCACCGAGGAGCTTCCCGACCTCGCTCTGGAAGCCCTGTTGGAGCGCGACGGCCCGCCGTTCGATGTGCTGGTCATCGACGAGGCACAGGACCTGATGCGCGAGTCCTACCTCAACGTCCTCGACTCCTCCTTGCGCGGAGGTTTGTCTAGCGGTCAGTGGTTGGCCTTCGGTGACTTCACGCGCCAGGCCCTTTATGACTCCGGCGGTGAAGGAATGGAAGCCCTCCACGGGCGGACAGCGGGCGAGCCAGCGGTATTCATACTGCGTCACAACTGCAGGAGCGTCCCCGACATCACCTTCTACGTGGAAGCGACGTCCGACCTCGACCCGGGCTACGCCGGAACGCTGCGGCCCTCCAACGACCGGACCGCAGAGCACCTGTGGTGGACGGACAGTAAGGAACAGCAGCGGCTACTGGCGGACAGGCTCACCCAGCTCACTCGCGAAGGGTTCCGGCCCGAGGACATCGTCGTCCTGTCACCGCTGCGTAATGACCAGAGCGCGGCCGGCAGCTGCCAGGACCCCCGTTGGCGGAACCGGCTCGTGCCCTTCGGCTCCCCGCGGCCGGGAGCGGTGCGGTACGGGACAGTGCACGCGTTCAAGGGCCTGGATTCCCCAGCGGTCATCCTCACTGATATCGCCTCCTTCGGGTCGGCGCGTGAACAGACGCTCTTCTATGTGGGCGCCTCCCGCGCCAGGGACGAACTCACGGTGCTGATGTCCCAGAACGCACGCCCCGGCTTCCGCCAGCAGGTCTTCAAGGAGAAGGCAGCATGACCATCAGCGACCACCTCGGTCCGCGTGAGGACGTTATCGACGCCCTGAGGGCCGAGCTACTTGGCCCTGCGCCAGCCGGCAAGTCCCTCGACCGGGAACAGTTCGGCAACTGGGAGGAAGCCCGCGGCCCATGGGTGGACCCCGGGTCCGGAGAGGAGATCCTCGACCGGGCCCCGCTGGTGCGGTACGGCGTCGGCGTCCTGTACCCCGCCGAGGGCACTGATCAGCCCGCGGACGAGGATCGCACGGTCGTCGCCGGTCTCGTGGACGGTGAGCTCGACGGAAAAGTCTTCGAGGGCCTGCAGGAAGCTGCGCAGCGCACGGTCGGCGCGCCGCCTGAGGACGACGACTTCGACCTCGCCGGCGCGAACGACCGACGTCCCAGCACCATGGGCCTGTCGTTCATGCTGGCGGGCGGGAGCGGTACGGCTCTCCGCATCGTCTTCACAGGAGGCCGCTACCGGCGCCAGAACGTGCTTGTGGCGGGCGAAGCGCGGCGGTGGTGGGTACGCAGCCCCGTTACGGCGGTCTGGAAGCTGTCTGCGGACGAGATCGCCACGGCCAATCGCGTCCTGCGGAAGCCGCAGCCGGACGCGGACGACTCGCGCGGCATTGACGGGCTGGACCTGGAGCTGATCGTCAACGTGCGCAGCCACGAGGACGGCAGGCTGATCACAGTCGCCCTCGTCAACCGGACGGTCCCCGGAACCCAGCCACTCGATGCTGTGAGCCTGTTCCAGGCCGAGATGACCGTCGAGCCGCAGGGCGGATGGCTCGCCCCCTACCCGGAGGCTGCCGAAGCCGAGAGGCACCCGGACGACGCCTCGTTCAATCTGCTCTACCGGGAAGCACGGACCTTTGCCGTGGGGCATGGCTGTGCTGCGGACTGGGCCGACCCCGCAGGGGGCCGGGCCGCCTGGGCCAAGGCCGACCCTCTGCCTTGGTACGAGGCACCCAGCATCACCCCCGACATCCGGCAGAACGGCAGCCCGCTCACTGTCTCTATGGAGCAGCTCTCTGGGGACAGCCCTGGCGGTCCTGAGCGCCTGGAGCAGGTTGTCGGCGCGTACGCGGAGTGGATTGAGGGACTCGAAGAGAAGGCTGCCGGCCTCGACGAGCGGTTCCGGCCGACCGCCGCGCAGCACATAGAAGGCTGCCGCAAGGCTCTGGGCCGGATGCGAGAAGGGCTCGAACTGGTCCGTGACGCCCGGAGCGACCTGGGCCGTGCCTTCCGGATGGCAAACCGTGCCATGCTGCGCCAGCAGCTACGCTCCGGGGCCGATCTGCGTCCGACGCAGTCCGTCGACGGGCGGTTCCAGGTGGAGGGGCTCCAGCCGGATGAGAACGAGGCCCGCCGCAAGGGCAAGGGGAACTGGCGTGCCTTCCAGATCGCGTTCCTCCTGGCCGCCGTCCCCTCAAGTGCCGATCCCCTCCATGGCGACCGTGAGGTTGTTGACCTCATCTACTTCCCCACCGGCGGTGGCAAGACTGAGGCCTACCTCGGACTGTCTGCCTTCACGATGCTGCTCCGTCGTCTGCGCAATCCCAGTGACACGAGTGTCACCGTCCTCATGCGCTATACGCTGCGTCTGCTGACCGCTCAGCAATTCCTGCGCGCCGCCGCTCTCGTCTGCGCGCTTGAGGAGCTGCGCGCAGACACGCCAGACCTCGGAACGGTCCCCTTCTCGATCGGGATCTGGGTGGGTGGCGAGACCACTCCCAACCGACGCGCGGATGCGAAATCAGCACTTGGCAGGCTCCACCGCGGAGAGCAGGAGAACCCGTTCCTGCTGCTGCGCTGTCCCTGGTGCTCAGCTCAGATGGGCCCCGTCCCCAGCCAGGAGGAAGACACCGCGCCCGCGCAGCGCCGCCGTAGGACCGGTCGGCGCACCGGAGCAGCGGCCCGTACACCCGTAGCCGGGTACACGGAGTACCGCGGAACCGTGCGCTTCATCTGCCCGGACAATGAGTGCCGCTTCTCCACGGAAGATTCGCCACTGCCCGTCTACGTGGTTGACGATGACCTCTACGAGCACCGGCCGACACTCGTGATCGGAACGGTGGACAAGTTCGCCCTTGTTGCCTGGCGGCCCAAAGCACGGGCCTTGTTCGGCTTCGGAGCCGACGGCCTCGGCTCGGACGGCTCCCGGGCCTACTCGCCCCCCTCCCTGATCATCCAGGACGAGCTGCACCTCATCGCCGGCCCGCTCGGCTCCCTCACGGGCCTCTACGAGGGCGTCATCGAAGAACTGTGCACCGACCGGCGAGACGGCACGCGCATTCTCCCCAAGATCGTCGCCTCCACCGCGACGATCCGGCGGCACGAGGAGCAGGTCAAGGCCCTTTACGGCCGTGATCAGGTACACCTTTTCCCGCCGCACGGCATCGACGCCTCCGACTCCTTCTTCGCCGTCTACGACCGGGATCCGGAGACCGGCACACTCAAGCCGGGGCGGCGCTACATCGGCGTGCACGCTCCTGCCCTCGGCTCCATGCAGACCACACAAGTCCGCACGTTCGCCGCCCTGCTCCAGGCCGCCAAGGACCTTCCCGAAGGCCTCCGCGATCCCTGGTGGACGCTGCTCGCCTTCTTCAACAGCCTCCGTGAGCTCGGTAACTCGCTGTCGCTCATGCAGTCCGACATCCCCGACTACCTGAGGACCATCAACAACCGCTCAGAGACGGACCGCACCGGGATGCGCTACCTCAACTGGGTCGAGGAGATGACCAGCCGCCTCCGGCAGGACCAGATCCCCGAAGCCATCCAGAAGCTCGAGCGGCAGCTCACGGACGAACAGCGGGCCGTAGACGCCTGCCTGGCCTCCAGCCTGATTGAGGTCGGCATCGACATCCCCCGTCTCTCACTCATGGCCGTTGTCGGCCAGCCCAAGAGCACCTCTCAGTACATCCAGGTCACCGGTCGCGTAGGACGACGCATTCCCGGACTGGTCGTCACCCTGTACGGGGCCGGTAAACCCCGAGACCGCAGCCACTTCGAGCGCTTCCGCAGCTACCACGAACGCCTGTACGCGCAGGTCGAACCGACCAGCTCCACCCCGTTCGCCCCGCCCGCCCTGGACCGGGCCCTGCGCGCAGTCGCGGTTGCCTACATCCGGCAGACCGGACCGGAGGCGCTTGAGCCTCAGCCGTTCCCCGCCGAGGGCTGGGAAGCTGCCAGAAAGCTTCTCCTCGACCGGGTCGACTTCTGCGACTCCGAAGAAGCCGACCGCACAGCCGACATCCTGGACAGGATGCGCAAGGAGTGGGAGGCGTGGCAGCCCGGGCACTGGGGCGACTTCGGGCCCATGGTCAGCAGCGACCAGCTCCTGCGCCCCCTTGGCCAGTACGCGGACGAGCAGGCCCAGAGTATGACCTGGGCGATCCCCTCCTCCATGCGCGGCGTCGACGCCGAGTGCCAGATCGAAGTCACCTCGGAGTACGCGATCCAGGAAGGACAGTCATGATCCGCGGCAAGGTCCGGCGCTCCCAGATGGTCGCCCCGTTTGGCCCCGGGGCCATGCACGTGCTGTCCGACGGGACGTCAGTCATCACGGCAGGCCTCGACCACTGGTTTCCGCGTGGAGACGACCGCAACCAGGAAGAGTTCCGTATCCACGAGTGGCGCCTGGAACAGCATCTCGGTATCGACGCGCTCTACTCTCCTCCGGACTACCGCACCCGTTCGGAGGATGGGGTCAACACCGGTCTTACCGTCCCGGTCCTCCGATTCCCCACCTGGGGCTTCTGCCCGCGCTGCCGCAAGCTGGCCAAGGACCGGCTCCACCAGGAGAACCGCCCGGCCTGCAAGGAGCATGAGTCCTCCGGCCGCAATCCCTTCTTTGCCCAAGTGCCCTTCGTCGCAATCTGTGAGCGAGGGCACCTCCAGGACTTCCCCTGGTTCGAATGGACGCATAAGTCAGCGACGCCCTCCTGCCGGGGGCACAGCCTCTCACTGCGGTCCTCCGGCGGCGGCACTCTGGCCTCCCAACGGGTGTCCTGTTCCTGCAACGCGACCCGCAGCCTGGAAGGCATCACATCAACAAGGAGTAGTGCCGAGAGCGGCCCTTCCACGTTCCTCTCGGAAGAGCTCGAGCCGGGCGGGCCAGCGTACCTGTGCCGCGGCGGGGCGCCCTGGCTAGGGATCGACCGCGAAGGGGAGCCGTGCGGGAGTCCTCTCCGCGGCAGCCTGCGCGGCGCCGCGAACGTCTACTACTCGCTCCTGAAGAGTTCCATATTCGTGCCAGAGATGGCCGCGTCGACCGCCGATCCAAAGGTGCTCGCTGTCCTCCAGGACGGGGCGATCGTACAGGCCCGGCAGAGGGCAGCAGTCTTCCTTGACAAGGGAGAGGCTTTGCCTGCCCACATGCTCCGGAAAGCGGCCCAGGGGAACGCCTTCCTCCTCGACGACTTCAGCGACGAGGAGATCGCCCGCGCACTGGCCGTGCTGCAACGGTCCGAATCCGGAGCCTCAGAGACAGAGGAGCCCGGCTCCGCGCAGGACCCAGCTCCATTCCGCGCCACCGAGTACCAGACGCTGCGCGGTGCGATCGAGTCTGAGGAACTGGTTGTACGCGAGCCCCGCGGACAGTACGCGCCCAGCATTGCCTCCGCCTTCGCCCGCGTGAGGCTTGTAGAAAAGCTCCGCGAGACTCGGGTGCTATGGGGTTTCAACCGCGTTTTCGCGGAGTCCCCTTATGATGACGCGTCCCGCAAGGCACTGCTGCGCCGCACACCTGCCCGCCCGGGTGGCAACTGGCTTCCCGCATACGCTGTCAGCGGCGAGGGCATATACCTGGAACTCGACACGGCGTCTCTGGGCGCGTGGGAGGAGCGTCGGGGAGTTCTGGCGCAGGCTGAACTACTCACACAACGCTTCTCGGACCTAGCCGAACAGCGCGGCCTGACCAAGCGAGAGTTGTCGCCGCGCTTCATCCTCCTGCACACACTGGCGCACCTGCTCATCAACGAGCTCACCTACGAGTGCGGCTACAGCTCGGCCTCACTCAGGGAGCGCCTCTACGTGAGCCCCGGCCCGGACGGCATGGCCGGCATACTCATCTACACCGCCGCCGGGGACTCCGAGGGCACCTTGGGCGGCCTGGTTCGAATGGGCGAGCCCGGCCGACTGGAGGGAGTGCTGGAGAACGCCCTGGCTCACGCTGCGTGGTGCTCCTCGGACCCGGTGTGCATCGAGAGCAAGGGCCAAGGTCCCGGGTCCTGCAACCTTGCCGCCTGTCACGGCTGCGCGCTGCTTCCTGAGACGGCGTGCGAGGAGTACAATCGCTTCCTTGACCGTGCCTTGGTGGTCGGTGGGCTCGGGAAGAGCGAGCTCGGATTCTTCGCTAGGAACTGAGAGCAGGTCGATGGTGTGCGCGAGCATCCCGCTCACGCACACCACCTCCAGGTCAGTGGGCTGGAGGCTGGTCACGCGGCCGGGATCGCCTAGAGACGCGATTCTGCGGATTCACCTGCGCTGACCTGGAGTTGCTCCGTAGGTTCTGGAGTCGTGTATGTGAAGACGGCGAAGCGGGAGAACAAGTCCGGCACGGTCCGGTACCTGCACCTGGCCCACAACGAGTGGGATCCGGTGAAGGGCCGGGCGGTCCCGAGGGTCCTGTTCACGTTCGGCCGTGAGGACGACCTCGACCGGGACGCGGTGAAGCGCCTGGTCGCGTCTCTATCGCGGCTGCTGGAACCGGGCGAGGCACTGGCGTCGACCGCGGCGGGTGACTTGGAGTTCGTCTCGTCGGTCCCGTTCGGCGGCACCTACGTCCTCGATCATCTCTGGCGGCGGCTGAGGATCGACAGGATCGTCGGGCAGGTCGGGCAGCCCAAACGGGGCCGACGCCGGGACGTGTCGGTGACCGAGCGGGTGCTGTTCTCCATGGTCGCGAACCGGGCCCTGGCCCCGTCGTCGAAGCTGGCCGCCGCGGACTGGGTCACGCACGACGTGCATGTCGACGGCCTGCCGGCCACCGACGACGACGCCTGCTACCGGGCGATGGACTGGCTCCACGAAGTCCAGGACGACCTGGAGAAACGGGTGTTCGACGAGGTCGCGAACCTTCTCAACCTCGAGGTCGACCTGCTGTTCTTCGACACCACCGCGCCTACTTCGAACTGGAGGAGCCTGACGAGCCGGCCGCCCGCGACGACAAGGGCCGCCTACTGACCGCCGCCGACGATGCCCCACCGCCCCGGACGGCAGCGGCGACGCCCCTGACCAGGCCGGATTCAGAACCTTCGGGAAGTCGAAGGACTCCCGCGACGACCTGCCGCAGATCGTGATCGGCATGGCCGTCACCCGGGACGGGATCCCGGTCCGCGTCTGGTCCTGGCCCGGCAACACCGGTGACCAGAAGCTGATCCGGCAGGTCAAGGACGACATACGGGACTGGACCCTGAGCAAGATCGTGCGGGTCACCGACCGGGGATTCTCCAGCGAACGCAACCGCCGCTACCTCCGCCAGGGCGAGAACGCCTACATCGTCGGCGAGAAACTCCGCTCAGGCAGCCCGGAGGTGAAGGCCGCCCTGTCCCGCCAGGGCCGCTACGGCGAGATCGCCCAGAACATGCGGGTCAAGGAGGTGCGGATCTCCGACACTGAACGGTTCGTGATCGACATCCGCGCGGCTCGCGAACACGGCATCGTCGACGCCCTCGCCGAGGCAGACATCCCGTGCTGGGCCGACAAGGGATACCGAGGCGCCGGCGGCACCGTCCGCACCCCGTGCTGGGGACGACGATGGGACACCCTCTCCGCAGGCCAGCAGGCGGTCG
>NZ_JBYIQX010000008.1:0-230030 GCF_057707805.1 Streptomyces sp. bgisy159 | reverse complement strand
ACCTTCCGGCGGCTCTCCGCGGCGTCGCGACGCCCGGCACGCACCCCACCGCACCGTCGACCGTGCGCCACCCCTTGGCGGAATGGCGAAATCCGCCCATGCTCCGCCACATGACAGCAAAACTGATACATCGTCACTTGACGAGACGTCACATCCTGGGCATGGCAGCCCTGCAGACCGCGGCCACCCTCGGCTTCACCCGCGTCGGCCTGGCCTCGGCCCGGGCGCAGCAGCCCGCCCCCGTGGAGGCCGCACCGGCGATCGTGGTCGGCTCGGGCTACGGCGCCGCCGTGGCCGCCCTCCGCCTCGGGCAGGCAGGCATCCGCACCCTGGTGATCGAGATGGGCCGTCTGTGGAACACCCCCGGCCCCGACGGCCGGGTGTTCTGCTCCACCACCGACCCCGACCACCGCTCCATGTGGTTCCGCACCCGCACCGAGGCCCCCCTGGCCACCTTCCTGTGGCTGGACGTCGTCAACAGGGACATCGGCCGCTACCCAGGCGTCCTGGACCGCGTCCGCTTCGACCACATGTCGGTGTACGTGGGCCGCGGCGTCGGCGGCGGCTCCCTGGTCAACGGTGGCATGGCCGTCACCCCCTCCCGCGCCTACTTCACCCGGCAGTTCCCGACCGTGGACGCCGACGAGATGTACGGCACCTACTTCCCGCGCGCCCGCGCCGCACTCGGCGTCAACGCCGTCGACCCGGCCTGGTTCGAGTCCACCGAGTGGTACCGCTTCACCCGCGTCTCCCGCCGGCACGCCCGCAAGGCGGGTCTGCGGACCACCTTCGTGCCCAACGTCTACGACTTCGACCACATGCGGCGCGAGGCCGAGGGCACGGCGCCGAAGTCGGCCCTCGCGGGCGAGGTCATCTACGGCAACAACCACGGCAAGCGCAGCCTGGACAAGACCTACCTGGCCGCCGCGCTCGGCACCGGCAACGTCACCATCCACACCCTGGAACGGGTCACCGGCATCGCCAGGGCGGCCGACGGCGGCTACGTCCTGACCGCCGACCGCATCGACGACACCGGGACCGTCGTCGGGACCGGCCAGTACGCCTGCGACCGGCTGTTCCTGGGCGCCGGCAGCGTCGGCACCACCGAACTCCTCGTGCGCGCCCGGGAGACCGGCACCCTGCCCGACCTGGACGCCCGGGCCGGCGCCGGCTGGGGCCCGAACGGCAACGTGATGCTCGGGCGCGCCAACCACCTGTGGGACACCGTCGGGGCCCACCAGTCGACCATGCCGGTCATGGGCATCGACGACTGGGACAACGCCGCCAACCCGGTCTTCGCGGAGATCGCCCCGCTGCCCACCGGCCTGGAGCACTGGGTCAGCCTCTACCTGGCGATCACCGGGAACCCCGAGCGGGCGTCGTTCACGTACGACGCCTCGTCAGGGTCGGTGCGGCTGGGATGGAGCAGCGCCCAGAGCGCCGTCTCCGCCGGCATGGCGCGCAACCTCTTCGACCGGATCAACGCGGCCAACGGCACCATCTACCGCTGCGACCTGTTCGGCGCCGCCGGCCGCGTCTTCGCCGACGACTTCACGTACCACCCGCTCGGCGGCTGCGTGCTGGGCGAGGCCACCGACGACTACGGCCGGGTCAAGGGGTGCCCGCGGCTCTACGTCACCGACGGCTCGCTGATCCCCGGCTCGATCGGGGTGAACCCGTTCGTCACGATCACCGCCCTCGCCGAACGCACCATGGCGCGGGTCCTCGCCGAGGACACCGCGCCATGACACACCGCCGGCGAGCCGTGGACTACGTGGACTACTTGGCGTAGATCGCCTCGATCTCGTCCGCGTAGTCCTTCGCCACCACGTTCCGCTTGAGCTTCAGCGACGGGGTGAGGTGGCCCGAGTCCTCCGTGAACTGGGAGGGGAGAATGCGGAACTTCCGCACCGATTCCGCCTTCGACACCGCGGCGTTGCCGTCGTCGACCGCCGCCTGGACCGCCGCGAGCAGGTCCGGGTCCTCGCGCAGCGACGCCGCGGTGGAACCCGCCGGCTTGCCGTGGTCGGCGCACCAACGGCCCAGGAACTCCTCGTCGACGGTCACCAGCGCGCCCACGAACGGCCGGCCGTCGCCCACCACCATGCACTCCGCGACCAGCGCGTGCGCCCGGATGCGGTCCTCGATCACGGCCGGGGCGACGTTCTTGCCGCCCGCGGTGACGATGATCTCCTTCTTGCGGCCGGTGATGCGCAGGTAGCCGTCCTCGTCGAGGGTGCCGATGTCACCGGTGTGGAACCAGCCGTCGGTCAGCGCCTCGGCCGTCGCGCCCGGGTTGTTCCAGTACTCCTTGAAGATGTGCTCGCCGTGCAGCAGCACCTCGCCGTCGTCCGCGATCCGGATCACCGAACCCGGCAGCGGCTGGCCGACCGTGCCGATCTTCTGGCGGTCCCACGGGTTGAACGCGGTGGGCGCGGTCGACTCGGTCAGGCCGTAGCCCTCCAGCACCGTGAAGCCGATGCCGCGGAAGAAGTGGCCCAGCCGCTCGCCCAGCGGGGCGCCGCCCGAGATGGCGTACTCGCCCCGGCCGCCGAGCACCGCGCGCAGCTTGCCGTAGACCAGCTTGTCGAACACCTTGTGCTTGATCCGCAGCCCGATCGACGGGCCCGAGGGGGCGTCCAGCGCCTTGCTGTACGCGATCGCGGTGTCGGCCGCCCGGTCGAAGATCGCGCCCTTGCCGTCCGCCTGCGCCTTGGCCCGCGCCGAGTTGTAGACCTTCTCGAAGACCCGCGGCACACCCAGGATCAGCGTCGGCCGGAACGCGGCCAGCTCGTCCGTGAGGTTCTTGATGTCGGGGACGCAGCCCAGCTTGATCGGCGCCATCATCGGGGCGATCTGCACCAGCCGGCCGAAGACGTGCGCGAGCGGCAGGAACAGCAGCACCGAGCACTCGCCGGTGCGGAACAGCGGGCGGAGCCGCTCCACCACGTTGCCGCAGTCCGCGAAGAAGTTGCGGTGCGTCAGCACACAGCCCTTGGGCCGGCCCGTGGTGCCGCTGGTGTACACGATGGTCGCCGGGTCGTCCGCCTTGGCGAGCGAGCTGCGCTCCTCGACCGTCCGGTCGGCGACGTCCTGCCCGAGCCGGCCCAGCTCCTCGATGCCGCCGGCCTCGATCTGCCAGACGTGCTTGAGGGCGGGCAGCGCCTCACGCACCGCCTCCACGGCCGCCGTGTGGTTGTCCAGCTCGGTGACGATCGCCGTCGCCCCCGAGTCCGACAGGATCCACCGCACCTGCTCCGGCGAACTGGTCTCGTACACCGGGACGGTGATCGCGCCGGCGCTCCAGATGGCGAAGTCCAGCAGCGTCCACTCGTACCGGGTGCGCGACATCAGGCCCACCCGGTCGCCCGGCTGCACCCCGGCGGCGATGAGCCCCTTGGCTGCGGCGCGCACCTCGGCGAGGAAGGCGGTGGCCGTCACGTCCTGCCAGACGCCGTCGACCTTGCGGGCGATCACGGCCACGTCCGGGTGCTGCGCGGCGTTTCTGCGGACGATGTCGGTGAGATTGCCGTCCGCAGGGACCTCGTACAAAGCCGGAAGGCTGAACTCGCGCAAGACTGCTGCTCCTCATAGGGCGCCGGCGCCACGACGTTGTGTGCTGCGACGGTGCGGTCCAAGGCTCGGGCAAGTGCCCAGGAGGCCGGCCGACGGGTCGGGGACCCGCTGGTTGAAATCCTGAGCACGACTGGACCGACCGGACGTTACCCGCCGGTATGGCTTTTTCGACAGGGGGTCCCGGCGAGATGTTCCCTGCGTCACACGGATGGGGCTTCTTCGTCCGTACGGTAGTCGAGGCCGTTGACGACTAGCCAGTAACCGGGGGCGCGCGGGCGGACCCGCCCCTGTTCACGCCCGCCGCACCCGCCTACCCTTGATCGACATGGCATCCCCCTCCACCGGTGGCCGCGGCACCCGCGTCCACGTGGTCAGCGATGTGCACGGCAACGCCCGCGACCTGGCCCGGGCGGGCGAGGGCGCGGACGCCCTGGTGTGCCTCGGCGACCTGGTCCTCTTCCTCGACTACGCCGACCACTCGCGCGGCATCTTCCCCGACCTGTTCGGCGCGGAGAACGCCACCCGCATCGTCGAACTGCGCACCGCCCGCCGCTACGAGGAGGCGCGGGAGCTCGGCGCGCAACTGTGGGCGGGGATCGGCACCGACCGCGCGACGGTGATCGAACAGGCGGTGCGCAAGCAGTACGCCGAACTGTTCGCCGCGTTCCCCACCCCCACCTACGCCACGTACGGCAACGTCGACATGCCGCCGCTGTGGCGCGAGTACGCCGGACCCGGCACCACCGTCCTCGACGGGGAGCGGGCCGAGATCGGCGGCTGGGTCTTCGGCTTCGTCGGCGGCGGCCTGCGCACCCCCATGCGGACGCCGTACGAGATCAGCGACGAGGAGTACGCCGCGAAGATCGAGGCCGTCGGGGAGGTGGACGTGCTGTGCACCCACATCCCCCCGGAGGTGCCCGAACTGGTCTACGACACGGTGGCGCGCCGCTTCGAGCGGGGCAGCCGCGCGCTGCTCGACGCGATCCGCCGGACCCGGCCGCGCTACGCCCTGTTCGGGCACGTCCACCAGCCGCTGGTCCGGCGGATGCGGATCGGCGCCACGGAGTGCGTGAACGTCGGGCACTTCGCGGGCAGTGGGCGCCCCTGGGCGCTGGAGTGGTGAGAGCGCGCAGGTGGGCGGTGTCAACGGGCGGCCGGGTGCGCGGTAGCCTTCACGCTGCACACGCGTGCGCGGCGCGTGCGGCACGTACCCCAGTATCGGCCCGCATCCGGAGGAGCCAAGGCGATGGCGGAACACACCAGTTCGAGTATCACCATCGAGGCGGCGCCGGCCGACGTCATGGCGGTCATCGCCGATTTCGCCCGCTACCCGGACTGGACCGGCGAGGTGAAGGAGGCGGAGGTCCTCGCCACCGACGCCGGGGGGCGCGCCGAGCAGGTGCGGCTGGTCATGGACGCCGGGGCGATCAAGGACGACCAGACGCTGGCGTACACCTGGACCGGCGCGAACGAGGTCTCCTGGACGCTGGTGAAGTCGCAGATGCTGCGCTCGCTGGACGGCTCCTACCTGCTGAAGCCGGCCGGTGACGGGGCCACCGAGGTCACCTACTCGCTGACCGTCGACGTCAAGATCCCCATGCTCGGCATGATCAAGCGCAAGGCGGAGAAGGTCATCATCGACCGCGCGCTGGCCGGCCTGAAGAAGCGGGTGGAATCGGGCGAGTAGCCGGCCGGCCACGGGGAGCCGGGCGACCGGCCGGCCCCCGGCTCTCCACTACCGTTCAGAGCATGCGCACCCTCCTGATCACGGGACCCGGCGGTTCCGGCCGGACGACCGTCGCGGCGGCCACCGCCCGCGCCGCCGCGGCCGACGGCACCCGCACCCTCGTCCTGAGCGCCGACCGCTCGGACACCCTCGGCGCGGCGCTGGGCGTGCGGACCGGAGCCGCACCCGTGACGGCCGGCCCGCACCTCACCGCCTGGCGGCCCGACCCCGCCGCCGCCTTCCGCGACGACCTCGCCGCCTTCCAGGAGCGCGCCTCCACCGTCCTCGACCTGCTGGGCGCCTCCCGGCTGGACCCCGAGGAGGTCACCCCGCTGCCCGGCGCCGGGGAACTCGCCCTGCTGCGCGCCCTGCGCGACGCCGCCCTCGCCGACCGGCACGACCTGCTGGTCGTGGACCTCCCCCCGGCGCCCCAGGCCCTGGCCCTGCTGTCCCTGCCCGAGGAACTGCGCCGCTACCTGCGCCGCCTGCTGCCCCCCGAACGGCAGGCGGCCCGCGCCCTGCGCCCGGTCCTCGGCCGTCTCGCCGGCGTCCCCATGCCCGCGGAGTGGCTGTACGACACCGCGGCCCGCTGGGACCTGGAGCTGGCCGCCGTCGACGCCGTCGTCACCGACCCCGGCACCTCCGTGCGGCTGGTGGCCGAACCGGGCCCGGCCGGCGCCGACGCCGTCCGCGACGCCGCCCTCGGCCTCGCGCTGCGCGGTCTGCGCGCCGAGTCCCTGATCGCCAACCGCCTGCTGCCCGAGCCCGGCACCGGCAGCGACGGCTGGCTCGCCGGACTCGCCGCCCAGCAGCGCAAGACGCTCCAGGAATGGACGGACACCTACGACGACGTCCGCTCCCTCGCCCACCTCGGCCGCGACCCCCGCGGCGCCGACGACCTCGCCGCCCTCGACCCGGGTCCCGTCAACACGGGTCGTCCCCCGGTCGAGTGGCCGGTCGCCGACCGGCCCGCCGCCGAGGGCGCCGACCGGGTCTTCGTATGGCGCATCCCCCTGCCCGGCGCCATACGCGACGACCTCGACCTGGTCCGGCGCGGCGACGAACTCGTCGTCACCGCCGGCCCCCACCGCCGCATCCTTGCGCTGCCCTCCGCGCTGCGCCGCTGCACCGTCGACGGCGCCGGACTGCGCGACGGCGAGCTGTCCGTCCGGTTCGCGCCGGACCCCGAGCTGTGGCCGCGCGCACGGTGAACCCCGTACCGCCGTTCGGGTAACGTCGGAGAGACGAACCGTAGTCAGGAGTCCGTCATGAGCGAAGAGCGCCCCGAGAACGACGGCACCGCGCAGGAGCCCGTCGGAGAAGCTCAGCGCGCCGCCGACGCCGACGCCTGGGCGACCGCCTGCGCCGAGGACCTGGCGGCCGAGAAGGCCCGCCGCCGCACGGAGTACGGCCCGCCGCCCGGCTCCGCCGCCGAGGAACTGCGCAAGTTCGTCGACGCCGTCGCCGACCGGCTCTCCGGACTGCGCTCCCCGCTGCTCGGCTCGGTCGCCGGACCGGCGGCCGAGCAGGTGGTGCGGCAGGTCGTCCGCCAGGCCAAGGCCGCCGTGGAACCGGTCATCGAACGCAACCCGGACGTCATCGACCACCTGGCCGCCGCCGGCGGCGAACTCCTCGCCGCCTACCGCTCGGCCGTCCAGTCCCACGAGCACCGCTGGACCACCCGCGACACCGGCCTCGACGACGTCCGCGACCGGCCCGACCGCACCGACCGCGGGGAGGACGGGGGCCCGGGGCAGCACATCGACTTGGACTGACTCCCGCCTCGGGTACGGTTGGCCCTAGCGGGGCTCGACCGAAACTGAGGGATTCATGGGACTCACCATCGGCGTCGACATCGGCGGCACGAAGATCGCGGCCGGCGTGGTCGACGAGGAAGGCAACATCCTGTCGACCTTCAAGGTGCCGACCCCCACCACGCCCGAGGCCATCGTGGACGCCATCGCCTCCGCGGTGGACGGCGCGCGGGCCGGGCACGCGATCGTCGGCGTGGGCATCGGAGCCGCCGGGTACGTCAACCGGCAGCGCTCCACCGTCTACTTCGCCCCCAACATCGACTGGCGCAACGAACCGCTGAAGGAGAAGGTCCAGGAGCGCACCGGCCTTCCCGTCGTCGTGGAGAACGACGCCAACGCCGCCGCCTGGGGCGAGTACAAGTTCGGCGCGGGCAAGGGCCACCGCAACGTCATCTGCATCACCCTCGGCACGGGCCTCGGCGGCGGCATCATCATCGGCAACAAGCTGCGCCGCGGCCACTTCGGCGTCGCCGCCGAGTTCGGCCACATCCGCATGGTGCCGGACGGCCTGCTGTGCGGCTGCGGCTCCCAGGGCTGCTGGGAGCAGTACGCCTCGGGCCGGGCCCTGGTCCGGTACGCCAAGCAGCGCGCCAACGCCACCCCGGAGAACGCGGAGGTCCTGCTCGGCCTCGGCGACGGCACCCCCGACGGCATCGAGGGCAAGCACATCTCCATGGCCGCCCGCCAGGGCGACAAGGTCGCCGTCGACTCCTACCGCGAGCTGGCCCGCTGGGTGGGCGCCGGCCTCGCCGACCTCGCCTCCCTCTTCGACCCGTCCGCCTTCATCGTCGGCGGCGGCCTGTCGGACGAGGGCGAACTGGTCCTCGACCCGATCCGCAAGTCGTACAAGCGCTGGCTGGTCGGGGGCAACTGGCGCCCGGTCGCCGACGTCCTGGCGGCGCGGCTCGGCAACAAGGCGGGCCTCGTCGGCGCCGCCGACCTGGCGCGGGAGCCCGACCCGATCATGTGACCGGCGTCCTGCCCGAGGGGCGCGGGGGCGCGCGGCACGCCACACACCACCGGTGGCCGCGTAGTCCCCCCGCGCCCCCACCCCGTGGGCGTACATTGATCCACATGGAGCTCATCCGCGTCCTGAGCTACAACATCCGCTCCCTCCGCGACGACGAGAACGCCCTGGCCCGGGTCATCGGGGCGTGCGCCCCCGACCTGGTCCTCGTCCAGGAAGCCCCCCGCTTCTTCCGCTGGCGCAAGAAACTGGCCCGCCTGGCCAGAGCCGCCGACCTCGTGGTCCTCTCCGGCGGAGCGACCGCCGCCGGCCCCGCCCTCCTCTGCTCCCTGCGCGCCACCGTCGAGCACACGGAGGACGTCCTCCTCCCGCTCACCCCCGGCCTGCACCGCCGCGGCTTCTCGACGGCGGTCGTCCGCCTGGGCGGCGCCCGCCTCGGCGTCGTGAGCTGTCACCTCAGCCTCGACGCCACCGAACGCCACGCACAGACCGGCATGCTCCTCGACCGCCTCGCCGCGATGGACGTGGACCACGCCGTCGCGGGCGGCGACCTCAACGAACGCCCCGGCGGCCCCGCCTTCGCGCGCCTCACCGACGAACTCCAGGACTGCTGGAGCGTGGCCGCCGCCCCCTGGGGCGGCGAAAACACCTTCCCGCAGACCGGCCCCGACCGCCGCATCGACGCCGTCTTCGCCACCAAGGGCGTCGAGGTGGTCGCCTGCGGCGTACCCACCGCCCTGCCCGGCATCACCGCCACGGACCTGAGGACGGCCTCGGACCACCTCCCGGTCCTGGCCGACCTCGAAGTCCCGGTCGTCCAGCCGGCCGGACGCCGAGGACCAGTCGGCTAGACGACCGCTCCCCGCCCCGGATCCCCGTCGTCCTCGTCGTCCGTGCGCATCCGCACCACCAGGGTGGCGAAGCCGCCGAGGAAGCCGCCGATGCCGAGGGTGGTGAGCCACCAGGTCATGTCCCAGCCGAGGAGCACCGCCAGCAGGAGGAGCACCGGGCCGCCGATGACCGCCAGCCAGGCGAACTTGGCCGTGGCGTCGGCGGCCGGCAGCGGCGGCGGCTCCGGCGGGACGAAGTGGCCCTCGTCGTCCTCGCCGAGATCGCCGTCGGCGGGCTCCGCGAGCGAGTAGTCGCGGGGGCCGCCGACGCCGGGCGCGAACGAGATCGAGCTGCCGAGCGGGCGGGCCGGATCGGCCTCCGGCTCGCCCTCCTCGCGTGTCACGCCCCGCTCGTCCTGCGCGCCGGCCGTCCCCGTGCCCGGGGCCGGCTCGTCGTTGGCCCGCGACTCCAGCAGCGCCAGGTCCTCGACCGACTTGAAGGGCTTGGTGCCCGGCGGGTCCGGGGGCTCGTCCCCGTACCCGGCGACGATCGCGGCCCAGGCGGCCGCCTCGTCGAAGGGCACGCTCTGCTCCTCCGGTTCGAGACCGTCCTCACGGTCGGAGTCGTGCTCAGCCACCTGCCGTCGTCCCTTCCTTCCCGGCCCGGGGTGCGAGCCGGCCGATGAACGAGAGGCTCTCCTCGAAGATCCGGTCCGCGTCGTAGTCCAACGTCGCCACGTGGTAGCTCTGTTCCAGCAGGATCTCGGTCACGTCCACCGACGACACCCGGTTCAGCACCCGCGCCGAGTCGGCCGGCGGCACCACATGGTCCTGCGGGCTGCGCAGGAGCAGCAGCGGCTGGGTGACCTGCGGCAGCTCGCCGTCCACCAGCCGGAAGAAGTTCCGCAGCGAGTGGGCGGCGTGCAGCGGCACCCGGTCGTAGCCCAGCTCGGCGCCGTCCGGCCGGGCGATGTCGCTGGCGATGCCCTTCGTGGTCCGCACCAGGTGGCGCGCCACCGGGAGGGCGTACGCCGACAGCCCGTGCACCTTGTTCGCCGGGTTGACCACCACCACGCCCCTGACCGCGTCACCGTGGCGCGCCGCCAGACGCAGCGCCAGGGCGCCGCCCATGGACAGCCCAGCTACGAACACCTCGGTACAGCGCTCGCGCAGGACGCGCAGCTCGCGGTCCACCTCCGCGTACCAGTCGGGCCAGCCGGTGAGCTGCATGTCCTCCCAGCGGGTGCCGTGGCCCGGGAGCAGCGGCAGGGACACGCTCAGGCCGTGCCCGGCCAGGTGTTCGGCCCAGGGGCGCAGCGACTGGGGGGAACCGGTGAAGCCGTGACAGAGAAGGACCCCGACCTCTCCGCCCTCATGGCGGTACGGCTCGGCTCCAGGAAGGACCGGCACCTCGGTCTCCTGTTCTTCTGAGGAGGGACGTTCACGAAGGGACGTGCACTGAGGGACGTGAGGTTCACCGTACGCGACGGCACCGACACCGACCAGGCCCGCCGGGTTCCTTCGGGCCCTTCGGCAGCACCGGCCGGGTCACCGACGGGTTAAGGTCTGTTCGACACATACAGGAGGCACTCGGTTGTTGTACGGCGCGATGAAGGTTTCCGTCGGGGGACCGCTGAAGATGATCTTCAGGCCCTGGGTGGAGGGCCTGGAGAACGTGCCCGCCGAGGGCCCCGCGATCCTGGCGAGCAACCACCTGTCGTTCTCGGACTCGTTCTTCCTGCCTGCGGTCCTCGACCGCAAGGTGACGTTCATCGCGAAGGCCGAGTACTTCACCACGCCCGGGGTGAAGGGCCGGCTGACGGCCGCCTTCTTCAAGGGGGTCGGCCAGCTCCCGGTGGACCGCTCGGGCGTGCGCGGGGCCGGAGAGGCCGCCATCCGCAGCGGTGTCGAGGTGCTGGAGCGCGGTGAGCTGTTCGGCATCTACCCGGAGGGCACCCGCTCGCCCGACGGCCGCCTCTACCGCGGCAAGCCCGGCGGCCTGGCCCGCGTGGCCCTCGCCACCGGCGCCCCGGTCGTCCCGGTCGCCATGATCGACACCGAGAAGATCCAGCCGCCCGGCCAGGTGATGCCGAAGGTCATGCGCCCCGGCATCCGCATCGGCAAGCCGCTGGACTTCAGCCGCTACCAGGGCATGGACAGCGACCGCTTCGTGCTGCGCGCGGTGACCGACGAGGTCATGTACGAGATCATGAAGCTCTCCGGTCAGGAGTACGTCGACATGTACGCGACCGCCGCCAAGCGGCAGATCGCGGAGGCGGCCAAGGCGGAGAAGGAGGCCGACAAGGCCCTCGCCCAGGCCGAGAAGGAACAGGCCAAGAAGGAGAAGGCCGAGCGGGACAAGGCCGAGCGGGACAAGGCCGAGAAGGAGAAGGCCGAGCGCGACAGAACCGAGTAGGGGGCGGGCCGTCCGGGGCGGGGCGGGGCCGAGCAGGACAGACGGACGAGGGGGGACCATGGCCCGGCGCGAGCGTGTCATGCGGATGTCGGTGGAACTGCCCCTGTGGCGTGCCCTCACCGCCTTCCGCGTCCTGACCATGCTGTACGCGATCGGCCTGTACGTCTCCGCCCGCGACCACTACGACCGCCCCGGCCTCGTCCTCGCCTACTACGCCGTCCTCGCGCTCTGGACCCTCGCCACCCTGCCCCGGGTGCAGAACGCCGCCGTCTGCACCAAGCGCTTCCTCGCCGCCGACCTCGCCATCGCGCTCACCGGCATCGTCCTGACCCCGCTGGCCGCCACCGGCCGGCACATCCAGGACGGCGGCCCCACGCTGCCGTCGATATGGACCGCCGGCTCGGTCCTCGCCTACGCCATCAAGGGCGGCTGGCGCTGGGCGGCGTTCGCCTCCACGACCGTCGCCGCCGCCAACCTCGTCGAGCGCGGCCACCCGGCCCGCGACACCGTCCACAACGTGATCCTCGTCTGGGTCGCCTCCATCGCCATCGGCTACGTCGTCGAGGTGGCCCGCGCCTCCGAGCGCACCCTGGCCCGCGCGCTGGAGATCGAGGCCGCCACCCGTGAACGGGAGCGGCTCGCCCGGGACATCCACGACGGCGTGCTCCAGGTCCTGGCGATGGTGAAGCGGCGCGGCGCCGCACTCGGCGGGGAGGCGGCCGAGCTGGGCCGGATGGCCGGTGAGCAGGAGGTGGCGCTGCGCGGCCTGGTCTCCGGCGGGCTGACCCCGGTGTCCCGGGTGTCGGAGGACGCCGCCCAGGGTGCGTTCGTCCGCCTCGTCGAGGAGGACGACGGCGAGGACGCCGACGCCCGCGTCGACCTGCGCGCGCTGCTCTCCCCGTACGCCGGCGAGCGGGTCCAGCTCGCCGAGCCCGGCGCCCCGGTCGACCTGCCCCCCGCCGCCGCCCGCGAACTGGCCGCCGCCGTCGGCGCCGCGCTGGACAACGTGCGGCAGCACGCCGGCCCGAGCGCCCGCGCCTGGATCCTCGTCGAGGACGAGCCGGACTCGGTGATCGTCACCGTACGGGACGACGGGCCCGGCATCCCGGCAGGCCGGCTGGCGCGGGCCGAGACGGAGGGACGGCTCGGCGTGGCCCAGTCCATCCGGGGACGGCTGCGCGATCTCGGCGGGACCGCCGAGCTGGTCTCGACCCCGGGGCAGGGCACCGAGGTCGAGCTGACCGTACCGAAAGACGTGACGAACACCCGGGGGAAGGCAGGACTGCGATGAGTGCGAACCAGGGGCGCGGCCCGATCAGGGTGATGGTGGTCGACGACCACCCCATGTGGCGGGACGCGGTCGCCCGCGACCTGGCCGAGTCGGGCTTCGAGGTGGTCGCCACGGCGGGCGACGGCGACCAGGCCGTGCGCCGCGCCCGGGCCGCCGGGCCGGACGTGCTCGTCCTCGACCTGAACCTGCCCGCCAAGCCCGGCGTCCAGGTCTGCAAGGAGGTCGTGGCCGCCGACCCCGGGGTGCGCGTCCTCGTCCTGTCGGCGAGCGGTGAGCACGCCGACGTGCTGGAGGCCGTCAAGTCCGGCGCGACCGGCTACCTGCTGAAGTCGGCGTCCACGGAGGAACTGCTGGACGCGGTGCGCCGCACCGCCGACGGGGACCCGGTGTTCACCCCGGGGCTCGCCGGGCTGGTCCTCGGCGAGTACCGCCGGCTCGCCTCCGAGCCGGCCCCCGCCCCCGACACCGACGAACCCGGCGCGCCCCGGCTGACCGACCGCGAGACCGAGGTGCTGCGCCTGGTCGCCAAGGGCCTGAGCTACAAGCAGATCGCCGAGCGTCTGGTCATCTCCCACCGCACCGTCCAGAACCACGTGCAGAACACCCTCGGCAAGCTGCAACTGCACAACCGGGTGGAGCTGGTCAGGTACGCCATAGAAAAGGGCCTCGACGACGCCTGAACCGGCGCGTCGTCCCCGTCCGCCCCGCTAGCGTGGAGCGTGAGCGCACGACACACGCACGCACACCACCCACACGCACAAGGCGGCGAAGGGACATCCCCATGCGCGTCGGAGTACTCACCGGAGGCCGCGACTGCCCCGGCCTGAACGCCGTGGTGCGGGCCGTGGTCCGCAAGGGCGTACAGGAGTACGGCCACGAGTTCGTCGGGTTCGTGGACGGCTGGCGCGGCGCCCTCGACGGCGACACCGTCCCCCTGGACATCCCCGCGGTGCGCGGCACCCTCCCGCGCGGCGGCACCATCCTCGGCACCTCGCGCACCCACCCCCTCGACTACGACAACGGTGTCCGCCGCATCCGTGACAACCTCGCCAAGCACGACGTCGAGGCACTGATCACGATCGGCGGCCGGGACACCCTCGGCACGGCGGCCCGGCTCGCCGACGAGCACGGGCTGCCCTGCGTCGCCGTACCCAAGACCATCGACAACGACCTGCCGGGCACCGACTACACCCTCGGCTTCGACACCGCCGTGGGCGTCGCCACCGGCGCCATCGACCGGCTGCACACCACCGCCGAGTCGCACAAGCGGGTCCTGGTCGTCGAGGTGATGGGCGGCGACGCCGGCTGGATCGCCCTGCACTCCGGGCTCGCCGGAGGCGCCAACGTCATCCTCATCCCCGAGCAGCCCTTCGACGTGGACCAGGTGTGCGCCTGGGTCACCTCCCGCTTCCGCGCCTCCTACGCGCCCATCGTGGTCGTCGGTGACGGGGCCCGCCCCAGGGACGGCCATGTGGTGCTCACGCCCAGCGGGTCCGGGCAGGCGCGGCTGTCCGGGGTGGGGGAGTGGCTGGCCCGGGAGATCGAGGGCCGCACCGGCAAGGAGGCCCGCACCACCGTCCTCGGCCACCTCCAGCGCGGCGGCTCCCCGAGCCCCTACGACCGCTGGCTGGCCACCCGCTTCGGACTGCACGCCATCGACGCCGCCCACGAGGGCGACTTCGGCACGATGGTCGCCCTGCGCGGCCCGGACGTCGTCCGGGTGCCGATCGCCACGGCGACGGGCGCCCCGAAGACCGTCGACCCGCAGCTGTACACCGAGGTGGGGGTGTTCTTCGGCTGACGGCGGCCCGCACGCCGGGCGACGCCGCCGCGTGCCGGGCACGGCGGCGCCGCCCCCGAGGGGCGCGCCGCGCCGTGCCCGGCCGTATATTCGCCGGTATGGAGATCCTCGCCTTCGGAGTGCAGGCCGACGAGAAGCCCCTCATCGAGCGGGCGTTCGCCGGGCACCACGACGTCCGCTGCCTCGACGTGTTCCTCAACGAGGACACCGTGCCCATCGCGCTCGGCTACGAGGTGATCTCCACCAGCGTCAACTGCGACCTGAACAACCGTGTCCTGCAGACCCTCGCGGCCGGCGGCACCCAGATGGTGGCCCAGCGGTCGACGGGCTTCAACAACGTCGACCTGCCCGTGGCCGAGCGGCTGGCGATGACCGTCGCGAGGGTGTCGTACTACTCGCCCTACTCGGTGGCCGAGTTCGCCTGGACCCTCGCCATGGCGGTCAACCGCCGTATCGTGCGCGCCGCCGGCCGCACCCGGGACTTCGACTTCCGGCTCCACGGGCTGATGGGCCGTGACATGCACGGCCGCACCGTCGGCGTCCTCGGCACCGGCAAGATCGGCGAGGCGTTCGCCCGGATCGCCCACGGCTTCGGCATGCGGCTGCTCGGCTGGGACGTCGCCGAGAACCCGGCCTGCCTGGAGCTCGGCATGCGGTACGTCCCCAAGGAGCAACTGCTCGCCGAGGCCGACCTGATCAGCCTGCACGTGCCGCTCACGCCGCAGACCCAGCAGCTCATCGACGCGCAGGCGCTGAAGGCGATGAAGGACGACGCGGTCCTGGTGAACACCAGCCGCGGCGGCCTCATCGACACCGCGGCCCTCGTCGCCGAACTGCGCGAGGGCCGCTTCACCGGCGTCGGCCTCGACGTCTACGAGGCGGAGGCGGGCGTGTTCTTCCTCGACAAGTCCCTGGAGGCCATCGAGGACGACACCCTGGCCCGCCTGGTCACCTTCCCCAACGTCCTGGTCACCTCCCACCAGGCGTACTACACGGTGGACGCCGTCAGCCAGATCATCGACACCACCCTCGGCAACGTCCTCGACTACACGGCCGGCCGCCGCTCGGAGAACGTGCTGGTGCCGCGCAGCTGAGCCATCAGCTCCCGCACGATCGCGGCACCGTTCAGCGTCAGCACCGACTCGGGGTGGAACTGCACCCCGGCGAACCCGGCCGCCCGTACCGCGTGCACCTCGCCATTGGAGGCCCGGCTCACCTCGACGCCGCGCGCGGCCAGCGCCGTGTGGGCGTCGTCGTCGCAGCGCGCCGCGAAGCTGTTGTAGAAGCCGACCGTCTCCGGCCGTCCGAACAGGTCGACTGTCGTCTGCGCGCCCTGGTACGGGACTTCCTTGCGGACGATCTCCAGCCCCAGCTCGGCCGCGATCAGCTCGTGGCCGAGACACACGCCGAGGACCCCCTGCCCGTGGTCGCGCAGCACCTCGGCGGTCAGCTCGCGCAGGAACCGCATCTTCGGGTCGCCGAGGTCGGACGGGTCGCCCGGCCCGGGGCCGAGCACGAGGGGGCCCCGGTGCGCCCGTACGGCGTCCCGCAGCCCCGGTTCGTCGTAGCGCCGCACCGTCACGTCCAGGCCGCTGGAACGCAGCACGTGCGCGAGCATCGCCGTGAAGGTGTCCTCGCCGTCGACGACCAGGGCGTGCCCGGCGAGTGCCGACTCCGGCGCGGCCGGCCCCTGCATCCGCAGCCAGAACGGGGCCAGCGAGGAGCGGCGCCCGTCGAGGGCGGCGCGCACCCGGGGGTCGTCGGCCAGCCGCGGCAGCGCCCGCTCCTCGCGGGGCCGGGCCGGCCGCACGCCGAGCGCGGCCAGGACGCCCGCCGCCTTCGCGTGGGTCTCCGCGACCTCGCCGCGCGCGTCGGAGCCGCGTACCAGGGTCGCGCCGACGGGCACCCGCAGCCGGCCGTCGGCGGAGATGTCCGCGGTGCGGATGAGGATCGGGGAGTCGAGGGTCTGCGTGCCCCCGGAGTCCCGGCCCAGCAGTGCCAGCGCACCGGCGTAGTAGGCCCGCCCGCCCACCTCGTGACGCTCGATCACCCGGCAGGCGTTCTGTACCGGGGAGCCGGTGACCGTCGCCGCGAACATGGTCTCCCGGAGCACCTCCCGCGCGTCCAGCGAGGAACGTCCGCGCAGTTCGTACTCGGTGTGCGCGAGGTGCGCCATCTCCTTCAGGCGCGGCCCGACGACGACGCCGCCCATGTCGCCGACGGTGCACATCATCTTCAGCTCCTCGTCGACGACCATCGACAGCTCCTCGATCTCCTTGCCGTCGGCGAGGAAGTCCAGCAGGTGCTCGGGCGTCGGCCCCTCGGCCGGATAGCGGTACGTGCCGCTGATCGGGTTCATGACGACCGTGCCGCCGGCCATCCGGACGTGCACCTCCGGGCTGGCGCCGACCAGCGTCCGCTCCCCGGTGTGCACGAGGAACGTCCAGTAGGCGCCCCGCTCGCCCTCCAGCAACCGCCGGAACAGGGCCAGCGCGTCGGCGCGGGAGAACCCCGGGATCTCCCCCTCGTAGGTCCGCCGGATGACGAAGTTGGCGCCCTCGCCGCGCCCGATCTCGTCCCGCAGCACCCGGCCGACGATCTCGGCGTACTCCTCGTCGCCGACGTCGAAGCCGCCGCCCTCGACCCGCACGTCGTGCGCGGGCAGCCGGTCCAGGGCCTCCCGCAGGGACACGGTGTGGGTCTCCTCGGGGGTGAGCACCGTCAGCGGGGTGCCGTCGTCGCGCACGTCGAAGCCGCGCTCGCGGATCTGCCGGAACGGGACCAGGGCCAGCCCCTCGTCGGGGAGGTCGGCGAGCCGCTCGCGCGTGGCGACCGGGCCGATCAGGACCTCGACCACGTCGGGGGTCCGGCCCGGGGTGCGGCGCCGCAGCAGGGCGAAGGGGCGGGTGTCGTGCGCCAGCTGTGCGAGATCCATGGGTCCTCTTCCGTCGATGTCATGACGTCGATGTCGGTGAGGAACGACCCCGGACACGCCGAAGGCCGCCCCTCGGGCGGCCTTCGCGAAGTCTTGCGTACGCGCAGTCAGTGGGCCGCCGGATGAGCGGTCCACCACCAGTTCTGGTGCGTCGGCGCGTGCATGCGAGGGACTGTAGCGCATCCGCCCGCGGCGCCCCAGCACGTCCCGTGATGTGGGACGGCTGTGGCGCCGCGGGCGGTCGGTCGCCGGACGCGCGCGGGTCAGACGATCATGTCGTAGATGTTCCAGCCCCAGCCGATCTTCGTCCGGGAGGTGTAGGGGGCGGTGGCGTTGCCGGTGCCCCGGTAGAGCCACAGTCCGCCGTCCGGGTCCCGGGCGATCAGGTCGGGCCTGCCGTCGCGGTCGAGGTCGCTCGGCCCGAGCAGCAGGTCGTAGATGTTCCAGCCCCAGCCGATCTTCGTCCGGGGGGCGTAGGGGGCGGTGGCGTTGCCGGTGCCCCGGTAGAGCCAGAGTCCGCCGTCGGTGTCCCGGGCGATCAGGTCGGCCTTGCCGTCTGCGGTGAAGTCGCCGGTGTCGGTCAGGGCGTCGTAGATCTGCCAGCCCGCGCCGATGCGGGTGCGGGGCAGGAACGGCCGCGCGGTGTCGCCGGTGCCCTGGTAGAGCCAGAGCACGCCGTCCCGGTCGCGGGCGACCATGTCGGGCCGGCCGTCGGCGGTGAGGTCGCGGGCGCCGGTGACGACGTCGTAGATGTTCCAGCCCGCGCCGACCCTGGTGCGCGGCAGGTAGGGCGCCGACGGGTCGCCGCTGCCCTTGTAGTACCAGAGCACGCCGTCCTTGTCGCGCGCCGTCATGTCGCCGGTGCCGTCCGCGCGCAGCGCCGTCAGGGACGTCACCATGGTGTAGATGTTCCAGCCCCAGCCGGCCCGGTAGCGGCTGAGGAACGGCGTGGAGCCGCTGCCGGTGCCCTGGTACTGCCACAGCACGCCCGAGGAGTCACGGCCGAGGATGTCGTAGCGGTCGGTGGCCGGGTCCGGGGCGGTGCTGTTCACCACGTCGACGTCCGAGGCGCGCACCCAGGCCAGCCGGTGGTTGAAGCGGATCGGGTAGAACGTGTCGGTGCCGCCCACGACCACCGTGCGCGAGCCGGCGCCGGAGCCGTCGTAGGTGCCGCTGTTGTAGTAGGAGCCGGTCACCTCCGAGCCCGCCAGCGTGTACGTCTGGCCGGCGGGGACGGTGTACTTGGTCAGCGGGTCGGTGTTCGCGTCCTGGACCGGCACGTCGGTGCCGTCGTACGCGGCGTCCTCCGGGTAGGTGCGGCCGTAGACCGGGACGCTGCCGAGGCCGGCCCTGGGCCTGACCACGCTCTGGGTGCCGACGGCCGTGGCGAACCGGCCGCCGCGGTTGTAGAACCAGGCCTTCTGGCCGCCGTACCAGATGGCGGTCCAGTCGCCGCGTGCCTCGGCGACGACGTACTCGCCGCCGGCCACGACCTTGTTGCCCCAGTTCCAGCCCTCGGTGGAGGAGATCGAGCCGAGGTACGGGTCGGTGATCGGGGCGGAGCTCGTGGAGGGCGACGAGTACAGGTAGGTGAAGTTGGCCGGCTGGGTGGCGACCGCGGCGCCGTTGTTCGTCAGCTTCGGCTGGTTCGCCGTGGTGAAGGGCGGGACGACGCGGATCAGCTGGCCGGCCTTGTAGACCCCGCCGGCGCCGCCGGCCCCGGTCGGGGCGCCGACCAGCTGCATGTAGTGGTTCCAGTCCCAGAAGGGGCCCGGGTCCCAGTGCTGCTTGGCGACGTTGGTGTCCAGGGGGCCCGGGACCTCGTCGTGGCCGATGATGTGCTCGCGGTCCAGCGGGATGTCGTACTTGGCGGCCAGGTACTTCACCAGTGCGGCGGAGGACTCGTACTCCGGCTCGGTGTACCAGCTGCCGTCCTTGATCGCGTAGCCCTCGTGCTCGATGCCGATCGAGTGCATGTTCATGCTCTTGTTGCCGGCATGCCACGCCTCGTTCTTGTTCTCGACCATCTGGGTGACCAGACCGTCCGAGGCGCGGATCAGGTAGTGGGCGCTGGCGTAGGTGCGGGAGTTCTGGAAGACCCCCAGCGAGCTGTCGTAGCTGCCTTCGGTGTCGTGCAGCAGGATGTAGCGGATCTCGTGGCCGGTGGCGGGGCGGCTCGCGACGCTGTAGTTGCCCCAGTCGTCGATGGTGCCGTTCTGCTGGTAGGCGGCGGGGCGGAAGTCGCAGTTCAGGCCGGCCGGGCAGTCGGGGGAGGCGGTGGTGGTCGTTGCGGCCGCCGCGAGGTCGAAGTCGTCGGACTTCCGCGGCCGGACGGCCGGGTCGGCCGGCAGGGTCAGGGTCTCGCCCCCCGTGGTGACCCGGCGCTCACCCTTCCTGATCGACTCGTACACCCGCGCGGCGAAGAGGTCGGCGCCCTTGCGGTCGGTGGCCTGGCTGGCGCGGGCCACGGCCGGGTACCAGGCGCCGGGGTCCTCGGGCAGTGAGCCGGTGGCCGCCTTCTGGTACTCGGCGAGGAGCGCCGCACCCGCCCGGATGCTCTGCAGGGGGTCGTCCTGCACCTCCTGCGGCGAGACGTCGATCAGCCCGGCGGCCTCGTCCAGCGTGTGCAGGCGCGGGTCGGCGGTGTCGACTGCCTTCTTCTTCAGGCTCCTGAGCGCCTTCGCGGCGTCGAAGTGCTTCTCGACGGCCGGCTCGCCACTGAGGTTCATGTGGTCGAGCAGGTGCTCGCGCTCGTCGGTGTCGCCGTCCTTGCCGTCGCCGAGGTCCTCCGCGTCGACGTCCGTGAGGGCCATGACGTTGTAGGCGCCGGTGGTGGACGGCCGCCCGTCGTGGTCCTCCCAGCGGGTCTGCCGGTAGGAGACCGCCATGAGCACGTTCTGCGGTACGTCGAACTCCGCGGCGGCCCGGGCGAACGCGCTCTGCAGCGACGGCGCCTCGGCCGGTGAGTCGTCGGACCCCAGCAGGCCGGGCGAGGCCAGGGCCAGCGTGCCGGCCGTGGCCGCCGCCACCACCACCGAGGCCACGCCGTAGACGAGCAGTCTCTTCTTCTTGCGGTTTCTGCGATGGCCCGCGCTCAAGTCCCTACCCCTGTCGGTCCGGAATCCCCTGAAGGCCGATCCCTGCTTGCGTGTAGATCGCACCTATGAGGTCCAGCGTTCAACGAGGGGCTGCTGTTACTCATGGGAAATACCGCGGCGGCCGAGGGCTCCGTCTCATCTGTCGAGCCAGCCGAAAACCGGTGGACCCGACCCCGTAATGTGGAGTGCGTGACCGTGAACGCTAAGACCAGCGCGAGCGCTGGCAACACCTGGCGAGATCTGCCCGCGGCGCAGCAGCCCGAGTACCCCGACCCCGAGGCTCTGCGCGCAGTCGTTGCGGACCTCGAGTCGTATCCTCCGCTCGTCTTCGCGGGCGAGTGCGACCAGCTGCGCGCCCGGATGGCGTCCGTCGCCAAGGGAGAGGCGTTCCTCCTCCAGGGCGGCGACTGCGCCGAGGCCTTCGACGCGGTGTCCGCCGACCACATCCGCAACAAGCTGAAGACGCTGCTCCAGATGGGCGCCGTGCTGACGTACGCCGCGTCCGTGCCCGTGGTGAAGGTCGGCCGTATCGCCGGCCAGTACTCCAAGCCGCGCTCCAAGCCGACCGAGACCCGGGACGGCGTGACCCTGCCGACCTACCGCGGCGACTCCGTCAACGGCTTCGAGTTCAGCGAGGCGGCCCGGATCCCGGACCCCGAGCGGCTCAAGCGGATGTACCACGCCTCGGCGTCCACGCTGAACCTGGTGCGCGCCTTCACCACCGGCGGCTACGCCGACCTGCGCCAGGTGCACGCCTGGAACCAGGACTTCGTGAAGTCGTCCCCGTCGGGCCAGCGCTACGAGCAGCTGGCGCGCGAGATCGACAACGCGCTGAACTTCATGCACGCCTGCGGGGCCGACCCGGAGGAGTTCAAGACCGTCGAGTTCTTCTCCTCGCACGAGGCGCTGCTGCTGGACTACGAGTCCGCGCTCACCCGCGTCGACTCGCGCACCGGACACCTCTACGACGTCTCGGCGCACATGGTGTGGATCGGTGAGCGCACCCGCCAGCTGGACCACGGGCACGTCGAGTTCGCCTCGCGGATCCGCAACCCGATCGGCATCAAGCTCGGCCCGAGCACCACGGCCGAGGAGGCGCTGCAGTACATCGAGCGCCTGGACCCGGAGCGCGAGCCGGGCCGGCTGACCTTCATCGTCCGGATGGGCGCCGACAAGATCCGCGACAAGCTCCCCGAGCTGGTGGAGAAGGTCACGGCGTCCGGCGCGGTGGTGGCCTGGGTGACCGACCCGATGCACGGCAACACCTTCGAGGCGGCCTCCGGGCACAAGACCCGCCGCTTCGACGACGTGCTCGACGAGGTGAAGGGCTTCTTCGAGGTCCACAAGGGCCTCGGCACCCACCCGGGCGGCATCCACGTCGAGCTGACCGGCGACGACGTCACCGAGTGCGTGGGCGGCGGCGACGAGATCTTCGTCGACGACCTGCACCAGCGCTACGAGACGGCCTGCGACCCGCGGCTGAACCGCAGCCAGTCGCTGGACCTGGCGTTCCTCGTCGCGGAGATGTACCGGGACCAGTAGGCACAGGGCACAAAAGGGGCGCGGATCACACGGGATCCGCGCCCCTTCGCTCTTTCGTGAGCTTCCCACCCGGGCTAAGGTTAGGTTTGCCTCACCGGAAAACGGGATGGCAGTAGGTACAGCGATCCTGATCGGGAGGTGGGCCGGGTGTTCGTCTGCAGTTGCTTCGGCGTCACCGAGCAGCAGGTCAGGCACCATGCCGAGAACGGTGCCTGCACTCCGCGCCAGATTGCCTCCGCCTGCAAGGCGGGCACGGACTGCGGCTCGTGCGTACGACGGATCCAGGCGCTCCTCGGCCGTGGCGCGTACCCCCGCCGGGACCTCGTCGAGCAGGGCAGGCCCGCGCTCACCGGTCTGGACGAGGCCGCCTAGCTGGTAGCCGGCCCACGCCCGGCCCGCGCCTAGCTCTCCGGCTGCTCGATCAGCTGGGCGATGTACAGCGCCTCGCCGAGCTTCTCCACGAGGTCCAGCTGGGTGTCCAGGTAGTCGATGTGGTGCTCCTCGTCGGCCAGGATGTCCTCGAAGATGTTCGCCGACGTGATGTCGCCCTTCTCGCGCATCACCTTGATGCCCCGCTTGAGCCGGTCGATCGCCTCGACCTCGATCTCCCGGTCGGCCTCGAACATCTCCTTCACCGTCTGCCCCACCCGCACGTGGAACAGCCGCTGGTAGTTGGGCAGCCCCTCCAGGAACAGGATGCGGTCGGTGAGCACCTCGGCGTGCTTCATCTCGTCGAACGACTCGTGGCGCGTGTACTTCGCGAGCTTGGTCCAGCCGAGGTTCTCCTGCATCTTCGCGTGCAGGAAGTACTGGTTGATCGCGGTGAGCTCGCCGGTGAGCTGCTCGTTGAGGAATTCGATGACCTCGGGGTCGCCCTGCATCGCAGCGGCTCCTTCCACATGGGGGAGATGAGGTTGCGGCGGCATCCTCGCACCGGCACGGAAGATCGTCCAGTAAGTGCGTACTTAGTAAGTAAGCGCAAGCTTAGTGAGGTTTCACCTGGTTTGCCGGATTTATGGATGGGCTGGTCATGTGCACCGTGCCGGGTCTGTCAGGATGGGAGACATGGGTCATCCGGTGGAGCGAGCGACAGGAGAAGCAGCGGCGTCCGAGCTACCGCCGGGACAGCGGGTACAGCGCGGCTGGCCGGTCACCCACTACGGTCCCGTCCCCAAGTTCCGGCCCGAGCGCTGGGAGTTCCGCGTCTTCGGCGCCACGGCTGACGGCGCCAAGCACTGCTGGACCCACGAGGAGTTCACGGCCCTGCCGTACACCACCGTCGAGGCCGATCTGCACTGCGTGACGAAGTTCAGCATGCTCGGCGCCGAGTGGGGCGGCATCCCCGCGCGGACCGTCCTGGACATCGCCCCGCCCGCCCCCGAGGTCACCCATGTGATGGTCTGGGCGGAGTACGGCTTCAGCTCCAATCTGCGCCTGTCGGACTTCACCGCCGAGGACACGATCTTCGCCACCCACAAGGACGGCGAACTCCTCACCGCCGAGCACGGCTTCCCGCTGCGCCTGATCGTCCCCCACCTCTACGCCTGGAAGGGCCCGAAGTGGGTCCGGGGCGTGGAGTACATGACCGCCGACCGGCGCGGCTTCTGGGAGGAGCGCGGCTACCACAACATCGGCGACCCCTGGAAGGAACAGCGCTACTCCTACCAGGAGGAGCCGGGGGAGGGGCCGGAGCTCTGACGGGTCAGCCGTCGCGCAGCTTCTTCAGCCGCTCCACGTCCGCCGCGTGCCCCTCCTTGCCGCCGGGCGTCTCGATGACCAGGGGTACGCCCTCGGTGGCCGGGTGGCTCATCAGGGCCCGGAACGGGTCCTCGCCGATGTGTCCGGCGCCGATGTTCTCGTGCCGGTCCTTGTGCGCGCCCGCGACGTCCTTGGAGTCGTTGGCGTGGATCAGCCTCAGCCGGCCCTCGCCGACGGTGCCGACCAGCTCGTCGAGCGTCCGGTGCATGCCGTCCGGGCCGGTCAGGTCGTGCCCGGCGGCGAAGATGTGGCAGGTGTCCAGGCACACGCCCAGCCTGGGATGCGCGTCCAGCGCCTCGAAGTACGGCCCGAAGTCCTCGGCGAGCGAGCACAGCGAGGACCCCTGCCCCGCGGTCGACTCGATCAGCAGGTACGGGTCGTCGTCGTGGGTCAGCTCGTCCAGCAGCGGCAGCAGGCGCTCGCGCACCTGCCCGAGCGCCACCGAGCGGTCCCGGCCGCCGGTCGCGCTGCCGGTGTGCACCACCACACCCAGCGCGCCGATCGCCCGCCCCCGCCGCAGCGAGTGCCGCAGCGACAGCACGGACCGCTCCACGGTCGCCTCGGTGTGCGAGCCGAAGTTGATCAGGTACGGGGCATGGACGTACGCCGGGACCGACTCGGCCGCGCACGCCTCGCGGAACGCCTCGTCCTGCGCCGCGTTCCCGGCGGGCGTGGCCCAGCCGCGCGGGTTGGCGACGAAGACCTGCACCGTCTCCGCCGCGAGGTCACGGGCGTAGGCCAGGCCGGTGGAGTGCAGGCCGCCGGCCACCGGGACATGGCTGCCGACGGGGTTGCGGGAGGGGAAGGAGAACTGCTGGCCGGAGGGGCGGTACTGGCGTGTCACCCGTCCAGGGTGACACGCCGCGCGGACCGTCCCGTCACCGGATGGTGATCGTGATCGTGGACCCCTTGGGCGCGGTGTCCCCGCCGTCCACGGACTGGCTCTTCACGGTGTCCCCGAAGAACCCGAGGATGCCGCGGTCCTCCTTCACCTTGAAGCCGGCGCCCTCCAGCGCCTCCTTCGCGTCGTCCACGCTGTCGCCCACCACGTCCGGGACCTCGACCATCACCGGTCCCTTGGACACGGTCAGCGTGACGGTGTCGCCCTCGGCGGCCCGGCTGTCCGCCTCCGGGGACTGGACGGCGACCTCACCCTTGTCGAACTCGGAGTTGACCTCCTCGGCGGCGACCGTCACCCGCAGGCCGGCCGCCTCCAGCTCCGCCCGGGCGTCCTCCAGGTCCGTGCCGGTGACGTCGGGAACCTCCACGGGGCGGCCCTTGCTGACGACCAGGGCGACGGCCGAACCCGCCCGCCGGTCGGTGCCCGGCCCCGGGTCGCTGCTGATCACGAAGCCCTTGAGCACGTCGTCACTGAACTCCTCCGTGACCAGGCCCGGTGCCAGCCCCTCCGCCTTCAGCCGCTCCCGGGCCTTGTCCAGCCGGGTGTCCGTCACGTCCGGGACCCGCACCGTCTGCGGGCCCTGGGAGACCACCAGCGTCACCGAGGCGTCGCCGCGCACCCGGGAGCCCGGCCCGGGATCGGTGCTGATCACCCGGCCGCGCTCGACGGTGTCACTGAAGTCGCGCTCCACCTTCACGCCCAGTCCGGCGTCCGCCAGCCGGTCCGTGGCCTGCTGCTCGGTCTGCGTCAGCACCGCGGGGACGGTGGTGAACTGGCCGGCGTTGATGTACCAGACACCCGCGCCGACGCCCAGCACCAGCAGGACGGCGGTCACCACGGCGAGCAGCCGGGGCCGCACCCCCCGCCGGCGCGGCGGGAGCGGGGGAGGGGGCGGGGCGGCGAGACGCGAGGTCCGGTGCACCCCGTCGGCACCGCCGGCACCGCCCTCGTCGGGCTCGTCCTCGTTCACCGGCAGCGGCCTGAGCACCGTCAGCGCACGCGGGATCACGCTGGTGCGGTCCTCGGCGTTGTCGTGCCCGGCGGAGCGGGCCTGCGGCGGCGTGGCGTCCAGCTGCTCCTCGCCGAGCCCGGCGCGCGCCTCGCGCGCCTGGGCCAGCAGTGCCACCGCGTCGTGCGGGCGGACGTCGGCGTTGCGGGCGGTCGCCGAGGCGACCAGCGCGTCCAGCTCGTACGCCAGGCCCGGCACGGCGGCGGAGGGCGGCGGCACGTCCTCGTGGAGGTGTTTGTACAGAACGATCGCGGGGGTCTCCCCGGAGTGCGGCTTGTCACCGGTGAGCATCTCGTACAGCATCACGCCGCAGGCGTACACGTCGGCCCGGGCGTCCGTGGTGCCCTGCTCGATCTGCTCCGGCGCCAGGTACGAGACGGTGCCGAGGACGGCCCCCGTGGTGCTGGTCACCGTGTCCACCGACCGCACCAGGCCGAAGTCGGCGACCTTGACCCTGCCGTCGTCCCCGATCAGCACGTTCTCGGGCTTCATGTCGCGGTGCACGAAACCGGCGCGGTGCGCGGCGCCGAGCGCGGCCAGTACCGGTTCCAGGATGTCCAGCGCCGCCCGCGGCTGCAGGGCGCCCCGCTCGCGCAGCACGTCGCGCAGGGTGCACCCGGCGACGTACTCCATGGCCAGATAGACGTACGACCCGTCGGTCCCCTGGTCGAAGACCTGCACCACGTTCGGGTGGGCCAGCCGGGCGACCGACTTGGCCTCGCGGATGAAGCGCTCCACGAACGCGCCGTCCACCGCGAGTGAGGGATGCATCACCTTCAGCGCGAGCACGCGGTCCAGGCGGGTGTCCACGGCCCGGTAGACCGTGGCCATCCCGCCGACCGCGATCCGCGCCTCGACGCGATACCGACCGTCGAGCACCTGCCCGACGAGGGGGTCCTGAAGGGTCGTGTCCACGCAGCGAGTCTACGAGCCGCCACCGACACCCCCACCCGATCCACCCGATCACCGCACGACTGCAGCCGACCTGTGACGTGTACGCGAAGGACTGCCGCCCGGCGCCGCCGCCGGGCGCGGGGACTCAGAAGGCCGGCCGCTCCGGATCCAGCCGGGCCAGGCCCTGCGAGGGAGAGGACGCCTCCGCGAAATGCCGGCGGGGAATCCGCCCCGCCCGGTACGCCAGCCGCCCCGCCTCCACCGCGTGCCGCATCGCGTCGGCCATGAGCACCGGCTCCTGCGCCCGCGTCACCGCCGA
This sequence comes from Streptomyces sp. bgisy159, assembly GCF_057707805.1. Lineage (NCBI taxonomy): Bacteria > Bacillati > Actinomycetota > Actinomycetes > Kitasatosporales > Streptomycetaceae > Streptomyces > Streptomyces sp. bgisy159. The sequence continues at coordinate 203,153 of NZ_JBYIQX010000008.1, read as the reverse complement.
CGCCAGCATCACGCCGGCACACCCCAGCTCCATCGCCAGCGCCGCGTCCGACGCCGTACCGGCGCCCGCGTCGAGGATCACCGGTACGCGCGCGTGCTCCACGATCAGCTGGAAGTTGTGCGGGTTGCGGATCCCGAGGCCCGACCCGATCGGCGACCCCAGCGGCATGATCGCCGCACAGCCCACGTCCTGGAGCCGGCGCGCCAGCACCGGGTCGTCGTTCGTGTACGGCAGCACGGTGAAACCGTCGTCCACCAGCGTCTCCGCCGCGTCCAGCAGCTCGATCGGGTCCGGCAGCAGGGTCCGCTCGTCGGCGATGACCTCCAGCTTGACCAGGTCGGTGCCGAGCGCCTCCCGGGCCAGCCGGGCGGTGAGCACGGCCTCGCCCGCGGTGAAACATCCGGCGGTGTTCGGCAGCACCCGGATCCCGAGCCGGTCCAGCACCGACAGCACGGACCCGTGCACCGACGGGTCGACACGCCGCATCGCCACCGTCGTCAGCTCCGTGCCGGACGCGACCAGCGCCCGCTGAAGCACCTCAAGGCTCGGGGCGCCGCCGGTGCCCATGATCAGGCGGGACGTGAAGGACGTACCGCCGAGGACGAGGGGATCGTCGGCCATGGTCAGCCTCCTTGGACGGCGGTCAGGACCTCCACCCGGTCACCCTCGGAGAGGACCGTGGCGGGCCACTGCGCGCGCGGGACGACGGTTTCGTTGAGGGCGGCGGCCACCCCCGAGGGGGCCGCGGTCAGGTGCCGTACGACGGCGTCGAGCGCCGTGCCGGGGGCGATCTCGCGCCGCTGCCCGTTGACGGAGATGGTGACCGGGACGTTCATGCCGGCTGCTCCGCCCGGGTGAACCGCTTCGGCGTGAAGGGGCGAGCGACCTCCGGCAGCTCCCCGGTGGCCAGCACCTGGCCGAGGGCGTCACCGGTGACCGGCGTGAGCAGCACCCCGTTGCGGTAGTGGCCGGTGGCCAGCAGCAGCCCGTCCAGTCCGGTGGGGCCGAGCAGCGGCGCGTTGTCGGGGGAGCCGGGGCGCAGTCCCGCGCGGGTCTCCGTGAGCGGCAGCTCGGTGATGCCGGGCACCAGCTCGTGCGCGTCCCGCAGCAGCTCGTAGACGCCGCCCGCGGTCACCGTGGTGTCCCAGCCCAGTTCCTCGCTGGTGGCGCCCACGACCAGCTCGCCGTCCTCGCGCGCCACCAGGTAGACGTGGCTGCCGCGCACCACGGCGCGCACCGTCCGGCTCAGGAACGGCGCGTGGCGGCGCGGCACGGTCAGCCGCAGCACCTGGCCCTTCACCGGCCGCACCGGAGGCAGCACGTGGTCCGGGACGCCCGCCAACCGCCCGCTGAGGCTGCCGGCGGCGAGCACCACCTGGTCGGCGGAGAGGGCCGAGCCCGCGCGGGTCACGGCTCCGGCGGCCCGCTCCCCGGCGACCGTCAGGCGCTCGGCCCACTCCCGGTGGAAGACCACACCCGCCCGCTCGCAGGCGGTCACCAGCGCCGCCGCCAGCCGCCGGGGGTCCACCTGGTGGTCGCCGTCCACGCGCAGCCCGCCGCGCACACCGGGCGCCAGCATCGGCTCCAGCCGTCGGCACTCCCGCCCCGACAGCCACTCGGACTCCAGCCCCGACTGCCGCTGCAGCGCGTGCAGTTCCCGCAGGTGGGCCCGGTCGTCGGCGTCGAGCGCGACGGCCAGTGTGCCGCTGGGCCGGTAGCCGAGGTCCTGGCCGGTCAGCTCGGTCAGCTCGGCCGCGAACTCCGGGTAGCGGCGGGCCGAGGCGAGGTTGAGACCCAGCAGGGCCTGCTCCCCGTAGTGCAGTTCGGTGACGGCGGCCAGCATCCCGGCGGCCACCCGGGCGGCCCCGCCCCCCGGTTCGGGGTCCACCACGGCCGTGGCGAGGCCCCGCTGAGCGGCCCGCCACGCGGTGACCAGGCCGATGATCCCGCCCCCGATGACAAGGACGTCGGACGTACGTGACGACATGGGCGTCCAGCCCCTCCCTTCGCCGGCATGACCCGGATCAGGTTCGTACGGTCGGAGGCCGCCAGCCTCCCTCTCAGCCCGGTGCGTCCGGGCTCCCGCGAGTGCTTTACGGTGGCCACCCTAGCCCGTGCCGATCGCCTCAGTAAGGGAGCCCCGAACCGTGCCCCGCTCGCTCGACGGACTCGTCCTCGCCCCCGTGGCCGACCAAGCCCCAGGTCAGGTGGGCACCTCCACGCGGTTCACCTACCACGAGAAGGACGGCGAGATCTGGGCCGAGTACGCGGGCGGTGACGTCGTGCGCGGCCACCTGGTGGGCACCCGGCAGGGCGACCGGCTCGACTTCCGGTACGTGCAGCTCAGGACCGACGGCACCACGTCCGGCGGGCACTGCCGCTCCACGGTCGTGGAACTGCCCGACGGGCGGGTGCGCCTGGAGGAGAGCTGGGCGTGGGAGTCGCAGGACGGCAGCGGGACGAGTGTGGTGGAGCAGGTCACGGGGTATGACGGCTGACGCCCGAGGCACGGGAAGCCGGGGCCTGATGAAGTGTCAGTTGTCTATGGTGATCGGGTGAGCGTGAACAGCGGGCTGGGACGCGGGGACGGCGGGTCGCCGGAGCGCGTGGTCGTCGTCGGCGCGGGCATGGCCGGCGTGCAGACCGCGGTCGCGCTGCGCGAGCGGGGCTTCACCGGCACGGTGACCCTGATCGGCGCCGAACCCCACCAGCCCTACGACCGGCCACCGCTGTCCAAGGCCGTCCTGCTCGGCAGGGCCGAGGGCTCGGCCTTCGAGGTGGACTTCGAGGGCCTCGGCATCGACCTGCTCCTCGGCCGCGAGGTGACCGGGCTGCGCTCCGCCGACCACGAGGTGGACACCGAGGCCGGACCCGTCCCGTACGACGTGCTCGTGGTCGCGACCGGCGCCGAACCGCTGCGACTGCCCGGCACCGAGGGCATGCCCGGCGTGCATCTGCTGCGCACCCTCGACGACGCCGAGCGGCTGCGGCCCGTGCTCGCCCGGCAGCACGACATCGTGGTGGTCGGCGCCGGCTGGATCGGCGCGGAGTTCGCCACCGCCGCGCGCGAGGCCGGCTGCGCGGTCACCGTCGTGGAGGCCGCCGACCGGCCGCTGGCCGGCGCGCTGCCCGCCGAGGTGGCCGCCCCGATGACCGCCTGGTACGCCGACAGCGGCACCGTGCTGCGCACCCACGCGCGCGTGGCGGGCGTCGAGCCCGGCTCGGTGGTCCTCGACGACGGCACCCGGCTGCCCGCCGACGCGGTCGTGGTCGGCATCGGTGCCCGCCCCGCGACCGCCTGGCTGGCCGGCTCCGGCATCGCGACCGGCACCTGGGGCGAGGTCGTCGCCGACGACCGGCTGTGCACCTCCCTGCCCGATGTGTACGCGGTCGGCGACTGCGCCTCCTTCCCCTCGGGGCGGTACGGCCGCCGCCTCCTCGTCCACCACTGGGACAACGCCCTGCAGGGCCCGCGCACCGTCGCCACCAACATCCTCGGCGCCACCACCGGCGAGGTCCCGGCGCTCTACGACCCCGTCCCGTACTTCTGGTCGGAGCAGTTCGGCCGTTTCGTGCAGTACGCCGGCCACCATGCCGACGCCGACACCACCCTGTGGCGCGGCGACCCGGCCGGCCCGGCCTGGAGCGTGTGCTGGCTGCGCGAGGGCCGGCTGGTCGCCCTGCTGGCGGTGGGCCGGCCCCGGGACCTGGCGCAGGGGCGGCGCCTGATCGAGGCGGGGGCGCGCATGGACCCCGCCCTGCTGACGGACCCGGGACGTCCGCTGAAGAACGCGACCGCCACTCCGTAGGGCCGTCGCGGCCGGACCCCCTGCGGGGCGCCGTGCCCGGGGCGGTCCGTCGCGAGGGGACCGGCGGACCGCCTACCCTGGATCCCGTGACCGAGATTGACGCAAAGATCGATGCTCTCGTCCCCGCCTGGCTCACCCTCCCCGACATCGCCGAGATGCTCGGCGCCGAGGTGACGCGCGTGCGGCAGCTGGTCAAGGAGGGCCAGCTCATCGCCGTACGCAGGGGCGAGAACCGCGCGCTGCACGTCCCCGCCGCCTTCATCGACGGGGACAAGGTCGTCAAGGGCCTGTCCGGCACCCTGACGCTCCTGCGGGACGACGGCTTCACGGTCGAAGAGATGATCGAGTGGCTCTTCACCCCCGACCCCACCCTGCCCGGCACCCCCGCGCAGGCCCTGAGCGAGAATCGCGGCACGGAGGTGAAGCGGCGCGCCCAGGCGCTGGCCGTCTGAGCCGACGCGACACGGCGTGCCGCCGTACCGGGAACGCCTCGGCGTACCGCCCCACCGAGAACCGCCCGGCGTGCGGCCCGGCCCGCCCGGACCGCACGCCGCCCGCCGCCACCGCCCCAGGGGGGACACCCGCATGCCCGACACCGCCCGCGCCCGGCTCGCCGACGCCCGGCTGTACCTGTGCACGGACGCCCGCAGGCGCCAGGGCGACCTCCCGGAGTTCCTGGACGCGGTCCTCGCGGGCGGCGTCGACGTCGTGCAGCTGCGCGACAAGGGCATGGAGGCCGGTGAGGAACTGGAGCACCTCGCCGTGTTCGCCGACGCCTGCGCCCGCCACGGCAAGCTGCTCGCGGTCAACGACCGGGCAGATGTCGCCCACGCCGCCGCCGCCGACGTGCTCCACCTCGGCCAGGGCGACCTGCCCGTCCCCGCCGCCCGCGCGATCCTCGGTGACGAGGTGCTGATCGGACGCTCCACGCACAGCGAGGCGGAGGCCGCCGCGGCCGCCGTCCAGGAGGGCGTGGACTACTTCTGCACCGGCCCGTGCTGGCCCACCCCCACCAAGCCCGGCCGCCCCGCGCCCGGCCTGGACCTCGTCCGGTACACCGCCTCGCTGGACACCGGCCGGCCCTGGTTCGCCATCGGCGGCATCGACCTCGGCACCCTCGACGAGGTGCTGGCCGCGGGCGCCCGGCGGGTGGTCGTGGTCCGGGCGATCACCGAGGCGGACGACCCGGGAGCGGCGGCGGCCCGTTTCGCGAAGCAGCTGCGGAGCGTCTGAGGCTCCTTCGGCGGCCGCTCCGCCGGCAGCTGTCCGAGGGGTGGACAACAAACCGGCAATCCGGGCAAATTTCCCTCCCGCGGTTGGGGGACCGGCACACCCTGGCTAACCTGCGGGTATGGCCCTAGGAACCGCCTCCACCAGGACGGACCGCGCACGCACCGTGCGCGACATGCTGGCTGCAGGCAAGACGACGTACTCGTTCGAGTTCTACGCGCCGAAGACGCCCAAGGGTGAGCGGAACCTGTGGAACGCGCTGCGCCGGGTCGAGGCCGTGGCCCCCGACTTCGTCTCGGTGACCTACGGCGCCGGCGGCTCCACCCGGGCCACCACCGTCAAGGAGACCCAGCAGATCGTCGTCGACACCACGCTCACCCCGGTCGCCCACCTGACCGCGGTGGACCACTCCGTCGCCGAGCTGCGCAACATCATCGGCCAGTACGCCGACGCCGGGATCCGCAACATGCTCGCGGTGCGGGGCGACCCGCCCGGCGACCCCATGGGCGACTGGGTCGCGCACCCCCGCGGCCTGACCTACGCCGCCGAACTCGTCCGGCTGATCAAGGAGTCCGGCGACTTCTGCGTGGGCGTCGCCGCCTTCCCCGAGATGCACCCGCGCTCCACCGACTGGGACACCGACGTCAGCCACTTCGTCGACAAGTGCCGGGCCGGCGCCGACTACGCCATCACGCAGATGTTCTTCCAGCCCGAGTCCTACCTCCGGCTGCGCGACCGCGTCGCGGCGGCCGGCTGCGACACCCCGGTCATCCCCGAGGTCCTGCCGGTGACCAGCGTCAGGATGCTGGAGCGGCTGCCCAGGCTGAGCACCGCGTCCTTCCCGGAGGAGCTGAAAGAGCGGATCCTCACAGCCAAAGACGATCCGGCCGCTGTACGCTCCATTGGCATCGACTTCGCCACGGAGTTCTGCGCGCGGCTGCTGGCCGAGGGAGTGCCCGGACTGCACTTCATCACGCTCAACAACTCCACGGCGACCCTGGAAATCTACGAGAACCTGGGCCTGCACCACCCTCCGCAGGCCTAGACCGGCCGTACCGCGATACGACACACTGCGGACGGCCGCTGGGAGAGGGGCGTACATGGGCTGGACGGTCCTCTACATCGCTTTCGGCGTCGTCGCGCTGTGGCTGCTCGGCGAAGTGCTGCTGCAGTACAAGGCGCGGCTGCGCTGGCGGCTGCTGGCGTTCGCCGGCTTCCTCGGCGTGGTCCTGGGCGTGCTGATCCCGTCCATCCCCGTCATCGCCCTCGGCGCGGCCACTTTCGCGATCGGCCAGACCTACGTCACGCTGTCGTTCCGGCGCGGCTTCGCCGCGGGCTGGGCGGTCAAGCGGCCCGAGGGCGACGGCCCGGTCGCCAAGGTCGCCAAGCGCCGCCGGGGGCGCGCGGACCGTCAGGACCCCGTCCTCGACGGCCCCGGCCCGGACGCCCCCGAGACCGCCGGCGAGGACACGGACGCCTACGGTCACGACGACCCGGACCGCACCCGGTCCTACGACGACGACTACGGGCACGACTACGAGCACGACTACGACCGCGACGACGTCTTCACCCCGGCCGCCCGTACCGACCGCCCCGGCGACGCCGAGACCACCGCCGTCTACGAGCCCCAGCCCCTCCCGGAGGACACCGGCTCCTACGGCGTCTACGGCGACTCCGCCTACGCCCAGTCCAACGGCGCGGCCCAGGACCAGTACGCCGCCACCGGCCAGAGCGCCGACCAGAGTTACGGCTACGACGCCTACCAGGGATACGGGCAGCAGAGCTACGACTACGACACCTCCGGCGGCCAGCAGCAGTACGCCGCCTACTCCGACCCGTACATCGGCACCCAGACCTACGGCGGCGGCTACGACACCGGCTACACCCAGCAGGGGTACGGCGACCAGTACGGCACCGGCTACGGCGAGACCCCGGCCGGCGGCGTCTGGGTGCCGCAGCAGCGTGGCGACGACCCGCTCGGCGGCGAACTCCCGCCCGACCAGCAGCAGTACCCCTACCCGGGCGACGGCCAGGGCGCGGGCGGGCAGCAGGGCAACGGCTACGACGAGCAGTATCGATTCTGAAGGCCGGAGTCCCGGGGGGCGGCGTTCCGAGTACTGGGACCCGGAGGGCCGGCGTTCCGAGGACCGGGGTGCCGAGGACCTGGGGTCACTGTGAGCCCCGGAACTCCGGACCCTCCACGATCAGCCCCGCCACCAGTGCGCCCGACATCCCGGCGTGCGGCAGCCCGCCCCCGGGATGCGACCAGCCGCCGACGGTGAACAGCCCCGGCAGCGCGGTGGAGTTGGCGGGATGCAGCAGCCGGCCCCCGGCCGCCGCCAGCGCGGGCGCCGGCACCGCCCCGCCCGCCGCACCGGTCGCCGCCTCGACATCCGCCGGGGTACGCACCTCCTGCCACAGGACCCGTTCCCGCAGCCCCGGTACGGCCCGCTCGGCGGCGGTGAGCATCGCCGCCACCCGCTCCTCGGCACGGTCGTCGCCGGCGGGCACCACCGCGGACAGCGTGACCGCCTCGTGCCCGGAGTCCGGGACCAGCGCCGGGTCGTCGGGGCGCAGCACGGTCACCGTCGGAGCGAACGACGCCCCGGGCGCCGCGTCGAACACGGCCTCCAACTCGCCCGCACGGTCCGCCGGATGCACCACGGTCCGGTGCGCCACGCCCGCCGGGCGCCCGCCCCGCAGGGCCAGCAGCACGGTGAGCCGGCCGGGCATCCCCCGCTGGGGCGCCACCTCGCCCCCGGCCCGCTCGGGCAGCCCCGCCCGCAGTGCGCCCGGGGCGACGCCGGCGACCACGAAGTCCGCCTCCGCCGCACCGCCGTCGGCGAGTTCGACGCCCGCCGCCCGCCCGTCCTTCTCCAGGACCCGGACGACCTCGGACTCGAAGACGAACTCCACCCGGCGGGCCAGGCACCGCTCGTACACCGCACGCGCCAACTCCCTCAGCCCACCGCGCACGTACCACATGCCGAAGGCGTGCTCCATGTACGGCAGCACCGCCGCGCTCGCCGGGGCGACCCGCGGATCGAGGCCGTACGCCAGCGCATGGCTCTCCAGCAGGGCGGCGAGCCGGGGGTCACGCAGCTCCCAGGCACCGGTCTCGGCCACCGTGGCCGCACGGCGGGTGCGCAGCAGTCTCCTGTGCGGCACGGCCGGGTAGGGCTCGCGCTCGGCCAGCACGGACCAGTCGGGCCACAGCGGCTCCTCCAGCAGGGGCCGGCGGGTGCGGTCCCACGCCTCGCGGGCCCGCACCAGGAAGTCGCCCCAGCGCCGCCCGACGCCCGCCCCGAGCGCCTCGTCCAGCGCCGAGACCACTCCCGACCGGGAGGCGTTCGGCAGGGAGACCTCGGTGCCGTCCGCGAACACGTGGTGCGCGCAGGGATCGACCTGGACCAGCTCCACGCACCGCTCCAGCGGTTCCTTGCCGGTCTTGACGAACAGGTCGCGGTGGACAGCGGGCAGGGGCAGCAGCGCCGGTCCGGTGTCGAAGGCGAAGCCGTCCCGCTCCACGCGGCCCAGCGCTCCGCCGTAGGTCCCCGTCCGCTCATGGACCACCACCCGGTGGCCGGCGACGGCCAGCCGGGCAGCGGCCGCCATCGCGCCCATCCCGGCGCCGACCACCACGATTCGTGCCATGCCAGGGACTTTATCCGCCGCCGCCGGCAGTCCCGCCGGGGGCCGGTGCCGGTCGGGGGCGGCTCACCAGGGCGCCGTCCCCGCGCGGGCCGCCACGCGCCGCTCCTCGCGGCGCTGGGCCCTGCGGCGCAGGAAGCGGCGGATGCGGGAGACGAGGAAGAACAGGGTCACCAGGCCGAGCAGCAGCAGCGAGCCGGCGATGACCGCCGCCGCCGTCGGGTGGAATATCGCGAAGGTGACCAGGGCGCCGACCCCGAGGTCCTCGGCGAGGCTCACGAGCACGTTGCTGAACGGCTCGGGCGAGGAGTTGACCGCCATCCTCGTCCCGGCCTTCACCAGGTGGCTGGCCAGCGCCGTGGAACCGCCGAGCGCGCCGGCCGCCGCCTCGGACAGCGAGCCGCTCTGCCCGGCCAGCAGCGCCGCGACCCAGGCGCCGGCCGCCGGGCGGATCACCGTGTGCGCCATGTCCCAGCCGGAGTCGACGTACGGGATCTTGTCGGCGACCGCCTCGCAGAGGAAGAGCAGCCCGGCGATCGCGAGCACCTCCGGGCGCTGCAGGGTCTGCGGGACGTCGTCGCTCACGCCGGTCGCGCCGAAGACGCCGAGCAGCAGCACCACCGCGTAGGCGTTGACGCCGCTGGCCCAGCCGCTGGTGAAGAGCAGGGGGAGTACGGACACGGGGGCGATCGTATCCAGCGCCGGGCGGCGCGTCCTGAGGTTGCGCACACAGCCCTGAGCACCGGTACTCAGGCGCCGGGATGAGTACCCGCGCGGATGGGGTCCGGGCCGCCCGGACGGGACAGTGGAGGCACGGGAAGGGACCCGGCGCCGGCACCGCCGACACGGGGCGGCGGAACGGCGCCGGTCCTGGACCGCTCCTTCCGCCGGCCCGGTCGGCGGGAGCGAGGCGCGGGGGAGCAGCGAGGACGACCGCACGGGGGCTCGGGGAACCAAGGGACACGGGGGCCCGGGAAACCGAGGGAGACGGGGGTGCGGGGGTGCGGGGGTGCACCGGGAAGCGCCGGTTCGTGACGGCCCTGGGGGAACGCGGCTGCCACGGACCGGCGCTTTCGCCGGATCGCCCCGCCTCAGGCCGAGGCGGGGCGGCCCCGCACTCCCCGGTCCCCGCTCACCCGGCCCTGCAGCAGCAGGGACAGCGCCGCGTGGACGTCGTCCAGCGACCGCTCCGGCTGGAACGCCTGCCAGTCCAGCGCGGCCACCAGCACCATGCCGACCAGCGCCGCCGCGGTCAGCGGCACGTCGATCTCCGCGCTGAACTCACCGGCCGCGACGCCCGCGCGCAGCACCTCCTCCACGACGGCCACCGCCTCCCGCCGGACCACCGTCAGCGTCGACTGCCAGGTCCGGTTGGTGCGCCACAGCTCGGCCACGTACAGCTGGGTGAAGGCCGGGTAGCGGTCGATGAAGACCAGTCCCGCGCGGATCATCGCGTCCAGGGCGGCCACCTGTGAGCCGCCCTCGCGCGCGGTCCGCTCCGCGGCCTCCCTCAGGGAGGCGGTGAGCAGGCCCACGCCGTGCCGGAGCAACTCCTCGAAGAGGACCGACTTGCTGGCGAAGTTGTAGTAGACCGTGCCCTTGGCGACCCCGGCCCGCTCGGCGATCTCGTCCACCGTGGTCGCGGAGAAGCCCTGCTCGGCGATGAGGGTGACGGCCGCCTCGTAGAGCCTCTGCCGGGTGGCCTCGCGGCGGGGGCGGCCGCCCGGCGTGGTGCTGCTTTCCATGCCCCTGATTGTCCCCCCGCCCCGGCCGCGCCCGGCACGGGCCCCGCCCCGGTCGCGCCCGGCACGGGCCCCGCCCCGGGCGGCCCCGGCGCGCGACCGCCCGCGCAAAGGCGCCGGAACCGGCCCGCGAAACCACGGCGCGACATTCGACCCGAACCCTTCTTCGAAGCGAAAGCCCAGGTCAGAATGGATTGTCAGTGGCATACCTCACGATGGGCACATACGGCACCACCGGACAGTGCGTGCCGTCACCCAGACGACAGGAGGTTCGTCATGGCCCGCGATCACGCGGCCGCCGCCCGCCGGCGCCGCGCCACCGGCCCTGCACCCTCACTGACCGGCCCCGCGAGCGACGTCCATCCCGTGCTGCGCCGGGCCACGGCCCCGCCCGCCGCCCTCGACCTGCTCACCCAGGCCCGCGCCGGACTCGACGAGGCCGCCGCCCTGGAGACCCCTAACGAGCGCTATGCCACGGCCCACCTCGCCGCCCTGCGCACCGCCGCCGCCGTGCTCGCCGCCCGCGGTCGCCCCGAGACCGGCCCCAGGCGCCGGGCCCGCATCAGGAGCGCCTGGGAAGTGCTCCCCGAGATCGCGCCCGAACTGACCGAGTGGAGCGCGCTGTTCGCCTCCGGCGCCGGGCGCCGGGCCCGCGCCGAGGCCGGCATCCCCGGTGCGGCCGGCCGCCGCGACGCCGACGACCTGATACGGGACGTGGCGATGTTCATCCGCCTCGTCGAGCGGCTGCTGGTCCTCCAGCCGGTCCTGCCCCCGCCGCGCCGCGCCGGTGAGGAGCCGCCCGGTCCCGCTCCCCGCCACGAGATGCCGGACGCGGGCTGACCCCTGCGGCCGGGCGGACGGGGCGGGCGCGCGGTGCGGACCGGGCGTGGCCCGGCCCGGGCGGCCCTTGGTGGTCCGCCGCGCCGTACCGCGCGGGCGTCGGACCCTGTCCGTCGCCCGGCGATGACCAGGTGGGGCGGCCGAGGCAATAGGGTGGAGGGCGCCTGAAAGGCTTTCCCGTCCCGCGGCCCGGGGCGGGGAGGCAGCCCGTTCGCTCCGCCGCGCAAGAGGCGGTGCCGCGCCGAGGAGTCAACTGCCGTGTCGGACCCGCAGCGCCCCCGCGCCTCACTCCGTACCGCCGTGGTCTGGGAGGTCCTCCAGGACGCCCTCGACCGCCGGGTCAAGGCCACGGGCCGGGAGTCCCTGGACGTCCTGGACACCGGGGGCGGCAGCGGCAACTTCGCGGTGCCCGTCGCACGGTTGGGCCACCGGGTCACCGTCGTCGACCCCAGCCCCAACGCGCTGTTCGCGCTGGAGCGCCGGGCCGCCGAGGCCGGCCTCGCCGACCGGGTGCGCGGGGTGCAGGGCGACGCCCACGGCCTGTTCGACGTCGTCGAGCGCGGCGGCTACGACGCCGTCCTCTGCCACGGCGTCCTGGAGTACGTCGACGACCCCGCGGAGGGCGTCCGCAACGTCGTCGCCGCGCTGCGCGCCGAGGGCGTCCTCAGTCTGCTCGCCGCCGGCCTCGGCGGCGCCGTCCTCGCCCGGGCCCTCGCCGGTCACTTCAAGGAGGCCCACCAGGCGCTGACCGACCCGGACGGCCGCTGGGGCGCCGGCGACCCCGTGCCGCGGCGGTTCACCGCCGAGCAGCTCACCGCGCTGGTCGAGGGAGCGGGGCTGCGGGTCGGCGCCGTGCACGGGGTGCGGGTCTTCGCCGACCTGGTGCCCGGCGTGCTCGTCGACACCGAGCCCGGAGCGCTGGACGCCCTGCTCAAGCTCGAGGAGGCGGCGGCCGAGCTGCCCGCCTTCCGCTCGGTGGCCACCCAGCTCCACGTCCTCGGCGAGACACAAGGGGCCCACGAGGGCTGAGTGAGTCCGTGCGGTCCCTGTGGTGACACCGCTGATCGGCGTGTCCACGGCGGATGGAGTGCACCACAGGCCCCCCGTTCGGGCGGTTCGCGCCGTATGATCGAGGGAGACCGCCCCGGCATGACGGGCCGGCCGCCGGGGAAGTAAGCCTCAGCGAGCCGGGACGGCCATGGCGGGTCCCGGTTGGCCAATTGGCGCAGAGGGGCGGGTTTCACGGGGGCGATTCCCTGCCTATCCTGAAGGGACCCCCGGGTCGCCCCCCGGCGACTGCACGATGAGGAGGACTCCGTGCCGCTCTCGGAGCACGAGCAGCGCATGCTCGAGCAGATGGAGCGAGCGCTGTACGCCGAAGATCCCAAGTTCGCGTCGGCGCTTGAGGGAAGCGGGCTGCGTACGTACACCCGACGGCGGGTCTACCAGGCGGTCGCGGGCTTCCTCGTGGGTATCGCGCTCCTCATGGCCGGAATGGTCGCCAAGCAGGTCTGGCTCAGCGTGGTGGGCTTCCTCGTCATGCTGGGCTGCGCGGTGCTCGCCGTGACCGGCTGGCGCAAGGCCCCCAAGCCGGGCGAACAGCCCGCCGGTGCCCCATCCGCTCGCGGCCAGGGCCGGCGGCCCAAGCGCTCCATGATGGACCGTATCGAGCAGCGCTGGCAGCGCCGCCGTGACGACCAGGGTCACTGATCATCCGCGGGACCACTCCCGCGATCACTGACCGTTCCGCACGGCTCCTGACCGATCTGGCGCGCCTCGGACAGTGCTGAGGGGGGTGACCACCCGACGGGCGGTCACCCCCCTCAGCACTGTCCGAGCGGTCGGCCCCGGTACGCCGGGGCCCGCAGATCAGCCCGTCTGCTGCCGGCCCGGCGCGCGGCGCGTCAGCTGCGTCCACCGCAGGGCCCAGCCCGCCTTCAGCGCCGCCCACCGGTCCGAAAGGTCCCAGACCGCCCGGACGGCCGAACGCGGCGCGAGGACCGCGCGCAGCTTCGTCCGCCGCTCGGCACGCGCCCGCAGAGCCGCCCGCACGTCGCGCACGTCGCCCGCCAGTCCGGCCTCGGCGCGCGGCTCGGGCGCGAACAGCACCTGCTCGACGGCGCCCGCCACCCGCCGCACCGACCGGGCCGCCGCCTCGTCCAGCTCACCGATCCGCACGATCCGCTCGGCGGCCCGGCGCGGGGTGAGCGCGTCGTCCGGCACGATGCCGTAGTCCCAGGCCGTGTCGAGCAGCTCGCGCCACACCGCCAGGACGTGCGCCACGGCGGCCTCGCTGACCACCGGCGGGGAGATCCGCGCCGCTGGCGCCGTACCGCTGCCCGCCTGCCGCGGCCCGTCTGCCCGCCCCGGAGGCGGCGCCGTCGCCGCGGTCGCGGAGTGCTGCGCGGACGCCAGCCGCACCGACCGCCGTCTCAGCCGCCACACCATCGGCAGCAGCGGCAGTACCACCGCCGCCAGCCCGAGGAGGATCCAGCCCGCCAGCTGGTACCACGGCGGGCCGCCGCCGTCCTGCTGCCCCGGGTCCAGCGGCAGGGCCAGGTCGCAGCCGCCCTGCTTGCGGTCGGCCACCGAGCAGCCCGAACTCGCCGACGGCGCCGCCGAGGGGGCGGCTTCCGCCGAGCGGGAGGCCTGAGGCAGGTCCGGCACCGGGGCCCCGGAGGCCTCCGGCACCGTGTACGTGGGCGTGGTGCCCCGGGTCGGCGTCGGCTCGAAGCGGGTCCAGCCCACACCCTCGAAATACAGCTCGGGCCAGGCGTGCGCGTCCTTCAGGCTCACCTCGACCGTGCCGTCGGCCTGCGGGGAGCCGGGCGCGAAGCCGACCGCCACCCGCGCCGGGATGCCCAGCGTGCGGGCCATCGCCGCCATCGAGAAGGAGAAGTGGACGCAGAAGCCCCGCTTGTCCCGCAGGAAGCGGGCTATGGCGTTCGGGCCCTCGCCGACCTCGACCTCGGTGTCGTACTGGTAGCCGCCCGTCACCGCGAAGTAGTCCTGCAGGGCCACCGCCCTGTCGTAGTCGGTGGTGGCGCCCTTGGTGACGTCGAGGGCCGTGCGGTACACCACCGGCGGCAGCGAGTCCGGGACGCGGGTGTACTCGCGGCGCAGCGGGCCGGACGCCTCCGGCGCCGACTTCAGCTGGTCCGCCGTCGGCCGCACGTCCAGGCTGCGCACCTCGTAGGTCTTGCCCCGGGTGGTCTCCCGGTGGTCGCCGACCAGGGTCATGCCGACCGGCTCGTACCGCCAGTCGCCGCCGATGGTGACGCCGCTCGGGGGGTAGGGCATCGGCAGCCAGTCCTGGGCGTACCAGTCCGCCGCGCGGATGCGGGTGGTGATCTCGGCGCGCTTGATGTCCGGGCCGAGGCCGGTGGGGGAGGGCAGCCGGTCGGGGACGGCGATGATGCGCCGCTTGGACGGCTTCCAGGTGGTGCCGTCGAAGTCGTCGAGGGAGACGATCCGCAGATACAGGTCGGAGAGGTTGTCGCTGGTGGTGCGCAGCGTGAGGGCGGTGCGGTCCTCCTCCAGGTTGAGGCTGTCGCGCAGGGACACCAGGGGGTTGACCGCGGAGATCGTGCCCCCTCCGCCGCTGCCCACGCCGACGCCCGAGCCCGCGCCGTCCAGCAGACCGCCCTGGATCGCGGGCAGCGGCAGCAGCGGCACCGCCAGGGCGACGCCCAGGGCGGCCACCCCGATGCGGCGGCCGGTGCGCACCGGGGCCGTCGGCCCGGACGGCTCGCCGGACGGGCGCGAGGAGCCGCCGAACACCCGGCCCCACTGGGTGAGCCGCTCGCGCCCCTCGGCCAGCAGCAGCATCAGGTAGCCGGCCGCCGCGGCCAGGAACCACAGCCAGTCACGGTCGCCCGTGGACAGCCCCGCGGCCACCGAGTACAGCGCGAGCAGCGGCAGACCGGCCGGCGCGGCGTTGCGATAGGTCACCGCCACGGCGTCCACGATCAGGCCGATCACCAGCACACCGCCGACCAGCATCAGCTGGATGCCGGGGGACAGCGGGGCCGGCGGCGCGAACCGCGTCACGTCCTCCGAGCCGGCCCGCAGCAGATCACCGAAGTGCCGCAGCGCCTGCGGGCCGGGGAGCAGCCCGGCGAGCGCGTACTCCCGGGCGAAGGCCACCGTCAGCAGCACCACCAGCGCGACCGTCTGGGCGAGCACGGTCAGCGGACGGGGCAGCGGTACCCGCCGGGCGCCCGCGCCGACCGCGGTCTGGATCGCCAGCAGGAAGGCTGCCTGCGGGAACCACGAACCGGAGTCCACCAGCGGGAACAGGGCGCCGGCCGCCAGCAGCGTCGCCAGCGCGGCGCACAGGGTGACCCGCACCCGTCCGCTGACCATCACGCCTCCCCCCGGTAGGTCCCCGCCGTCACGGCACCGGCGCGCTGCCGGTCCGCCTGGCGCCACAGTTCCTGCAGCGAGGCGCCGCGTGGCACGCTCAGGACGGTCCAGCCCGCCTCGCGCAGCATCCGCAGCCGCTCCTCCCGCCCGTCCGCCGGCTCGGGCACACCGCCGTTCGGTTCACGTATCCAGGTCTCGCTGTCCAGGACGAAGGCGATGGCTCCGCCGCTGCGCCGGCGCATCTTCGCCGCGATCGCCGCCTGGCCCTCGTCGAGGTCGCCGAGGAAGGCCACCAGCAGTCCCTCGCCGCGGCCGCGCAGCACGTCGTGGGCGCGGGACAGGCTCGCGCCGTCGGAGTGGTCGATCACCGCGAGGGTGTCCATCATCAGCCCGGCCGCGTCGGCCGACTCCTGCCCGGACCCCGCGTACGCCTCGGCGCCCTCGCCGGGCATCGAGCTGCCGGTGTCGGTCAGCAGCCGCACCGAGAAGCCGCGCTCCAGCATGTGCACCAGCACCGAGGCGCAGCCCGTGACCGCCCACTCGAAGGCCGAGTCCGGTCCGGCGCCCCGGAAGGCGACGCCCCGGGTGTCCAGCAGGACCGTGCAGTGCGATCGCTGCGGCTGCTCCTCGCGTCGGACCATCAGCTCGCCGAGCCGGGCGGTGGAGCGCCAGTGCACGCGGCGCAGGTCGTCGCCGTGGCGGTAGCCGCGCGGGATCACGTCGTCCTCGCCGGCCAGCGCCAGGGAGCGCTGCCGCCCGTCGCCGTACCCCTGGGCCTCCCCGCCCAGACGCACCGGCGGCAGCGGTTCCACGCGCGGGACCACGGTCAGCGTGTCGTGCGTGGAGAAGGAGCGGGTCAGCTCGCACATGCCGAACGGGTCGCTCAGCCGCAGCTGCAGCGGCCCCAGCGGATAGCGGCCGCGCAGGTCGGAGCGGACCCGGTAGGAGACCTCCCGGCGGCCGCCCGGCTCCACCCGGTCCAGCACGAAGCGGGGGCGCGGGCCGAGGACGTAGGGCACCTGGTCCTGCAGCATGAGCAGCCCGGTGGGCAGCCGGGAGACGTTGTCCATCCGCAGATGGACCCGGGCCTCGCTGCCCGCCTGCACCCGCGCGGGGGAGAGCAGCCGGCTGCCGGCCACCCGGTAGCGGGTGCGGTACAGGACGCCCGCGCAGATCAGCGGCAGCGCCGCCAGCAGCAGCCCGACCCGCAGCAGGTCGGGCTGGCCCAGGACGTAGGCGCAGACGGCGGCGGCGACCCCCGCGGCCAGGAACGAACGGCCGCGGGTGGTCAGACCGGCCAGGGCCGTGCGGAGCCCGCCCGGCTCGCCCCGGCCGGTATGGTCCGTGGGCCCGGCCGCGCCGTTGCTCATCCGAGCCTCCGCGGCGGCCGGCCGTAGCCCTGGGGGCCGCCCGGCATGCCGTAGCCGTGCTGCTGGGGCGCGGCGGGCACGGGGGTGCGCTGCAGGATCTCCTGGACGACCTGCTCGGAGGTGCGGCGGTTGAGCTGGGCCTGCGCCGTGGGCAGCAGGCGGTGGGCGAGGACCGGGACGGCGAGGTGCTGGACGTCGTCCGGCAGCGCGTAGTCCCGCCCGGACAGGGCCGCGGACGCCTTCGCCGCGCGCAGCAGGTGCAGCGTCGCGCGCGGCGAGGCGCCGAGTCTGAGCTCGGGGTGGGTGCGGGTGGCGGCGACCAGGTCGACCGCGTACCGGCGGACCGATTCGGCGACGTGCACCCCGCGGACCGCGTCGATCAGCTTCACGATCTCGTGGGCGTGCGCCACCGGCTGGAGGTCCTCCAGGGGGTTCACCCCGCCGTGCACGTCCAGCATCTGCAGCTCGGCGTCGGCGCTGGGGTAGCCGATCGACACCCGGGCCATGAACCGGTCGCGCTGCGCCTCGGGCAGCGGGTAGGTGCCCTCCATCTCCACCGGGTTCTGCGTGGCGACCACCATGAACGGCGCCGGCAGTTCGTACGACTGGCCGTCGATGGTGACCTGGCGCTCCTCCATGGACTCCAGCAGCGCCGACTGGGTCTTCGGCGAGGCGCGGTTGATCTCGTCGCCGATCACGATCTGGGCGAAGATCGCGCCCGGCTTGAACTCGAAGTCCCGGCGCTGCTGGTCCCAGATGGACACCCCGGTGATGTCCGACGGCAGCAGGTCGGGCGTGAACTGGATGCGCCGCACCGAGGAGTCGATGGAGCGCGCCAGCGTCTTGGCCAGCATGGTCTTGCCCACGCCGGGGACGTCCTCGATCAGAAGATGTCCCTCGGCGAGCAGCACGGTCAGCGAAAGCCGCACGACCTCCGGCTTGCCTTCGATCACTCCTTCCACCGAACTGCGGATCCGTTCCACGGTGGCAGTCAGATCTGTAAGGCTCGCTCGTTCGTCATAGGTCGTCACCGGCCCTCCTCGGCCCGTTCTTTCTTCGGGCCGACACTCCGCTGGGGACGGCCCACCCCGAATCACGAACGTCACGCGGGAAAAGTTCCGCGGGACGCCCCACCGGCATTCTTGCTGCCGTTACCGATTCGTGTCACTCGCCTGTGGACAACTGCCTACGTTTTGTCCGCTCCTACGGTCTTCGGCCGTAGTGGTGACGGCTTCCCGACATGGAGCGGCCGGTGGGTCGGCCCGCGTCGCGCGGGGCGGTCTCACTCGGGGTCGATCTCCCGCAGCAGACCGGTGGTCACGTCGAAGACGAAGCCGCGCACATCGCCGGTGTGCAGCAGGAACGGCGAGGTGCGCACCCGCTGCATGGACTGCCGTACGTCCTGGTCGACGTCGCGGAAGGCCTCCACGGCCCAGGCCGGGCGCTGGCCGACCTCCATCTCCAGGTCGTGCCGGAACTCCTCGGTGAGGGTCTCCAGGCCGCAGCCGGTGTGGTGGATCAGCACCACGCTGCTGGTGCCCAGGGCGCGCTGGCTGATGGTGAGGGAGCGGATCACGTCGTCGGTGACGACGCCGCCGGCGTTGCGGATGGTGTGGCAGTCGCCGAGCTCCAGACCGAGCGCGGCGTGCAGGTCGAGACGGGCGTCCATACAGGCCACCACGGCGACCTTGAGGACGGGCCGGGCGTCCATGCCCGGGTCGGTGAAATCGGCGGCGTACCGCTCGTTCGCCTCGACGAGGCGGTCGGTGACGGTGCCGGTGCGGGTTATCGCGTCGCCGGAGCCGGTGGGTACCGATGCGGAAGTCGTCATACCCATGACGTTACTGGTCACAGTCGGTCCGGTCGCGCTGTGAGAGGGGGAAAAGAGCGGCATCGCACCGCCTGTGAGGTAACCCACACGAGTGGTGGCAGGGCGTCCGTAGGGTGAAATTCCCGGATGCACCGCTTCATTTCCGGCCCGCTCGGCGACGCGCAGGCCGGTTGATTGACCGCGACACAGGGTGGACTAAAGTGACGCGAAGCGGGAGGCGAGACGCTCCCTGCTCCGAAAACCCCCTGCGAGGCCCCGGTACGGCCGGACGTCTCCCCCGCGTGCGCGGCGCGTACGTACGGCTCGGTCTCCTCCCGGCGGTGCGGACCGTCCGCCGGATCTGAGAGGGCCCCTTGAGCAACAGTCGACACGTCCCGGTGATGCTCCAGCGCTGCCTGGACCTGTTGGCCCCCGCCCTGGAACGGCCCGGAGCGGTGGTCGTCGACTGCACGCTCGGCCTCGGCGGCCACAGCGAGGCCCTGCTCCAGCGCTTCCCCGAGGCCCGGCTGGTCGCCCTGGACCGCGACAAGGAGGCCCTGCGCCTGTCCGGCGAGCGCCTCGCACCCTACGGCGAGCGCGCCACCCTGGTGCACGCGGTCTACGACGAACTGCCCGCCGTGCTGGACCGGCTCGGCCTCGCGCGCGTGCAGGGCGTCCTGTTCGACCTCGGCGTCTCCTCCATGCAGCTCGACGAGGCCGACCGCGGCTTCGCCTACGCCCAGGACGCCCCGCTCGACATGCGCATGGACCAGACCACCGGCATCAGCGCCGCCGAGGTCCTCAACACCTACCCGCCGGGCGAGCTGGTGCGCATCCTGCGCGCGTACGGCGAGGAGAAGCAGGCCAAGCGCATCGTCGCCGCCGTCGTGCGCGAGCGCGCCAAGGAGCCGTTCGGCAGCAGCGCCCGGCTCGTGGACCTGATCCGGGACGCGCTGCCGCAGGCCGCCAAGCGCACCGGCGGCAACCCGGCCAAGCGCACCTTCCAGGCGCTGCGCATCGAGGTCAACGGGGAGCTCGCCGTCCTGGAGCGGGCGATCCCGGCCGCCGTCGAAGCGCTCGCCGTGGGCGGGCGGATCGCCGTGCTGTCGTACCACTCGCTGGAGGACCGTCTGGTCAAGCAGGTCCTCGCGGCCGGTGCCACCTCCACCGCGCCGCCCGGGCTGCCCGTCGTCCCCGAGCGGTACCAGCCCCGGCTCAAGCTGCTGACGCGCGGTGCCGAACTTCCCACCGAGGAAGAGATCGCGGAGAACCGGCGGGCCGCCCCGGCGCGTCTACGGGGCGCCGAGCGGATCAGGGAGTCCATCGAATGAGCGAGGTGCGGGGCGTGCGGGGAGCGCGGGGGAGCCGACCGGGGGAGCACCGGTGAGCGGGAAGCCCGAACCCGGGGGACGGGCCGCCCGGCTCGCCCGGCTGCTTCCCGGGCGGCCCGCGCAGGCCGCCCGCACGCCCTTCGTGCTGCTGGTGGTGGTGCTGCTGGGCGGCGGCCTCATCGGACTGCTGGTGCTCAACTCCGCGCTCAGCGAGGGCGCGTTCAAGAAGGACGACCTCCAGCGCGACACCAAGAGCCTCACCGACGAGGAACAGGCGCTGCAGCGGGACATCGACTCCTACTCGGCGCCGGACGCGCTGCAGCGCCGGGCCCGGGAACTCGGCATGGTCCCCGGCGGCGACCCGGCCTTCCTGCACCCGGACGGCACCGTCAAGGGCGTCCCCTCGCCCGCCCGCGGCGCGGGCGCCCCGGACGCCGCACGGCCGCCGGAGGTGATCACGCTCACCGAGGCCGTCGAGCAGGCCTCGCCCGCGCTCAGCCCGGACCCGGCCCCTCCGGCGGCCCCCGGACCCGTCGGCGGACAGCCCGACGCCGGCCCGTCCCCCGCCCCGACCACCCCGACCCCGACCCCCGGCAGGTGACGGAAGTGTCCGATCCCTCTGGCCGGCAGCCACCGCGCCGACGGGTGCCCGGCCCCGCCCGGCCCGCCCGCCCGTCCGCCGCGCAGGGCGCCCGCCGGCGCCGCCCCGGCCCCGGCGCCCGGCCCGCCCGCCGCCCGGTCGTGCCCCGCCCGGCGGCACCGCGCCCGCTGCGGCTCGGCAGCCCGCGCCCCCGGCTGCGCCTGGTCGGCGTCGCGCTGACCCTCGTCCTGCTCGCCTTCGTCGTACGGCTGCTCCAGGTACAGGCCGTGGACGCCGGCACCTACGCCGCCAAGGCGGAGCGCAACCGGTACGTCGGCCAGGTGCTGGCCGCCGAGCGCGGCCGGATCACCGACCGCTCCGGCGTCGCCCTCGCCACCAGCGAGGACGCCTACGACATCACCGCCGACCCCACCATGTTCACGGCCGAACAGCTCAAGGTCGGCGACGGCCCCGAGCAGGCGGCCGCCCTCCTCGCGCCGATCCTCGGCCAGGAGCAGTCCGCGCTCGTCGAGAAGCTGCGCCCCGAGAACGAGAACACCCGCTACACCAAGCTCGCCGGCCGGCAGACCCCGCAGGTCTGGAAGCAGATCAAGGACCTCAAGAGCGCGCTCGTCACCAAGGCCGGCACGGACCGGTCGACGGTCAACGTCCTCGCGGGCGTCTTCGCCGTCCCCAGCAGCAAGCGCGTGTACCCCAACGGCACCCTCGCCGCCGGGATACTGGGCTGGGTCAACGCCGAGGGCAAGGGCGGCGGCGGCATCGAGCAGCAGCTGGACAAGACCCTCGCCGGCAAGGACGGCAAGATCCGTTACGCCCAGTCCGGCGGCCGTCAGGTGCCCACGGCGGGCTCCACCGAGACGCCCGCCGTGCCCGGCTCCGACATCGAGCTGACCATCGACCGCGACATCCAGTGGGCCGCGCAGAGCGCCATCACCGAACAGGTGCGCAAGTCCAAGGCGGACCGCGGCTACGTCGTCGTCCAGGACACCCGCACCGGCGAGATCCTCGCGCTGGCCAACTCGCCCGGCTTCGACCCCAACGACCTGACCACGGCGTCCTCGGAGAACATGGGCAACGCCGCCCTCCGGGACGCCTACGAGCCCGGCTCCACCGCCAAGATCATGTCGATGGCGGCCGTGCTGGAGGAGAACGCCGCGACACCGCTCACGCACGTCACCGTGCCCAACCGGCTGCACCGCGGCGACCGGCTCTTCCAGGACGACATCGACCACCCGACCTGGTACCTCACCCTCAACGGCGTGCTCGCCAAGTCGTCCAACATCGGCACCATCCTGGCCACCGGCCAGCTCGGCAGGACCCAGTCGGAGGCCAACCGGGTGCTGTACTCCTACCTGCGCAAGTTCGGCATCGGCCGGCCCACCGGGCTCGGCTTCCCCGGCGAGACCCGGGGCATCCTGGCCCCCGCCGACAAGTGGTCCACCTCGCAGCAGTACACCATCCCGTTCGGCCAGGGCGTCTCCGTCAACGCGCTCCAGGCGGCCTCGGTCTACTCGACCATCGCCAACGGCGGCGTCCGCGTCGAACCCACCCTGGTTCGCGGCACCAAGGGACCCGACGGCCGCTTCACGCCGGCCCCGGCCCCCGAGCGGACCAGGGTCGTCAGCGACCGCACGGCGAAGACGCTCGCGCAGATGCTGGAGTCCGTGGTGGACGACCAGGAGGGCACCGGCAACAAGGCGCGCATCCCCGGCTACCGCGTCGCGGGCAAGACGGGTACGGCCAACCGCGTCGATCCGGCAACCGGCACCTACAAGGGCTACACCTCGTCCTTCGCCGGGTTCGCCCCCGCCGACAAGCCCCGCGTGACGGTCTACTGCGCCATCCAGAACGCCACCGAGGGCAGCTACTTCGGCGGCCAGATCTGCGGCCCCATCTTCAAGCAGGTGATGGAGTTCGCCCTGAAGACGCTCCAGGTCCCGCCGACCGGCGCCCGGCCCGCCGACCTGCCGGTCACCTTCAAGCCCTGAGCCCCCGCCACCCCCGCCCGTCCCGTCGTCCCACCCGACCGTGCCCGTCCCGCCCTCCGTACCCGTCCCGTCCGGCCCGCCGCGTCGGCCCCGTCCGCGTCCAGCAGTCCGTTCTCAGCCACCCGTGTTCAGCGTCGAACAGCCAGGAACCAGCCCGTGACCATGATCACTCCCGACTCCGGGAACCCCGCCCCGCACCCCGCCTCGCTTCGCTCCCAGGCGGGTCAGCCCGGTACGCTCACCGCCGTGCCACACGCTGATCAGTCCCCAACCACCCAGAAGGGCGCTTCCGTGACCTACCCGGGACCGCCACGACCGGATCGGGTCTCCGCCACACCCCTCGCGGACCTCGCCGATCAGCTGGGTATCGCCCCGTCACAGCGCCCGGACGGCGGCGCCGAGGTCACCGGGATCACCCATGACTCGCGCGCCGTCCGCCCCGGCGACCTGTACGCCGCCCTTCCCGGTGCCCGCCTGCACGGCGCCGACTTCGTCACCCAGGCCGCCGGCCTG
This sequence comes from Streptomyces sp. bgisy159, assembly GCF_057707805.1. Lineage (NCBI taxonomy): Bacteria > Bacillati > Actinomycetota > Actinomycetes > Kitasatosporales > Streptomycetaceae > Streptomyces > Streptomyces sp. bgisy159. The sequence goes on along the minus strand of NZ_JBYIQX010000008.1, from coordinate 179,903 downwards.
GGCGCCGTCGCCGTGCTCACCGACCCCGCCGGCGCCGAACGCGCCACCGCGACCGGACTTCCGGTCCTGGTGGTGGACGACCCGCGCGGCCGGATGGGCGAGCTGGCGACCACCATCTACGGTCACCCGGGCCGCGACCTGCTGCAGATCGGCATCACCGGCACCTCCGGCAAGACCACCACCGCCTACCTCGTCGAGGGCGGGCTGCGCACGGCCAGGGCCACCGGGCTCATCGGCACCGTGGAGATGCGCATCGGCGACGAGCGCATCAAGTCCGAGCGCACCACCCCGGAGGCCACCGACCTGCAGGCCCTGTTCGCCGTGATGCGCGAACGCGGCGTCGAGGCGGTCGCCATGGAGGTCTCCAGCCACGCGCTGGTGCTCGGCCGGGTCGACGGCTGCGTCTTCGACATCGGGGTCTTCACCAACCTCAGCCCGGAGCACATGGAGTTCCACTCCGACATGGAGGACTACTTCCGGGCCAAGGCGCAGCTGTTCACCCGCCGCCGCAGCCGGCTCGGCGTGGTCAACTTCGACGACGAGTACGGCCGCCGCCTCATCGACGAGGCCGAGGTGCCCGTCGTCACCTTCTCCGCCGAGGGCCACCCCGACGCCGACTGGCGGGCCGTGGACGTCGAGGTCGGCCCGCTGGACTCGACCTTCACCGCCGTCGGCCCGGAGGGGCAGCGGATCGCCGCCAAGTCCCCGCTCGCCGGACCGTTCAACGTGGCCAACACCCTCGCCGCGATCGTCGCCCTGGCCGCCGCCGGAATCGACCCGCAGACCGCCGCCGACGGCATCGCCGCCGTCCCCGGGGTGCCGGGCCGCCTGGAGCGCGTGGACGCCGGGCAGCCCTACCTCGCGGTCGTCGACTACGCGCACAAGACGGACGCCGTCGAGTCGGTCCTCCGGGCGCTGCGCAAGGTCACCAAGGGCCGGCTGCACGCCGTGCTGGGCTGCGGCGGCGACCGCGACCGGTCCAAACGCGGCCCGATGGGGGCCGCGATCGCCCGGTTCGCCGACACCGCCGTCCTCACCTCCGACAACCCCCGTGGCGAGGACCCCCTCGCGATCCTCGCCACGATGCTCCAGGGCGCGGCCTCCGTGCCCTCCCACGAGCGCGGCGAGATCCTGCTGTTCGAGGACCGGGCGGCCGCCATCGCTGCGGCCGTGGCCCGCGCGCACGCCGGTGACACCGTGCTGGTCGCGGGCAAGGGGCACGAGCAGGGCCAGGACATCGCCGGGGTGGTCCGTCCGTTCGACGACCGCCAGGTGCTTCGCGAAGCTATCCAGAAGACCCAGGGATGAACTTGTGATCGCCCTCTCCCTCGCCGAGATCGCAGCAGTCGTCGGCGGGCAGACCCACGACATACCGGATCCGTCGGTGCGGGTCACCGGCCCGGTCGTCCGGGACTCCCGCGAGGCGGTGCCCGGCAGCCTCTTCGTCGCCTTCGCCGGCGAGCGCGTCGACGGCCACGACTTCGCGGCGCAGGTCGTCGAGGCCGGCGCCGTCGCCGTCCTGGCCTCGCGGCCGGTCGGCGTGCCCGCGATCGTCGTGGACGACGTCCAGGCGGCACTGGGCGCCCTCGCCCGCGAGGTCGTACGACGGCTCGGTACGAACCTCGTGGCCCTCACCGGCTCGGCCGGCAAGACCAGCACCAAGGACCTCATCGCCCAGGTGCTGCGCCGCAAGGCGCCGACCGTCTTCACCCCCGGCTCGCTCAACAACGAGATCGGGCTGCCCCTGACCGCCCTGTCCGCCACCGAGGAGACCCGGTTCCTGGTGCTGGAGATGGGCGCGCGCGGCATCGGCCACATCCGCTACCTCACCCAGCTCACCCCGCCGCGGATCGGCCTCGTCCTCAACGTCGGCAGCGCCCACATCGGCGAGTTCGGCGGCCGCGAGCAGATCGCCCAGGCGAAGGGCGAGTTGGTCGAGGCCCTGCCGGCGGCCGACCGGGGCGGCGTCGCGGTCCTCAACGCCGACGACCCGTTGGTCCGGTCCATGGCCTCCCGTACGACGGCGAAGGTGGTGTTTTTCGGAGAGTCCGACGAAGCGGACGTTCGGGCCGAGAACGTGCGACTCACGGACAGCGGACAGCCCTGCTTCAGGCTTCACACACCCTCCGGTGCAAGCGATGTGACCATGCGCCTGTACGGTGAGCACCACGTGTCGAACGCGCTCGCCGCGGCCGCCGTCGCCCATGAGCTGGGCATGTCCGCGGAAGAGATCGCCACCGCGCTCTCCGAGGCGGGCTCCCTCTCCCGCTGGCGGATGGAGGTCACCGAGCGCCCGGACGGCGTGACGATCGTCAACGACGCCTACAACGCGAACCCCGAGTCGATGAAGGCCGCCCTGCGTGCGCTGGCGGCGATCGGCAAGGGGCGGCGGACCTGGGCGGTGCTCGGCAAGATGGCCGAGCTCGGGGACGAGGCGCTCGCCGAGCACGACGCGGTCGGACGGCTCGCCGTCCGGCTCAACGTCAGCAAGCTCGTCGCGGTCGGGGGCAGGGAAGCCGCCTGGCTGCAACTGGGCGCATATAACGAGGGTTCGTGGGGTGAGGAGTCGGTGCACGTGTCCGACGCACAGGCGGCGGTCGACCTGTTGCGCAGCGAGTTGCGCCCGGGAGACGTCGTACTCGTGAAGGCGTCCCGTTCGGTCGGCCTGGAGGGTGTCGCTCAGGCGCTGCTCGAGACCGGTGCCGAGGGTGAGGTCGCCACCCGATGATGAAGCAGATCCTGTTCGCCGGCGTCATCGGCCTCTTCCTGACGCTGATCGGCACCCCGCTGCTGATCAAGCTGCTCGCCCGCAAGGGCTACGGCCAGTACATCCGGGACGACGGCCCGCGCGAGCACGCGAGCAAGCGCGGTACGCCGACCATGGGCGGCATCGCCTTCATCCTGGCGACGATCGCCGCCTACTTCCTGTCGAAGCTGATCACCGGCTACCCGCCCACCTACTCGGGCCTGCTGGTGCTGGGCCTGATGTTCGGCATGGGCCTGGTCGGCTTCCTCGACGACTACATCAAGATCGTCAAGCGGCGCTCGCTGGGTCTGCGGGCCAAGGCCAAGATGGCCGGCCAGCTGCTCGGCGGCATCGCCTTCGCGGTGCTGTCGCTGCAGTTCGAGGACGCGCGCGGCAACACCCCGGCGTCCACCAAGCTGTCGTTCATCACCGACTTCGGCTGGACCATCGGCCCGGTGCTGTTCGTGGTCTGGGCGCTTTTCATGATCCTGGCCATGTCCAACGGCGTGAACCTCACCGACGGTCTGGACGGTCTGGCCACCGGCGCCTCCGTCCTGGTCTTCGGCGCCTACACCTTCATCGGCGTCTGGCAGTTCCAGGAGTCCTGCGCCAACGGCGAGACCCTGACCAACCCCAACGCCTGCTACGAGGTGCGCGATCCGCTCGACCTCGCGGTGGTCTCCGCGGCGCTGATGGGCGCCTGCCTCGGCTTCCTGTGGTGGAACACCTCCCCTGCCAAGATCTTCATGGGCGACACCGGCTCGCTCGCGCTCGGCGGTGTGCTCGCCGGCCTCGCGATCTGCTCGCGCACCGAGCTGCTGCTGGCGCTGCTCGGCGGCCTGTTCGTCCTCATCACCATGTCGGTGGTCATCCAGGTCGGCTCCTTCCGGCTGACCGGGAAGCGCGTCTTCAGGATGGCCCCGTTGCAGCACCACTTCGAACTCAAGGGCTGGTCCGAGGTCCTGGTCGTGGTCCGCTTCTGGATCATCCAGGGCATCTGCGTGATCGTCGGACTGGGCCTCTTCTACGCGGGATGGGCAGCGGACAAGTGACCTCCTCGGTGTCTTCGGGACACGTCGACCTCCAGGGCAAGCACGTCACCGTCGCCGGGCTCGGCGTCTCCGGCGTCCCGGCGGCCAAGGTGCTGCACGGGCTGGGCGCGCGGGTCACCGTCGTCAACGACGGCGACGACGCACGCGCGCGTGAGCAGGCCGCCGAGCTCACGGCGCTGGGCGTCACCGTGCGCCTCGGCGACGGCGACACCCTGCCCGAGGGCACCGAGCTGATCGTCACCGCGCCCGGATGGAAGCCGGACAAGCCGCTGTTCGCGGCCGCCGCCGAGGCGGACGTGCCCGTCTGGGGAGACGTCGAGCTGGCCTGGCGGCTGCGCGGCCCCGAAGCCGCGCCGTGGCTGTGCGTCACGGGCACCAACGGCAAGACGTCGACCACCCAGATGCTCGCGTCGATCCTCAAGGCGGCAGGCCTGCGCACCGCGGCCGTCGGCAACATCGGCGTCTCCCTGCTCGACGCGGTCCTCGGCGACGAGGAGTACGACGTCCTCGCGGTGGAGCTGTCCAGCTACCAGCTGCACTGGGCGCCCTCCCTGCGCGCCCACTCGGCGGCGGTGCTCAACCTCGCCCCCGACCACCTCGACTGGCACGGCTCCATGGAGGCCTACGCGCGCGACAAGGGCCGGATCTACGAGGGCAATCGCGTCGCCTGTGTCTACAACGTGGCCGACAAGGCGACGGAGGACCTGGTGCGCGAGGCGGACGTCGAGGAGGGCTGCCGGGCGATCGGCTTCACCCTCGGCACCCCTTCCCCCTCCCAACTCGGGGTCGTGGACGGCATCCTGGTCGACCGCGCGTTCGTCGAGAACCGGCAGAAGAACGCCCAGGAGCTCGCCGAGGTCTCCGACGTGAACCCGCCGGCCCCGCACAACATCGCCAACGCCCTCGCCGCCGCCGCCCTCGCCCGCGCCTTCGGCGTGCCCCCCGGGGCGGTACGGGACGGACTGCGCGCCTTCACGCCGGACGCCCACCGCATCGCGCACGTGGCCGACGTGGACGGCGTCGCGTACGTCGACGACTCCAAGGCCACCAACACCCACGCGGCCGAGGCCTCGTTGGCGGCCTACGACTCGATCGTGTGGATCGCCGGCGGGCTCGCCAAGGGCGCCACCTTCGACGAACTGGTCGCCCGGTCCGCCAAGCGGCTGCGCGGGGTCGTGCTCATCGGCGCCGATCGCGCGCTGATCCGCGAGGCGCTGGCGCGACACGCCCCGGAAGTACCCGTCGTCGACCTCGACCGGACGGACACTGGGGCGATGCTCCAGGCCGTCCGGGAGGCGCGGCGGCTCGCGGTGGCAGGCGACACGGTGCTCCTCGCCCCGGCCTGTGCGTCCATGGACATGTACGCCAACTACACCAAGCGCGGTGACGCGTTCGCGGAGGCGGTTCGCGAACTCGGCTCCTGACCGACGTAGCGGAGGCGCTGATGCCCAGTAGCCGTACCGGCCGCCGGCCGCCCGTCCAGCGGGCCGTCCGGCGGCCTCCCGCCGCACGCCCCCCGCGCGACAACCCCGTGCTGCGCCTGTACACGCGCGCCCACAAGGCCTGGGACCGGCCGCTGACCGCCTACTACCTGATCCTCGGCGGCAGTCTGCTGATCACCGTACTGGGCCTGGTGATGGTCTACTCGGCCTCCCAGATCAAGGCGCTGGAGCTGTCGCTGCCGGGGACGTTCTTCTTCCGCAAGCAGTTCCTGGCCGCCCTGATCGGTACCGTGCTGCTGGTGCTCGCCTCCCGGATGCCGGTGAAGCTGCACCGGGCGCTGGCCTACCCGATCCTGGCCGGGGCGGTCTTCCTGATGGCACTGGTGCAGGTGCCCGGGATAGGGATGGCCGTCAACGGCAACCAGAACTGGATCGCGGTCGGCGGCTCCTTCCAGATCCAGCCGAGCGAGTTCGGCAAGGTCGCCCTGGTGCTGTGGGGCGCGGACCTGCTCGCGCGCAAGCAGGACAAGCGGCTGCTGACCCAGTGGAAGCACATGCTGGTGCCGCTGGTGCCGGTCGCCTTCACGCTGCTCGGGCTGATCATGCTCGGCGGTGACATGGGGACGGCGATCATCCTGACGGCGATCCTGTTCGGCCTGCTGTGGCTGGCGGGCGCGCCGACCCGGCTGTTCGCCGGGGTACTGGCCATCGCCGGCACCATCGGGCTGATCCTCATCAAGACCAGTCCCAACCGGATGGCCCGGCTGTCCTGCATCGGCGCCACCGAGCCCAGGTCCGGCGCCGTCGACTGCTGGCAGGCCGTGCACGGCATCTACGCCCTGGCATCCGGCGGGATCTTCGGCTCGGGACTCGGCGCGAGTGTGGAAAAATGGGGCCAACTCCCCGAAGCCCACACCGACTTCATCTTCGCCGTCACCGGGGAGGAACTGGGTCTGGCGGGGACGGTGTCGGTGGTCGCCCTCTTCGCGGCTCTAGGCTATGCGGGTATCCGCGTGGCCGGTCGCACGGAGGACCCCTTCGTGAGGTATGCCGCGGGAGGCGTGACCACCTGGATCACCGCTCAGGCGGTGATCAACATCGGTGCGGTGCTCGGCCTGCTGCCGATCGCCGGCGTCCCGCTCCCGCTGTTCTCCTACGGGGGGTCCGCCCTGCTGCCGACCATGTTCGCCATCGGGTTGCTGATCGCCTTCGCGCGCGACGAGCCCGCTGCGCGGGCCGCGCTTGCGATGCGGCAACCACGCTTTGGTAGAAAGCGGGGGGCCGGGGGCTCTGCTTCCGCCAGAGAGCCCAGGAGATGGAACACGATGCGACGGCGTGCCTCGGCGGCGCGCTCGTCCGGAGAGCGGTGAATTTCGGTGCATGTCGTACTCGCCGGTGGGGGGACCGCCGGCCACATCGAGCCCGCGCTCGCCCTCGCGGACGCCCTGCGCAGGCAGGACCCGACCGTGGGCATCACGGCCCTGGGCACGGAGCGCGGCCTGGAGACCAGGCTGGTGCCCGAGCGGGGCTATGAGCTCGCGCTGATCCCGGCGGTGCCGCTGCCCCGCAAGCCCACCCCCGAGCTGATCACCGTGCCGGGCCGGCTGCGCGGCACGATCAAGGCCGCCGAGCAGATCCTGGAGCGCACCAAGGCGGACGCCGTGGTCGGCTTCGGCGGCTACGTGGCGCTGCCCGGCTACCTCGCGGCCAAGCGGCTCGGCGTGCCGATCGTCATCCACGAGGCCAACGCCCGCCCCGGCCTGGCCAACAAGATCGGCTCGCGGTACGCGGCCCGGGTCGCCGTCTCCACCCCGGACAGCAAGCTGCGGGACGCCCGCTACATCGGCATCCCGCTGCGCCGCTCCATCGCCACCCTGGACCGGGCGGCGGTGCGTCCCGAGGCCCGCGCGATGTTCGGCCTCGACCCGAACCTGCCGACGCTGCTGGTCTCCGGCGGCTCGCAGGGCGCCCGCCGGCTCAACGAGGTCGTCCAGCAGGTCGCGCCCTACCTCCAGCAGGCCGGGATCCAGATCCTGCACGCGGTCGGCCCGAAGAACGAACTGCCGCACGTCCAGCAGATGCCGGGGATGCCCCCCTACATCCCGGTAAGTTACCTGGACCGGATGGACCTCGCGTACGCCGCGGCCGACATGATGCTGTGCCGCGCGGGCGCGATGACCGTCGCCGAACTCTCCGCCGTCGGGCTCCCCGCCGCCTACGTACCGCTGCCCATCGGCAACGGCGAGCAGCGGCTCAACGCCCAGCCGGTGGTCAAGGCGGGCGGCGGACTGCTGGTCGACGACGCGGAACTGACGCCGCAGTGGGTGCAGCAGAGCGTGCTGCCCGTCCTCGCCGACCCGCACCGGTTGTACGAGATGTCCCGCGCCGCCGGTGAGTTCGGCCGCCGGGACGCCGACGAGCTGCTGGTCGGCATGGTGTACGAGGCGATCGCCGGGCGTCGTTAGGCACCTATGACGAAAGGGCAGGGGAGCGTGGCCGGACCCACCACCGCCGAGCGCGGTGCCGCAGCACAGGAGTCGTCCGGCCCGCCCCTCGTCCGGAGGCTCGGACCGCGCCGGCTTCGTAGGATCATCATCCTCGCCGTCGTGGTGCTCCTCCTCGGCAGCGGCTGTGTGTGGACGCTGTACGGGTCCCAGTGGCTGCGCGTGGAGCGGGTCTCCGTCTCCGGTACGGCCGTTCTGACCCCGGGGCAGGTGCGCGAGGCGGCCGCCGTGCCGGTCGGGTCGCCGCTGGTCTCCGTCGACACCGGCGCGATCGAGTCGCGCCTGATGCGTTCGCTGCCCCGGATCGACCAGGTCGACGTGGAGCGCTCCTGGCCGGACGGGATCGTGCTGAAGGTGACCGAGCGGACACCGGTCCTGCTGGTGCGCCGGGGCGGGGAGTTCGTGGAGGTGGACGACGAGGGCGTCCGCTTCGCCACCGTCGCCCGGGCGCCGAAGGGCGTGCCGCTGCTCGAAATCGCCACCGGCTCCGCCGAGTCGGCCACGGCGAGCCTGCGCCGCTTCGGCGAGACCTGGCTGGTGCGCGAGGCGGTCCGGGTGGCCGGTGACCTCCCGCCGGCCGTCTCCCGTGCCACCCGGACCGTCACGGTCCGCTCCTTCGACGACATCTCGCTGAAGCTGGGCGACGGCCGGACCGTGGGGTGGGGGAGCTCCGAACAGGGCGTCGCGAAGGCCCGTGCGCTCACCGCTCTCATGAAAGCCGCCCCGGATGCCGACCACTTCGACGTCAGCGTTCCCACCGCGCCCGCGTCATCAGGGAGTTGACGCACATCAGCGCAGGCCAGCACCCTGGTTGGCTAGCGACACGGCTGATCACATAGGGTGAAAAGAAAAACGGGAGGTTCGGCGTGTTCGTTGAACGGGCGCCACTTGTCGACTTAGTGTCCTGTTCAGAAGACTTCAAGGAACAGACACACTGGTAACCCTAAACTTCAGCGTTAGGGTTCGGGTCGGCGCTACGGACCGTCCCATTCGGCATCAGCCGCCGGAGCGCGAGGCACAGGGCCTCGCCGGTCCGACGGCACGTAATTCGAGGCGAGAGGCCTTCGACGTGGCAGCACCGCAGAACTACCTCGCAGTCATCAAGGTCATCGGTGTCGGCGGCGGTGGTGTCAATGCCATCAACCGGATGATCGAGGTCGGTCTCAAGGGCGTCGAGTTCATCGCCATCAACACCGACGCGCAGGCGCTGTTGATGAGCGACGCCGACGTCAAGCTCGACGTCGGCCGCGAACTCACCCGCGGACTCGGCGCAGGAGCCAACCCGGCCGTCGGCCGCAAGGCCGCCGAGGACCACCGCGAGGAGATCGAGGAGGTCCTCAAGGGGGCCGACATGGTCTTCGTGACGGCCGGTGAAGGCGGCGGCACCGGCACCGGCGGCGCGCCCGTCGTGGCCAACATCGCCCGCTCCCTGGGCGCCCTCACCATCGGCGTGGTCACCCGCCCGTTCACCTTCGAGGGACGGCGCCGCGCCAACCAGGCCGAGGACGGCATCGCCGAACTCCGCGAAGAGGTCGACACCCTCATCGTCATCCCCAACGACCGGCTGCTGTCCATCTCGGACCGCCAGGTCTCGGTCCTCGACGCCTTCAAGTCGGCCGACCAGGTCCTGCTCTCCGGCGTCCAGGGCATCACCGACCTCATCACCACCCCCGGCCTGATCAACCTCGACTTCGCCGACGTGAAGTCGGTCATGTCCGAGGCCGGTTCGGCCCTCATGGGCATCGGCTCGGCCCGCGGCGACGACCGCGCGGTGGCCGCCGCCGAGATGGCGATCTCCTCCCCGCTGCTGGAGGCCTCCATCGACGGCGCCCGGGGCGTGCTGCTCTCCATCTCGGGCGGCTCCGACCTCGGCCTGTTCGAGATCAACGAGGCCGCCCAGCTGGTCAGCGAGGCCGCCCACCCCGAGGCCAACATCATCTTCGGTGCGGTGATCGACGACGCCCTCGGCGACGAGGTCCGGGTCACCGTGATCGCGGCCGGTTTCGACGGCGGTCAGCCCCCGGCCCGCCGGGACACCGTCCTCGGATCGGCCTCCTCCTCGACGCCCCGCCGCGAGGAGCCGGCCCCGGCGCGGCAGCCCGAGTCCCGGCCGACCTTCGGCTCGCTCGGTAGCGTGACCCCCAAGGAGGAGCCGGAGCCGGCGCCCGAGCCGGTGGCCGACATCCCGGTCGCCCCGCCGGTCCCGCCGTCGCGGAACTACGCGGACAGCGCCGCCGAGGAGCTGGACGTGCCGGACTTCCTCAAGTGATAGGACAGCGCGAGAGCGTGAGCGGCGCGCACTTCGCCTTCACCGACCGGTGGGGCGGGGTGAGCGCCGCTCCGTATGAGGAGCTCAACCTCGGCGGCGCGGTCGGCGACGACCCCGCCGCCGTGCTGACCAACCGCGAACTGGGCGCGAAGTCGCTGGGCCTGGACCCGGCCCGGGTGGTCTGGATGAACCAGGTGCACGGCGCCGAGGTCGCGGTCGTCGACGGGCCCTGGGGGACCGAGGCGGACGTTCCCGCCGTCGACGCGGTCGTCACCGCCCGGCGCGGGCTCGGCCTCGCCGTCCTGACCGCCGACTGCGTACCGGTCCTGCTCGCCGACCCGGTCGCCGGGGTCGCCGCCGCGGCTCACGCGGGTCGGCCGGGCCTGGTCGCCGGGGTGGTGCCGGCCGCACTGCGGGCGATGACGGAGCTGGGGGCCGACCCCGCCCGGATCGTCGCCCGCACCGGACCGGCCGTGTGCGGCCGCTGCTACGAGGTGCCGGCGGGGATGCGCGCCGAGGTGGCCGCCGTCGAACCGGCGGCGTACGCCGAGACGAGCCGGGGCACGCCGGCGGTCGACGTCGCCGCCGGGGTGCACGCGCAGCTGGAGCGGCTGGGGGTGCGCGACCGGGAGCAGTCGCCGGTGTGCACGCTGCAGTCGGAAGATCACTTCTCGTACCGCCGTGACCGCGTCACCGGGCGGCTCGCGGGCTACGTGTGGCTGGACTGATGGAGCATGACGGACCGTAAGCAGGAAATCGCCGCGAACCTGGCGAAGGTGGAACGGCGCATCGCGGCCGCGTGCGAGGCCGCCAGCCGCCGGCGGGACGAGGTGACCCTGATCGTGGTCACCAAGACCTACCCGGCGAGCGATGTGCGCATCCTGTCGGAACTGGGCGTGCGTGATGTCGCCGAGAACCGCGACCAGGACGCCGCCCCCAAGGCCGCCGCCTGTTCGGATCTGCCCCTCACCTGGCACTTCGTGGGTCAGTTGCAGACCAACAAGGTGCGCTCGGTGGCCGGTTATGCGGATCTCGTGCAGTCCGTCGACCGTTCCCGGCTGGTGGCCGCGCTGTCCAGGGAGGCGGTACGGCGGGAGCGCGAGCTGGGCTGTCTGATCCAGGTCGCGCTCGACGCGGGGGAGGCCGAGCGGGGTGAGCGCGGTGGCGTGGCGCCCGGCGGGATCGAGGCGTTGGCCGGTCTCGTCGCCGGCTCGCCGGGGCTGCGGCTCGACGGGCTGATGACCGTCGCCCCGCTGACCGGGGAGTACGCGGGGCGGCAACAGGCGGCGTTCGAGCGGTTGATGGATTTGTCGACTCACCTGCGCCGAGCTCATCCGGCTGCGAACATGGTCTCGGCAGGGATGAGTGCGGACCTTGAGCAGGCCGTGGCGGCAGGAGCGACACATGTGCGCGTCGGCACCGCGGTACTCGGAGTCCGCCCCGGGCTCGGGTAACGTCGCCAGGAAGTCGGACCACAGCAGAAAATATGGTCATTTCCGTCGAAAGGCGGGCAGAAGGACCACGTGGATCGCGGGACTTGGCAGTCGTCAGCTGATCCACCACAGAGCGGAGGACTCAGAGCATGGCCGGCGCGATGCGCAAGATGGCGGTCTACCTCGGCCTCGTGGAGGACGATGGGTACGACGGCCGGGGGTTCGACCCCGATGACGACTTCGAGCCCGAGCTCGACCCGGAGCCCGAGCGGGACCACCGCCGACACGAGCCGTCGCATTCGTCACATGGTGCGCATCAGTCCCAAAGGGACGAAGAGGTGCGCATCGTACAGCCGTCCGTGCCGCGTGAGCCGGCCGCCAGATCGGCCCCGCTCGGTGCGGATTCCGGCCGTCCGGCGCGCATCGCGCCCGTGGCGTCCATCACACAAGAACGTCAGTCCCTGGAGAAGAACGCACCGGTGATCATGCCCAAGGTCGTGTCGGAACGAGAGCCTTACCGGATCACCACGCTTCACCCGCGGACCTACAACGAGGCCCGTACCATCGGGGAACACTTCCGCGAGGGCACCCCGGTGATCATGAATCTGACTGAGATGGACGACACAGATGCGAAGCGACTTGTCGACTTTGCGGCGGGTTTGGTGTTTGGTCTTCACGGCAGCATCGAGCGGGTGACGCAGAAGGTGTTCCTGTTGTCTCCTGCTAACGTCGATGTCACGGCGGAGGACAAGGCCCGCATCGCAGAGGGCGGGTTCTTCAACCAGAGCTGAGACGCAAGACCGGAACACAGCAGTACCGACCAGTACGAAACAGGGGAGAGGGAAGCACAAACCATGAGCGTGTTCGCGCAGGTGATCTACATCGCGCTGATGGTGTTCCTCATCGTGCTGATCTTCCGGTTGGTCATGGACTATGTCTTCCAGTTCGCCCGCTCGTGGCAACCCGGCAAGGCGATGGTGGTCGTTCTGGAGGCCACCTACACTGTCACCGATCCACCGTTGAAGCTTCTGCGGCGGTTCATCCCGCCGCTGCGTCTCGGGGGCGTGGCGCTCGACCTGTCCTTCTTCGTACTGATGATCATCGTTTACATCCTCATCTCGATCGTGGGCAACCTGGCGAGGTGAATGTGGACGATACGGGCCTGCCGACTGCCGATGACTACGTTGAGGTGAAGAGATGCCGTTGACCCCCGAGGACGTGCGGAACAAGCAGTTCACGACCGTCCGCCTCCGAGAAGGCTATGACGAGGACGAGGTCGATGCCTTCCTCGACGAGGTCGAAGCCGAACTGACCCGCCTGCTCCGCGAGAACGAGGACCTGCGCGCCAAGCTGGCCGCGGCCACGCGTGCGGCCGCGCAGAACCAGCAGAACATGCGCAAGCCCCCGGAGGGCCCCGGCGGCCCCGGTGGTCACGGTGGTCCTGGTGGTCCTGGTGGTCCCGGCCCGCAGGACCAGCAGCAGGGCATGCAGCAGCAGGGTATGCAGCAGCAGGGCATGCGTGGTCCTGGTCCCGGCGCGCCGGTCCCCGCCGGCATATCGGGCCCGCCGCAGCAGCAGATGGGCGGCCCCGGTCCCATGGGTGGCCCGCCCCAGCTGCCGAGCGGTGCCCCGCAGTTGCCCGCCGGTCCCGGCGGTCAGGGCGGTCCGCAGGGTCCCGGCCCGATGGGCCAGGGTCCTATGGGCCAGGGTCCGATGGGTCAGGGCCCGATGGGCGGTCAGCCGCCCATGCAGCAGCAGATGGGCGGTCCGATGGGTGGCCACGGCCACATGGGTGGTCCCGGTCAGGGTCCCGGCGGCGACAGCGCCGCCCGTGTCCTGTCGCTGGCCCAGCAGACCGCCGACCAGGCGATCGCCGAGGCCCGCTCCGAGGCCAACAAGATCGTCGGCGAGGCCCGTTCGCGTGCCGAGGGCCTGGAGCGGGACGCCCGCGCCAAGGCGGACGCGCTGGAGCGGGACGCGCAGGAGAAGCACCGCGTCGCGATGGGCTCCCTGGAGTCCGCCCGCGCCACGCTGGAGCGCAAGGTCGAGGACCTGCGCGGTTTCGAGCGCGAGTACCGTACGCGGCTGAAGTCCTACCTGGAGTCCCAGCTGCGCCAGCTGGAGACGCAGGCGGACGACTCACTCGCCCCGCCGCGCACCCCGGCCGCCGCCTCCCTGCCGCCGTCCCCGACGCCCTCCATGGCGCCGGCCGGTGCCGGTTCGCCGTCCTACGGCGGCAACCAGGGCATGGGCGGTCCGCCGAGCCCCGCTGCTCCGTCCTTCGGCGGCCAGCAGCAGATGTCCCCGGCGATGACCCAGCCCATGGCTCCGGTCCGCCCGCAGGGGCCGTCCCCGATGGGCCAGGCGCCCTCGCCGATGCGCGGGTTCCTCATCGACGAGGACGACAACTGACGGCCAGTAGTACGCCTTAGGCGTCGGCAGCGTTCAAAAGGGGCGGGCCCCGGATTCGATCCGGGGCCCGCCCCTTTTACGCGTGTTGACGTTCGACTTTCACGCGTGTTGACGTTCGACGCGGCGCCCTTCGCGCGTGCCGACGGCCCGGGCGGGGACGTCACACCCGGCGCAGGCGGAACGTCAGCGTCAGCCCCTCGTCGGTGAACGCGGTGCCGTAGGTGCCGTCCGCCTCGCCCTGGGCGAAGTCCGTCGACAGCACCTCGTCGGCGATCAGCCCGCGGTGCTCGCTCAGCGCGGCGACGGTGGCCGGGTCGGTGGCCGTCCACCGCAGCGCGATCCGGTCGGCCACGTCCAGCCCGCTGTTCTTGCGCGCCTCCTGGATCAACCGGATCGCGTCCCGGGCGAGCCCCGCCCTCCGCAGCTCCTCCGTGATCTCCAGGTCGAGCGCGACGGTCGCACCCGCGTCGGACGCCACCGACCAGCCCTCACGCGGAGTCTCCGTGATGATCACCTCGTCCGGTGCCAGCGTGATCACCTCACCGTCGACCTCCACCGAGGCGGTGCCCTCGCGCAGCCCCAGCGACAGCGCCGCCGCGTCCGCGCCGGCGATGGCCCTGGCCACGTCCTGGACCCGCTTGCCGAACCGCTTGCCCAGCGCCCGGAAGTTGGCCTTCGCGGTGGTGTCGACCAGCGAGCCGCCGACCTCGCTGAGCGACGCCAGCGACTCGACGTTCAGCTCCTCCGTGATCTGCGCGTGCAACTCGGGCGAGAGCGACTCGAAGCCGCTCGCCGCCACCAGCGCCCGCTTCAGCGGCTGCCGCGTCTTCACCCCCGACTCCGCGCGCGTGGCGCGGCCCAGCTCCACCAGGCGGCGCACCAGGACCATCTGCCGGGACAGCTCCGGGTCGATGGCGGACAGGTCCGCCTCCGGCCAGGACGAGAGGTGGACCGACTCCGGGGCGCCCGGGGTGACCGGGACCACCAGGTCCTGCCAGACCCGCTCGGTGATGAACGGGGTCAGCGGCGCCATCAGCTGGGTGACCGTCTCCACGACCTCGTGCAGCGTGCGCAGCGCCGCCTTGTCGCCCTGCCAGAACCGGCGGCGCGAGCGGCGCACGTACCAGTTCGACAGGTCGTCGACGAACGCCGACAGCAGCTTTCCGGCGCGCTGGGTGTCGTACGCCTCCAGCGCCTGGGTGACCTGGTCGGTCAGCGCGTGCAGTTCGCTCAGCAGCCAGCGGTCCAGCAGCGGCCGGTCGGCCGGGGCCGGGTCGGCCGCGCCGGGCGCCCAGTTCGACGTACGGGCGTACAGCGCCTGGAAGGCGACCGTGTTCCAGTACGTCAGGAGGGTCTTGCGGACGACCTCCTGGATGGTGCCGTGGCCGACGCGGCGGGCCGCCCACGGGGAGCCGCCGGCCGCCATGAACCAGCGGACCGCGTCGGCGCCGTGCTGGTCCATCAGCGGGATGGGCTGCAGGATGTTGCCGAGGTGCTTGGACATCTTGCGGCCGTCCTCGGCGAGGATGTGGCCGAGGCACACGACGTTCTCGTAGGAGGACTTGTCGAAGACGAGCGTGCCGACGGCCATCAGCGTGTAGAACCAGCCGCGGGTCTGGTCGATGGCCTCGGAGATGAACTGTGCCGGGTAGCGGCTCTCGAACAGCTCCTTGTTCTTGTACGGGTAGCCCCACTGCGCGAACGGCATCGAACCGGAGTCGTACCAGGCGTCGATGACCTCCGGCACGCGGGTGGCGGCCTTGCCGCAGCCCTCGTGCGGGCAGGCGAAGGTGACCGCGTCGATGTACGGCCGGTGCGGGTCCAGCTGCGACTGGTCGGTGCCGGACAGCTCGGTCAGCTCCGCGCGGGAGCCGACACAGGTGAGGTGGTCGTCCTCGCAGCGCCAGACCGGCAGCGGCGTGCCCCAGTAGCGGCTGCGGGAGAGCGCCCAGTCGATGTTGTTGTTCAGCCAGTCGCCGAACCGGCCGTGCTTCACCGAGTCCGGGAACCAGTTGGTCTTCTCGTTCTCCTGCAGCAGGCGGTCCTTGACGGCCGTGGTGCGGATGTACCAGGACGGCTGCGCGTAGTAGAGGAGCGCGGTGTGACAGCGCCAGCAGTGCGGGTAGCTGTGCTCGTACGGCAGGTGCTTGAAGAGGAGGCCGCGCTGCTGAAGGTCCTCGGTGAGCTTCTCGTCCGCCTTCTTGAAGAAGACACCGCCGACGAGCGGGACGTCCTCGGCGAACGTGCCGTCCGGGCGCACCGGGTTGACCACCGGGAGGCCGTACGCGCGGCAGACCTTGAGGTCGTCCTCACCGAAGGCCGGGGACTGATGGACCAGACCGGTGCCGTCCTCGGTGGTGACGTACTCGGCGTTGACGACGAAGTGCGCGGCCTCCGGGAACTCGACCAGCTCGAACGGACGTTGGTACGTCCAGCGCTCCATCTCGGCGCCGGTGAAGGTCTGGCCGGTGGGCTCCCAGCCCTCGCCGAGCGCCTTGGCGAGCAGCGGCTCGGCGACGACGAGCCTCTCCTCGCCGTCGGTGGCGACCACGTAGGTCACGTCGGGGTGCGCGGCGACCGCCGTGTTGGACACCAGGGTCCAGGGGGTCGTCGTCCAGACGAGGAGGGCGGCCTGGCCGGCGAGCGGACCGGAGGTGAGCGGGAAACGGACGTAGACGGACGGGTCGACGACCGTCTCGTAGCCCTGGGCCAGCTCGTGGTCGGACAGGCCGGTGCCGCACCGCGGGCACCAGGGGGCGACGCGGTGGTCCTGGACCAGCAGCCCCTTGTTGAAGATCTCCTTGAGCGACCACCACACGGACTCCACGTACTCGGGGTCCATGGTCCGGTAGGCGTCGTCGAGGTCGACCCAGTAGCCCATGCGCGTCGTCAGCTCGGCGAACGCGTCGGTGTGCCGGGTCACCGACTCGCGGCACTTGTCGTTGAACGCGGCGATGCCGTACGCCTCGATGTCCTGCTTGCCGGAGAAGCCCAGCTCCTTCTCCACCGCCAGCTCCACCGGGAGCCCGTGGCAGTCCCAGCCGGCCTTGCGGGCGACGTGGTAGCCGCGCATGGTGCGGAAGCGGGGGAAGACGTCCTTGAAGACGCGCGCCTCGATGTGGTGGGCGCCCGGCATGCCGTTCGCGGTGGGCGGACCCTCGTAGAACACCCACTCGGGGCGGCCCTCGGACTGCTCCAGGCTCTTGGCGAAGATCTTCTGCTCGCGCCAGAAGTCGAGCACGGCGTGCTCGAGGGCGGGCAGGTCGACCTGGGCGGGCACCTGGCGGTACTGCGGCGTTGTCATCGTCGAGCTTCCTCCGGCGGACTTGCTGCCTTCCGTCCGGAGGGACGAGAGCTGATCTCTGGACGCCGGTCTCGGCGCGCTCCCGCGGTACCACCCTCCTTGGCCCGCCGGCACGGGGTGTGCGCCGGTGAGCCCCCTCATTGGGGTCGCGATGCCGGTTCTACTGGCCGTGGCCGACCGACCACGGTGTTCTTCCGGCGGCTCCGGGGTGATCTTCACGACGCGCTCGCCCCCGGGCTTCCACCGTCCCCGGGTCGCTGTGGGCTGCGTACGCCGCTACTCGTCCCCATCCATGCTTCTCGCTGCGCCCAGTGTACGGCGCGTGCGGGAGCCGGGCCGACCGGTTTTCCGCTGCGGCGGGTGACTCGAACGGGGCGGCGCCGTTCTCCGGGTTCCGGGAGGGACGGGAGGTGCCCGACGGGTCGGATTACCCGGCGGGGAGCTGGGCACAACGGATGCAGGCTCGCTGCGGGGCCGGGGCGAGTCGGGCGAATCGGGCGGTGCGCCCCGTTGCCGCGGGACTCAAGTCGATTTATCGTCCCAGCACGATTTGCGCGCAAGATCACAATATGTGGAAGGGCCGCGGCCATGGTGGCGAAGAAGACCCCCGTGAAGAGGGAACGGGCGGGTGCGAGCGCTGCGGCATCGGCCGGGAAGAAGGCGGCGGTGGAGAAGGCGGCGGTGGAGGAGGCGGCGGTGGAGGAGACGGCAGCGAAGAAGACCACCGTGAAGAGGACCGCGGCGAAGAGGACCGCGGCGAAGGGAACCGCGGCGAAGGCGACCGGGACCGCTGCCGGGAAGGCGCCCGCCAGGGCGGCGACCGCCGGGAGGCCGGGTGCCGGGAAGGCGGATGCCAAGGCGGTGACGGGGGGAGCTGCGGCCGGTGGGAAGGCGGCCGCCAAGGGTCGGAAAGAGCCGGTGAAGAAGACCTCCGCCGGCCGGGCCCCGGCCGGCGGGACCTCGGCCCCGAAGACGTCGGCGAGGAACAAGGCGGCTGACGAGGCGGCGACCGGGGCGACGGCCGCCGGGAAGAGCACGGCCAAGAAGGCGGGTGCGGCCTCGGCCGCGGAGCAGACGGGAGCCACGACAGTGGTTGCGAAGAAGACTCCAGGCACGGCCACGGCGGCGAAGACGGCCGTCCCCAAGGCGCGGCTCGCCGCGGTGGAACCCGGCGACCTCGCGGTGCGCCCGGGTGAGGACCCCTGGACGCCCGAGGAGGTCGAGGAGGCCCGTACGGAGCTGATGGCCGAGGAGGAGCGGCTGCGCGCGGAGATCCACGACTCGGAGGAGTCCCTGGCGGGCCTGATGCGCGACTCCGGGGACGGTGCGGGCGACGACCAGGCCGACACCGGCACCAAGAACATCACCCGCGAGCAGCAGCTGGCCCTCGCCGCCAACGCGCGCGAGATGCTGTTCCAGACCGAGCGCGCGATGGAACGCCTCGACGCGGGTACCTACGGTCTGTGCGAGAACTGCGGCAACCCCATCGGCAAGGCCCGCATGCAGGCGTTCCCCCGTGCCACCCTGTGCGTGGAGTGCAAGCAGAAGCAGGAACGCCGGTACTGATCCGCCGCCGCGGCGTGTCGTACCCTCGTCCTCAGTCAGGAACCTAGGTTGAGGGACTCACGTGGCAGAGGCGGAGCGCATCATCGGTACGCCGGGCATCCCGGACGCGGCGCGGACCGAGCAGGAGCAGCCCGGCGAGTCCGGCGAGCCCGGCGCCGGCCCGGCGCCGGAGGCCGAGCCCGGCGCGGCCCCGTCCGAGGCCGGGGCCGGGACGGCGGCCGACCGGTCCGACGCGTCCGGTCAGCGGCCGCGCGGCCGGCGCCGGGTGGCCGTACTGCTGGCGGTCGCCGCGTTCGCCTACCTCCTCGACCTGGTGAGCAAGCTGCTCGTGGTGGCCAAGCTGGAGCACCACGAGCCGATCGAGATCGTCGGCGACTGGCTGAAGCTGGAGGCGATCCGCAACGCGGGCGCCGCCTTCGGCTTCGGCGAGGCCTTCACCGTGATCTTCACCGCGATCGCGGCGGCGGTGATCGTGGTGATCGTCCGGCTCGCCCGCAAGCTGTACAGCCTGTCCTGGGCGATCGCCCTCGGACTGCTGCTCGGCGGCGCGCTGGGCAACCTGACCGACCGGATCTTCCGGGCGCCCGGCGTCTTCGAGGGCGCGGTGGTGGACTTCATCGCGCCCAAGCACTTCGCCGTCTTCAACCTCGCCGACTCGGCGATCGTCTGCGGCGGCATCCTGATCGTGCTGCTGTCCTTCAAGGGGCTCGATCCCGACGGGACCGTCCACAAGGACTGAGCGCCCGGGCTGAGCGGGTGTTCGGGACCGTCTCACCCGTCCGGCATACTCGACGGGTGAGCACGATTCCCGAGATCCGTACCCTGCCCGTGCCGGACGGCCTGGAGGGCGAGCGCGTCGACGCCGCCATCTCCCGCATGTTCGGCTTCTCCCGGACCAAGGCGGCCGAGCTGGCCGCGGCGGGGAAGGTCACGGTGGACGGGTCGACGGTCGGCAAGTCCGAGCGGGTGCGCGGCGGGGCCTGGCTGGAGGTCGAGATGCCGCAGGCGCCCGCGCCGGTGCAGGTGGTCGCCGAGCCGGTCGAGGGCATGGAGATCGTGCACGACGACGATGACGTGGTCGTGATCGTCAAGCCGGTCGGGGTGGCCGCGCACCCCTCGCCCGGCTGGACCGGGCCGACCGTGATCGGCGGGCTGGCCGCCGCCGGCTACCGCATCTCCACCTCCGGTGCGGCCGAGCGGCAGGGCATCGTGCACCGCCTCGACGTCGGCACGTCCGGCCTGATGGTGGTCGCCAAGTCGGAGTACGCGTACACGTCGCTGAAGCGCCAGTTCAAGGAGCGCACGGTCGACAAGCGCTACCACACGCTGGTCCAGGGCCACCCGGACCCGACGAGCGGCACCATCGACGCGCCCATCGGCCGCCACCCGAACCACGACTACAAGTGGGCGGTCACCGCCGACGGCAAGCCGTCCGTCACCCATTACGACCTCATCGAGGCGTTCCGCGCCGCCTCCCTGCTCGACGTGAAGCTGGAGACCGGGCGCACCCACCAGATCCGGGTCCACATGGCCGCCCACCGCCACCCGTGCGTGGGCGACCTGACGTACGGCGCCGACCCCACGCTCGCCAAGCGGCTGAAGCTGACCCGCCAGTGGCTGCACGCCGTCCGGCTGGGCTTCGAGCACCCCGGCGACGGGCAGTGGGCGGAGTTCTCCTGCGACTACCCGGACGACCTGCAGCAGGCCCTGGACCAGGTCCGCGAGGAGACCTACGGATGACCCGGCCGGCCTACTCCGTGCGGGTCGCCGAGGATCCCGCCGACCGCGAGGCCTGCTTCGCGGTGCGCAAGGAGGTCTTCGTCGGCGAGCAGGGTGTTCCCAAGGACATCGAGTACGACGCCTGCGACGCCGGTGCGCTGCACGTGCTGGCCGTCCGCGAGGACGGGGTGCCGCTGGGCACCGGGCGGCTGCTGTACGGGGCGGCGGCGCTCGACCGGGTCGGCGGCGACCCGTCGGTGGGGTCCCTGGGGCGGCTGGCCGTCACGCGCGAGGCGCGGGGGCTCGGGGTCGGGGCCGCGCTGGTGCGGGCCATCGAGGCGGCGGCGCGGGAGCGCGGGCTGACGGCGGTCGACCTGCACGCGCAGACGCACGCGCTGGGCTTCTACGAGCGGCTGGGGTACGTGGCCTACGGGCCGGAGTACCCGGAGGCCGGGATCGCGCACCGGGCGATGCGCCGGGCCCTGGGGTGAGCGGGCCACCGGTCGGCTGAGACGCGCCTTGCCCTTCGCGACCGCTCGTGGTCGCCGCCGTACCGCCCTACGATCGGATCATGGCTCGTAACGTCGTCATCAGCGGCGGGGGTACCGGGATCGGGCTCGCCGCCGCCTATGCGTTCGCCGCCGACGGGGACCAGGTGCTGCTGGTCGGGCGGCGGGGGCCGGTGCTGGAGAAGGCCGGGGTGCCGAACGCGCTGACCTTCGCCGCCGATCTCGCCGATCCGGCCGGGGTGCGGGAGGTCGAGCGGTTCGTCGCCCGGGAACTCGGCACCGTCGATGTGCTGATCCACAGCGCCGGGGGCGCCGGGCACCTCGAACCGCCGCCCGGCACCGAGGACCGGCTCCACCGAGTCGAGCAGGAGTGGACGCTGAACTTCCGGCTGAACACCCTGACCGCCGTCCTCCTCACCGAGGCCCTCAAGGACCGGCTCGCCGACCCCGGCGGTCGGGTGCTGTTCCTCAGCTCCATCGCCGCCTTCCGGGGCTCCGGCAGCGCGTCGTACGCGGCGGCCAAGGCCGCCTTGCACCCGTACGCCCACGACCTGGCCCGGCGGCTGGGGCACCGGGGGGTCACGGTGAACGTGGTGGCGCCCGGCTACGTCGAGGACACCGGGTTCTTCGGCGGCACGATGACCGACGAGCGGCGTGAGCGGCTGATCGCCGAGACCTCCACCGGGCGGGCCGCGACGCCCGGCGACGTCGCGGCCACCCTGCACTGGCTCGCCTCCCACGCCGCCGGGCACATCACCTCGCAGATCATCCAGGTCAACGGCGGCGCCGAGCGCGGGCACTGAGCCCCCGGCCGGTCAGCCCCGGGGCGAGCCCGTGGCCGACCGGGGGTGCTGGTGGGCGCGCAGCGACCGGACGGTCTCGGCGGGCTGGCGCTGCGGCGGCAGCACGGCGTCCGCCGCGTTGACGCGGGGCAGCGCGTACGGGTGCTCCTTGGCCAGCCAGCGCAGCATCTGCTCGCGGACCGTGACCCGGACGGTCCACACGTCGCTCGCGTCCTTCGCGGTCACCAGGGCGCGCACCTCCATGGTGCTCGGGGTGGAGTCGGTGACCGCGAGGCCGTGCTCCCGGCCGTCCCAGGCCGGGCACTCGCGCAGGATGTCGCGGAGCTTGTCGCGCATCGCGTCCAGCGGTGCCGAGTGGTCGAGCTGGAAGAAGACGACACCGGTGATCTGGCTGCCGCCGCGCGACCAGTTCTCGAACGGCTTGGACGTGAAGTACGACACGGGCATCGTGATCCGGCGCTCGTCCCAGGTGCGCACGGTGAGGAAGGTGAGGGTGATCTCCTCCACGGTGCCCCACTCGCCGTCCACCACCACGGTGTCCCCGATGCGCACCATGTCGCCGAAGGCGATCTGCAGCCCGGCGAACATGTTGCCCAGCGTGGACTGGGCGGCCACACCGGCGACGATGCCGAGGATGCCGGCCGAGGCCAGCAGGGAGGCGCCGGCGGCGCGCATCGCCGGGAACGTCAGCAGCATGGCGGCCACCGCCATCACCCCGACGATCGCCGACACGACACGCATGATGAGCGTCACCTGGGTGCGCACCCGCCGGACCCGCGCCGGGTCGCTCTGCGCACGGGCGTAGCGGGCGTACGACGACTCGACGACGGCCGCGGCGATGCGGATGACGAGCCAGGCCGTGGACCCGATGAGGATCAGCGTCAGCGTCCGGCCGATGCCGTCCCGGTGGTCGTTCAGCACCCGCACCTGGTCGTACGACCCTCTCAGGAGCGCGGCGAACAGGACGAACTGGTAGGGGACGCGGCCACGGCGCAGCAGACCCCACAGCGGGGTCTCGTGGTGCAGCCGGTCGGCTTTGGACAGCAGACGGTCGGTGGCCCAGCCGATGAGCAGTGTCAGTACGACCGAACCGCCGACCACGATCACGGGGCGGAGCAGGTTCTCCATGCCTTCGAACGTAACCGGTCGGCGGCGGATGACACCATGGACCCATGAACATCGTGCTCTTTCACTCGTCCTACGGTCCCCGGCCCGCGGTGCGCGCGGCCGCGGACCGGCTGCGTGCCGCCGGGCACGAGGTGTGGACGCCGGACCTCTTCGAGGGCCGTACGTTCGGCACGGCCGAGGAGGGCATGACGTACCAGCAGGAGGTCGGCAAGGAGGAGCTGCTGCGCAGGGCGGTGCTGGCCGCCGCCCCCTACTCGGAGCGGGGGCTGGTGTACGCGGGGTTCGCTCTGGGGGCGTCCGTCGCGCAGACCCTCGCCCTGGGCGACGACAAGGCGCGCGGACTGCTGCTCCTGCACGGCACGTCGGATCTCGCGCCCGGCGTCACGGTGGACGACCTGCCGGTGCAGCTGCACGTGGCCGAGCCGGACCCGTTCGAGACGGACGACTGGCTGAGCGCCTGGTACCTGAGGATGCGGCGGGCGGGCGCCGACGTCGAGGTCTACCGGTACGCCGGGGCCGGCCACCTGTACACCGACCCCGAGCTGCCCGACTACGACGCGGAGGCCGCCGAGGCCACCTGGCGGGTGGCGCTCGGCTTCCTCGACGCCCTGTAGGCCGGGCTCAGCCGGCCCGGTAGGCCGCCCAGCTCTGCTGCATGCGGGTCACCTGACCCTGGGAGAACTGGTACATGCAGGAGTCGTACGTGTAGTCCATGAAGTTGTGGATCGGGTCGGCTCCCGCCTTGCGGGTGCAGGTGTCGCGGCCCTCGGGGCACTGGTAGGCGGCGCTCTTCTCGGCGGGGGTGTCGTCGACGTAGTCGCCGTTGCCGTTACAGCCGCCCTGGAAGGTGTGGTAGAGGCCCATCCAGTGGCCCACCTCGTGGGTGGCGGTGTCGCCCTCGTTGTAGTGGGCGGCCGAGCCGCCCGGCAGCGACGCGTCGAGGATGACGACGCCGTCCATGCCGGGGCTGGACTTGTAGGAGCTGGGGAACGTGGCCCAGCCGAGCAGGCCGTCGCCGAGGTTGGCGGTGTAGATGTTCAGCGTGCCCGCGCCGCCCCTGCGCAGGGCGGACTTCATCGCCTTCTCCTCCGTCGAGCCGTAGCCGACGTTGTACCAGGCGGCGTTGTCCGTGTAGTCGGTGCCGGCCAGCGTGAACTGGAAACCGGAGTCGGCGTTGCCGGAGCCCTGGCCGGCGTAGGCCGCGTTCAGGACGTTCATCTGGGCGCTGATGTCGGCCGAGCTCAGCCGGCCGGTGGCACCGTCGTGGATGACGTGGAAGTAGACCGGGACGCTGGTCGATGCGGCCAGCGCGGAAACGTTCCTTCCGGAGGTGCGCAACTGGTCGACCTTCTTGCGCAGCTCGGCGTCCATGGCATTGGCCCGGGCGTCGCTGATCTCGTTGGGCTCGGCGACGTGCTGGCCGGCGCCGGGCCGGGCCTCGCGGGCCGTGGAGGGGGCGTCCGAGGCGCACGTGGTGGTCAGGGGGCCGGCCGCGGCGACACCGGTCGGCGTCGACAGGGGAGTGACCATCAGGGTTCCGGCCACGACGGCGGTGCCGAGAAGGCGTCTGTGCGTCAGGGGAGATATCCGGGCAAGCGCACGCATGCTGACTCCTGGTGGAGACGGTGGGGAGAGCGGCGCAGGGGTCTTCCTGGCCGCCGCCCGGACATTACGTGGACATGCCCATGGCCGAAGAGGGTCGATCAGGCCCAATCGAACGGAGGGCGAACGGGGACGATCGGGGCGGTGACGCGGCGCTGCGTCCGGAGCGTGAGACCGGGCCGTAACGCGCCGCACGCCCAGGGCGGGTGGTGTGTCCGTATTCGGAACGCGGCGCACACCACCCGCCGTAGCCGTGTGATCTTCGGTTAACGGACCGCGAGGGGACCGCCATTGGCCGAAAATCGTCCCCGGGCGGTGGGGTTACACGGGGCGGTAGGTCCGCTCCACCTTCTGGGTGCCGCTGCGGGTGCGGTAGGAGCGCGCCCACGAGGAGGTCGCGTCCGCCTTGGTGCGGTCGGAGAGCACGTAGTAGTCCATCTGCGCGTGCTCCGCGGTGATGTCCAGCACGCCGTACCCGTGACGGTCGGTGTCCACCCAGTGGACGTGCCGGTTGGCGGCCTTGATGAGCGGCGCGGCGACCGCGGAGACCCAGCCCTCGGGCGCCTTGACGAGGTCGTCGAGGTTGTCCGAGGTCACCGAGGTGACCACGAACTCCGTTGCGGCCGAGGCCGACAGCGGGTACGTCCCGGCGTCCACCGGCACGTCGTTGGCCCAGGCCATGTGGATGTCCCCGGTCAGGAAGACGGTGTTGCCGATGGCGTGGGAGCGCAGGTGGGCGAGGAGTTCGCGGCGGTCGTCGGTGTAGCCGTCCCACTGGTCGGTGTTGAGGGCCAGGCCCTCCTTCGGCAGCCCGAGCAGCTCGGCCAGCGGCTTGAGCAGGTCGGCGGTGAGCGAGCCGACGGCGAACGGCGAGATCATCACCGGGTTGCCGACCAGCCGCCAGGTGGTGTCGGAGGACTGCAGCCCGGCCTTCAGCCAGTCCAGTTGAGCCCGCCCGGTGAGGGTGCGGTCGGGATCGTCGACCCCGCCGTTGCCGACCTTGACCTGCTCGGAGCGGAACGAGCGCAGGTCCAGCAGGGACAGGTCGGCCAGTTTGCCGAAGCGCAGCCGGCGGTAGGTGGTGCCGGCGATCGCCGGGCGGACCGGCATCCACTCGAAGTAGGCCCGCTTGGCGGCCGACTGGCGGTCCGCCCAGGCGCCCTCGGTGGCCGGCGTGTGGTTCTCGGCGCCGCCCGACCAGGCGTCGTTGGCCATCTCGTGGTCGTCCCAGATCGCCACGACCGGCGCCTTGGCGTGCAGGGCCTGCAGGTCGGGGTCGGTCTTGTACTTGCCGTGCCGTATGCGGTAGTCGGCGAGGGTGACGATCTCGTGGGTGGGCGCGTGCTGCCGGACCACCCGGTCGCGGGTGCCGTACTCGCCGGTGCCGTACTCGTAGATGTAGTCGCCCAGGTGCAGCCAGGCGTCCAGGTCGGAGCGGGCGGCCAGATGGCGGTAGGCGGCGAAGTGGCCGGCCTCCCAGTTGGCGCAGGAGACCACGCCGAAGCGCAGGCCCGGCACGGCGGCGTCCGCCGCCGGCGCGGTGCGGGTGCGCGCCACCGGGGAGTCGGTGCCGCCCGCCGAGAAGCGGAACCAGTAGTCGGTTGCCGGGGCGAGACCGCGCACGTCCGCCTTGACGGTGTGGTCGGAGGCGGCGGTGGCGGTGACGGAACCCTTGGCGACGATGTTCGTCAGCGCCCTGTCGCGGGCGACGACCCACTCGACCTCGGTGTCGGGACCGACGCCGGAGCCGGGGGTGGCCGCGGCCGTCGGGGTCACCCGGGTCCACAGCAGGATCCCGTCGGGGAGCGGGTCGCCGGAGGCGACACCGTGCAGGAAGGCCGGCGCCTCGTCGGCGCGCGCGGACTGGGCGCCGACGAGCGGGGCGGCCAGGACAGCGGAGGCCGCCGCGGCCTTGACGACCGTGCGGCGGCGAGGGGTATGCGAGTTGAGGCCTTGGGAGGCTCTGTATCGACTGGTCACGACCGATCAGATTACTGACCGGTATGAACAAGAGCGGGCGAACCCGGGAAAGTTCGCCCGCTCTTCAGTGCACCGTCAGACTGCGGCCGGTCGAACGGGTGTCATGCAGCCCCCGTGGCTCAGCCCTTCAGCGCGGTCTCCATCGCCTTGTTGAACTCGTCCACCGTCATCGGAGTGTTCTTGCCGTCGCTGCCGGTGACCTTCTTGCCGTCCATGAGTAGGGTGGGCGTTCCGCCGAATTCGTACTTCTTGCCGTCTTCGTCGAACTTCTTGCTCATGGTCAACGCCCACTTGTCGTAGGTGCCGTTCTTCACAGCCGTCTGGAACTTCTCGTTGTCCTTCAGGGCGTCGACCGTGTTCGCCACCTCGATCAGGTAGTCGTCGTCCTTGAACTTGTCCTCGCTCTCCTTGGGGTGGTACTTCGTCGAGTAGAGCGCGTACTTGTAGTCCAGGAAGGCTTCGGGGCTGACGTTCAGGGCGGCGCCCAGTGCGCTGAGGGCGTTCTTCGAGCCCACTCCCGGAATGTTGTCGTCGATGAACGTCGCCCCGACGTACTGGATCTTGTACTTGCCGTCCTCGACATCCTTGTGGACGGTCGAGCCGACGTTCTGCTCGAACTGCGCGCAGGCCGGGCAGCGCGGGTCCTCGTACATGACGAGGGTCTTCTTGGCGCTGTCCTTGCCGATGACGACGGTCGTGCCGTCCTTGCCCGACGTGTTGGCCGGGGTGACGAGCTTGGCGTCCTTCGCGGCGTCCCAGCTGTCGGGCTTGTTGGCCTGGACGAGGGCGTACCCTATGCCGCCCGCCGCCGCCAGCACGCCGACGACGGACAGGGCGACGACGACCTGCCGCTTGGCCTTCGCCCGCTTCGCCTGACGCTCGCGTTCGAGGCGCAGCCGCTCGCGGGCCGCCGTCTTCGCCGTCTGGCTGTTGCGCTTGCTCATGTGGGTGATCTCCCTGGGGGATCGCGCACGGGTCCGGGTGCGCGGTGAGGTGTGCGGGGACGCCCCGGTGTCGTTCGTCCGACGCCGGGGGGAGGCGCGGCGGCGCTCAGGCGGCCGCGGGCGCCACGGGAGGGCCGCGGCGGGCCACGGAGTGGACCAGGACGCGGCCGGGGGCGCACACCGCCCGGGGTGAGGGCCGTGGCGGGCGGACGGCCGGGACCGGCCGTACCGTGACCGCCGACACGGCGAGCAGCAGGGGGCGGAACGTCGTGGCCGTCGCCGCGCTCAGCAGCCGGCCCAGTGCCCGCTCGCCGCGGCGCAGCCAGGCGGCGGCGAGCAGGCCGACGGTGACATGGGCGGCCAGCAGCAGCCACGAGGTCGCCGGGGAGGCGTGGGTCAGCAGGCCGGCCAGCCGGTCGGGGCCGGTGCCCGGGGCGGTCATCCGGGCGAGCGGGGTGCCCACCGGGGTCGTGTCCCCGCACAGCACGTGCCAGCCGACCGAGCGCAGCGGGCCGGTGACCGGGCCGCCGGCGGCGCCGTAGCAGACGTTCTGGCCGGTGGTGAACACGGTGTCGGCCGCCAGCTCCAGCGGGACCAGCAGGGCGGCGATCCGCCAGAAGCCCCGCTCCCGGCCCGCCAGGGCGTACGCCAGGACGAACACGGCGGCGGCGACCGCGGCCACCGTGCTCAGCGGCAGCGGGGCCCGGGACAGCAGCACGTGCGACGCGGTGCTGAGCAGCACGACGAAAGCCGTGAACAGCGCCGCGCGCACGGCTCTGAGTCGCGTCCCGGATATGTCCATAGCACCGGAGAGTGTGTCATGGGCCCCCGTAAGACACCCCTAAAGGGTGCCTGTGAACGGCCCGGCGGAGGGGGGCCGGCGGGTCACAGACCCGGGATCCGGCCGTTGCGGAAGAGGTCGACGAAGATCTGGTGGTCAGCACGCGCGCGTGCGCCGTAGGCGTGCGCGAAGTCCACCAGCAGCGGTGCGAAGCCGTCCTCGTCGGCGGCGATCGCCGCGTCGATGGCCCGCTCGGTGGAGAAGGGCACCAGCGACTCGCCGGAGGTGTCGTCCGCCGCCGCGTGCATGGCGGCCGTGGCCCGGCCCAGGTCGGCGACGACGCTCGCGATCTCCTCCAGATCGTCGATGTCGCCCCACTCCAGGTCGACGGCGTACGGCGAGACCTCCGCCACCAGCTGCCCCGCGCCGTCCAGCTCGGTCCAGCCCAGCCACGGGTCGGCGTGCGCCTGCAGGGCCCGCTGGGAGATCACCGTGCGGTGGCCCTCGTGCTGGAAGTAGCCGCGGATCGCCGGATCGGTGATGTGCCGGGAGACGGCCGGGGTCTGGGCCTGCTTGATGTAGATCACGACATCGTTCTCCAGGGCGTCGGTGCGGCCCTCCAGAAGGATGTTGTACGACGGCAGCCCGGCCGAGCCGATGCCGATGCCCCGGCGGCCCACGACGTCCTTGACCCGGTAGGAGTCCGGGTGGGCCAGCGAGGCCTCCGGCAGCGTCTCCAGGTAGCCGTCGAAGGCCGCCAGCACCTTGTAGCGGGTGGCGGCGTCCAGCTCGACGGAGCCGCCGCCGGGCGCGAAGCGGCGCTCGAAGTCACGGATCTCCGTCATGGACTCCAGCAGCCCGAAACGGGTCAGCGCACGGGCGTCGCGCAGCGCGTCCAGCAGCGGCCCGGTCGCCGTGTCCAGGGTGAACGGCGGCACCTCGTCGCTCTTGGCGCCGGTGGCCAGCGCGTGGATCCGCTGCCGGTAGGCGCCCGCGTAGATCTCCACCAGCTCGGTGATCTGGGCGTCGCTGAGCGCCTTCGCGTACCCGATCAGCGCGACGGACGCGGCGAAGCGCTGGAGGTCCCAGGTGAAGGGGCCGACGTACGCCTCGTCGAAGTCGTTGACGTTGAAGATCAGGCGGCCGTTGGCGTCCAGGTACGTGCCGAAGTTCTCCGCGTGCAGGTCGCCGTGGATCCACACGCGCGAGGTGCGGTCGTCCAGGTAGGGCGCGGTCTCCTTCTCCGGGGCCAGGTCGTGGTAGAAGAGGCACGCCGTGCCCCGGTAGAACGCGAACGCCGAGGCGGCCATCTTCCGGAACTTCACCCGGAACGCGGCGGGGTCGGCGGCCAGGAGCTCGCCGAAGGCGGTGTCGAAGACGGCGAGTATCTCCTCGCCGCGGCGCTCGGCGCTGAGCTGCGGAACCGGCATCGGTCGGGGCCTCCTGGTGCGTGACAAAGATGACAGGCGTGTCCGCCGCATCCAACGTCCGAAGGTACGTGTGAGTGCCCGCTTCGTGTCAGTCCCCGGGCATAGACTTCGACGCTGACCCCGGAACTGTCCGTCCACCCGTCACCCAGTGTTTCCCCTGGAGGCCGCACCGTGTCGAAGCCGCCGTTCACGCACCTGCACGTCCACACCCAGTACTCGCTGCTGGACGGTGCCGCGCGGCTGAAGGACATGTTCGACGCCTGCAACGAGATGGGCATGACGCACATCGCCATGTCCGACCACGGCAACCTCCACGGGGCGTACGACTTCTTCCACTCCGCGCAGAAGGCCGGGATCACCCCGATCATCGGGATCGAGGCGTATGTCGCCCCCGAGTCCCGGCGCAACAAGCGCAAGATCCAGTGGGGCCAGCCGCACCAGAAGCGCGACGACGTCTCCGGTTCCGGCGGCTACACGCACAAGACCATGTGGGCCGTGAACAGGACGGGCCTGCACAACCTCTTCCGCCTGTCCTCCGACGCCTACGCCGAGGGCTGGCTCCAGAAGTGGCCGCGGATGGACAAGGAGACCATCTCCCAGTGGTCCGAGGGGATCGTCGCCTCCACCGGCTGCCCCTCCGGCGAGGTCCAGACCCGGCTGCGCCTCGGCCAGTTCGACGAGGCCCTGAAGGCGGCCGCCGACTACCAGGACATCTTCGGCAAGGACCGCTACTTCCTGGAGCTGATGGACCACGGCATCGACATCGAGCACCGGGTCCGCGACGGCCTGCTGGAGATCGGCAGGAAGCTCGGCATCCCGCCCCTGGTCACCAACGACTCGCACTACACCTACGCGCACGAGGCGACCGCCCACGACGCCCTGCTGTGCATCCAGACCGGCAAGAACCTCTCCGACCCGGACCGCTTCAAGTTCGACGGCACCGGCTACTACCTGAAGTCCACCGACGAGATGTACGCCATCGACTCCTCGGACGCCTGGCAGGAGGGCTGCGCCAACACGCTCCTGGTGGCCGAGATGGTCGACACCACCGGCATGTTCGAGAAGCGCGACCTCATGCCCAGGTTCGACATCCCCGAGGGCTACACGGAGGTCACCTGGTTCAAGGAGGAGGTCCGCCGGGGCATGGAGCGCCGCTTCCCCGGCGGCGTCCCCGAGGACCGCCAGAAGCAGGCCGAGTACGAGATGGACACCATCATCTCGATGGGCTTCCCCGGCTACTTCCTCGTCGTCGCGGACTTCATCATGTGGGCCAAGAAGCAGGGCATCGCCGTCGGCCCCGGCCGGGGCTCCGCGGCGGGCTCGATCGTCGCCTACGCCATGGGCATCACCGACCTCGACCCGATCCCGCACGGCCTGATCTTCGAGCGGTTCCTCAACCCCGAGCGCATCTCCATGCCCGACGTCGACATCGACTTCGACGAGCGCCGGCGCGTCGAGGTGATCCGGTACGTGACCGAGAAGTACGGCGCCGACAAGGTCGCCATGATCGGCACCTACGGCACCATCAAGGCCAAGAACGCGATCAAGGACTCCGCGCGCGTGCTGGGTTACCCGTACGCGATGGGCGACCGCATCACCAAGGCCATGCCCGCCGACGTCCTCGGCAAGGGCATCCCGCTCTCCGGCATCACCGACCCCGCCCACCCGCGGTACAGCGAGGCCGGCGAGGTCCGGGCGATGTACGAGAACGAACCGGACGTGAAGAAGGTCATCGACACCGCGCGCGGCGTGGAGGGCCTGGTCCGGCAGATGGGTGTGCACGCGGCCGGCGTGATCATGTCCAGCGAGACCATCACCGAGCACGTCCCGGTCTGGGTGAGGCACACCGACGGCGTGACCATCACCCAGTGGGACTACCCGAGCTGTGAGTCGCTCGGCCTGCTGAAGATGGACTTCCTGGGCCTGCGCAACCTCACGATCATGGACGACGCCGTCAAGATGGTGAAGGCCAACAAGGGGATCGACATCGATCTCCTGAGCCTGCCGCTCGACGACCCCACGACCTTCGAACTGCTCCAGCGCGGCGACACGCTCGGCGTCTTCCAGTTCGACGGCGGCCCCATGCGCTCGCTGCTGCGGCTGATGAAGCCCGACAACTTCGAAGACATCTCCGCCGTGTCGGCCCTGTACCGCCCGGGCCCGATGGGCATGAACTCCCACACCAACTACGCGCTGCGCAAGAACGGCCAGCAGGAGATCACCCCCATCCACAAGGAGCTCGAAGAGCCCCTCAAGGAGGTCCTGGACGTCACCCACGGCCTGATCGTCTACCAGGAGCAGGTGCAGAAGGCCGCCCAGATCATCGCCGGGTACTCGCTCGGCGAGGCCGACATCCTCCGCCGCGTGATGGGCAAGAAGAAGCCGGAGGAACTGGAGAAGAACTTCGTCATCTTCCAGGCCGGCGCCCGCAAGAACGGCTACAGCGACGAGGCCATCCAGGCGCTGTGGGACGTGCTGGTCCCGTTCGCCGGCTACGCGTTCAACAAGGCCCACTCCGCCGCGTACGGCCTGGTGTCGTACTGGACCGCCTACCTCAAGGCCAACCACCCGGCCGAGTACATGGCCGCGCTGCTGACCTCCGTCAAGGACGACAAGGACAAGTCGGCGGTCTACCTCAACGAGTGCCGCCGCATGGGCATCAGGGTCCTGCCTCCGAACGTCAACGAGTCCGAGGCCAACTTCGCGGCCCAGGGCGACGACGTGATCCTCTTCGGCCTCTCCGCCGTCCGCAACGTCGGCACCAACGTCGTCGAGTCGATCATCAAGTGCCGCAAGGCCAAGGGGAAGTACGCCTCCTTCCCGGACTACCTCGACAAGGTCGACGCGGTGGTCTGCAACAAGCGGACCACGGAGTCCCTGATCAAGGCCGGCGCGTTCGACTCGATGGGCCACACCCGCAAGGGCCTGACGGCGCAGTACGAACCGATGATCGACAACGTCGTCGCGGTCAAGCGCAAGGAGGCCGAGGGGCAGTTCGACCTCTTCGGCGGCATGGGCGAGGAGAGCGGCGACGAACCCGGCTTCGGTCTCGACGTGGAGTTCACCACCGACGAGTGGGACAAGACCTACCTGCTCGCGCAGGAGCGCGAGATGCTCGGCCTGTACGTCTCCGACCACCCCCTGTTCGGCCTGGAGCACGTGCTGTCCGACAAGGCCGACGCGGGAATCGCCCAGCTCACCGGCGGTGAGCACGCGGACGGCGCGGTGGTCACCATCGGCGGCATCATCTCCGGCCTGCAGCGCAAGATGACCAAACAGGGCAACGCCTGGGCGATCGCCACGGTGGAGGACCTCGCGGGCTCCATCGAGTGCATGTTCTTCCCGGCCACCTACCAGCTGGTCTCGACGCAACTCGTCGAGGACGCCGTGGTCTTCGTCAAGGGCAGGCTCGACAAGCGCGAGGACGTGCCGCGGCTGGTGGCCATGGAGCTGATGGTCCCCGACCTGTCCACGGCCGGCACCAACGCGCCGGTCGTGCTCACCATCCCGGCCGTGAAGGTCACCCCGCCGATGGTCAGCCGGCTCGGCGAGATCCTCAGCCACCACAAGGGCGACAGCGAGGTCCGGATCAAGCTCCAGGGCCCCACCAGGACCACCGTCCTCCGGCTGGACCGGCACCGGGTCAAGCCCGATCCGGCGCTGTTCGGCGATCTGAAGGTGCTGCTCGGCCCGTCCTGCCTGGCGGGCTGACGTCCGCCGACGGACGAGGGGCGCGTCCGTGGCGGACGCGCCCCTCGCCGAGCTGGGCCGCAAAGCCCGTTACGCAGGATGTCAGTTGTGACCGAAGCGCTTCTGCCGGCCCTTGCGCGCCATGTCACCCGGGGTGATCTGGGTGGTGCGCTCCTCGGTCTGCGTGTCCAGCCCGGTCGGCTGGGCCGTCTGCTGACCGCGTTCGGAGTGCGGCTGCTTGCGATCACGGTTCTTGTTCTTGGCCATGGTGAAGCCTCCTGTGAGGGGTCTAGGGGCCAGGGCCGCGACCAGATTCACATAGCCGGACTCGCAGCGCATTTCGGACAATTACCCTGGGTTATGGGCTCCGCCCCGTCGCCCGGCCCGGAAACGCCACGCCGAAGATCGAGTTCGGACCGTTAACCTCCGCACGGTCGGGCAGACTCGAAGGAAGCCCGAAGCAAACCTCCCGGGAAGAGGGTGAGTCGTGTGGACCGCTGCGTCGTCCTGGTGGACGCCGGGTATCTGCTGGGGGCCGCCGCCAGCCTCCTCGCCGGGGAGCCCTCGCGCTCCCGGATCACCGTCGACCACGCCGCCCTCGTCCAGGGCCTGCGGGAACAGGCGGAGTCCGACACCGAACGGCCCCTGCTGCGCATCTACTGGTTCGACGGCGCCCCCGACCGCGTCCCGCAGCCCGAGCACCGCCGACTGCGCGTGATGCCCCGGGTCACCGTCCGGCTCGGCGCACTGACCCGCAGCGACGGCCGCTGGGCACAGAAGGGCGTGGACGCCGCCATGCACGCCGAGCTGACCGAGCTGGCCCGCAACCGCGCCTGCTCCGACGTCGTCCTCGTCACCGGCGACGGCGACCTCCTGCCCGGCATGATGGCCGCCAAGGAGCACGGCGTCGCCGTGCACCTCTGGGCCGTCCAGGCCGCCGACGGCGACTACAACCAGTCCGAGGACCTAGTCGCGGAGGCCGACGAACGACGCGTCCTGGACCGTACGTGGATCACCAAGGCGGTCCGCGCCAAGGAACTCGGCGGGGTGTGCGCCCCGCCGCCCGCGCCCCGGCCCGAGATCGCCGCGATCCTCTCCGCACCGCTGCCCGACGCCTCCCTCGCCCCCGCCGCCGACCGGCCGGCCGAGGACGACCGGCGCCCCCCGGCCGCGCCCGTCGACGGCGACGCCCCGGAGCGCGTCCCCGCGCCCAAGGGCGTCCCCACGCCCAAGGACCTCGCCGCCCTGCGCGCCCCCGGCACGACCGCCGCCCCGCACCCGCCGACCGCGACCCTGCGCTGGTCGTCCGACAAGGGCTGGGTGGACCGGCCCGGCACCGCCGCCGAGCCCCCCGACGTCGCCGCGCTGCCGACGCTCGCGCAGCTGACCACCGCCGAGCAGCGCTGGGCGGACCGCGAGGAGGACATCACCACCGTGGGCGGTGACCCCTACGAGGTCGGGCAGGTCTTCGCGCGGAGGTGGATGGAACGCCTCGGCGACCAGAGCCATCTGCAGCGCCTGTCCGGCATGTACCCGCGGATCCCGCACCGGGTCGACGGCGAACTGCTGCGCTACGCGGCCCGCTTCGGACTGCTCGCCCACAAGGACGACCAGATCGACGAGCACGACCGGTACGCGATCCGGGCAGGCTTCTGGCGCGAGATCGACGTACGGACGGCGGCGGAGCCCGCGCCCGCCGCCGAGTAACCCTGCCGCCGACGGACTGCCCGCCGTCGGACAGCCCCCTTCAGGTCAGCCCCGGCGTCGGGTTTTGCGGCGCGGTGGGAGATCCGGGAGCCGGCACACCGCGCGGAGCGCGCGGCGGGAAGCCCGCGCCGGAGCGTCCCGGCGCGGGACGACCGGGCCCGGCCGCGGGCGGCGGAGACGGTGGGGAGCCGCGAGGGCCGCGGCAGGGGTGGGACACGGGTCGCGGGGGAGCGTCGGAGGCCGCCCCAAGGGCGAGCAAAGCCTCCCGACCCCGTAGGCTCGTCCCTTGTGAACAAGCGCGCGGCGCCGGTGGTCCGGCACAGGGACGAGGTCGTGTGCGCCGTGCGCGGACTGACCAAGACCTATCCCGCGGTACAGGCCCGCCGGGGCACCCCGGCCACCCCGGAGGTACGCGCCACCGACGACGTGACGCTGGACATCCGACGCGGTGAGATCTTCGGACTGCTCGGCCCGAACGGCGCCGGCAAGTCCACCCTCGTCCGCCAGCTCACCGGCCTGATGCGGCCCGACGCCGGCGGCGTCGAGATCCTCGGCCACGACATCGTGCGCCACCCCGACCGGGCCGCGCGGATCCTCGCCTACCTCGGGCAGGAGTCCACCGCACTGGACGAGCTCACCGTGTCGCTGGCCGCCGAGACCACCGCTCGGCTGCGCGGCCTCGACGTACGCCGGGCGCGCGCCGAGCGGGACGCCGTCCTCGACGAGCTGGGCCTGACCCCGCTCGCCGGCCGGCCGCTGCGCAAGCTGTCCGGCGGCCAGCGCCGGCTCGCCTGCTTCGCCACCGCGCTGGTGGGCGAGCGCTCGCTGCTGGTGCTCGACGAGCCCACCACCGGCATGGACCCGGTGGCCCGGCGGGCCGTCTGGTCCGCGGTGGACCGCCGGCGCGCCGAGCGCGGGACCACCGTGCTGCTGGTCACCCACAACGTCATCGAGGCGGAGACCGTCCTCGACCGGGTCGCCGTCCTGGACCGGGGCCGGATCATCGCCTGCGACACGCCGACCGGCCTCAAGGAGCGGGTGGCCGGCGAGGTGCGGGTCGAACTGGTGTGGCGGGAACGGGCGCCGCTGGACGTGCCCGAGGTCGCCGCGCTGCGCGAACGGGCCGCGGAGTCCGGGCGCCGCTGGACGCTGCGGCTCGCCCCCGAGGAGGCCCGGGCCGTCGTCGCCACCGTCACCGGCGGCGCCGCGTTCGCCGCCCTGGACGACTTCACCCTGGCCACGCCGAGCCTGGAGGATGTCTACCTGGCGCTGGGCGGGGCCGCACGGCAGGGGCTGGTGCGGGCGTGAGCGGGCGCACGGGAGTGTCCACGAGGGCCGGTGCGCGGACCGCAGGGGAGAGGAGCGGCGCAAGGTGAGTGTGGTACCCGCCGAGGCCCGTCCGGGCGGCTCCCGTTCCGGTACCGGTACCGGAACGGGCCGGGAGCCGGCCGAGCTGGGGCCGCGCGCCCGGCTGTGGCCGTCGCTGGCGGCCGTCTACCGGGCGCAGCTGTCGCGGGCGCGGGTGGCGCGGATCCCGCTGCTGTTCGTCGCCACCTTCCAGTCGGTCGGCATCCTGGTCATGATGCGGGGAGTCGTGGACGGCGGCAGCGAGGCCGAGTCCGTGGTGGCCGGGTCGGCCGTCCTGGTCGTCGCCTTCGTCGCGCTGAACCTGCTCGCCCAGTACTTCGGGCAGCTGCGGGCCAGCGGAGGGCTCGACCACTACGCCACGCTGCCGGTGCCGCCGGCCGCCGTGGTGCTCGGCGCGGCGGGAGCCTATGCGTCGTTCACCGTGCCGGGGACCGTGCTGACGGCCGTCTTCGGGTGTGTCCTGTTCGGGCTGCCGCTGGCGCACCTGTGGGTGCTGGTCGCGGTGATCCCGCTGGCGGGCGCCGCGCTGTCCGGGCTGGGCGCGGCCTGCGGGCTGCTGGCGCCCCGGCCGGAGCTGGCGACCGTACTGGGCCAGCTGGGCATGTCCGCGGCCCTGCTGCTGGGCGTGCTGCCGCCGGAGCGCATGCCGGAGGCGGTACGGCTGCTGCGGGACCTGCTGCCGTCGACGTACGGCGTGGAGGCCCTGGCCCGCACCTTCGGGCCGCGGCCCGACTGGGCGTTCGTGATCGGCGATCTGGCGGTGTGCGCGGGCGTCGGCGTGGCGTCGCTGGCCGTGGCGACCTGGGCGTACCGGCGGGCCGCCGTCCGGTGACGCGCCGCGCGGGCGGGCCTGGCACGATGGCAGGGTGACCGCACCGCTGACTCCGCCTCCGCCGCCGCACGAACCGTCCTCGCAAGGGGCGTGGCCGCCGCCCCCGTCCGGGGGCCATCCGTCCGTGGCGGCCGCCGCGCCGCGGGACTCCCTGTCGGAGGAGGGGCCCGGGATGAAGACCGAACTGCGCGAGGCCGCCCTGATCACCGGTGCCGTGACCGTCGCCGGGGCGCTGCTCGGCCTGCTGTGGGTGTGGCTGGCGCCGCAGGTGCCGCTGGTCGGCGACGTCGTGGACGGCAACTGGGTCGTCTACATCAAGGACACCGAGGGCGAGCAGGCGGTCGGCGTGGACGGCACCTTCGCCCTGCTGGCGCTCGGCTTCGGCGCGGTCAGCGCCGTGCTCGCCTTCCTGTGGCGGCGGCGCGGCGGCGTCCCGCTGGTGGTCGCCCTCGGCGTAGGCGGGCTGCTCGGGGCGGTGCTGGCCTGGCGGCTCGGGCTGTGGCTCGGGCCGGCCGACGACGTGCTGGCCCACGCCAAGAGCGTCGGAAAGGGCGTCACCTTCTCCGCGCCACTGGAACTGGGCGCCAAGGGCGCGCTGCTCGCCTGGCCCCTGGCCGCGCTGGTCGTGCACCTCGGCCTGACCGCCCTTTTCGGCCCGCGCGACCCGGAGCCGTACGGGGCCCCCGGGCCGTACGGGCCCTACGATCAGCCGTACGGCGGCAAGTCCGCTTAGGGCACCGCCCCTCCGCGCCCGCTCGGGCCACCTGGCGGAGGTGCCGCCGCAGAGGCTCACCGGACCGGGCGAGAGCCCGTGCGGTGGGCGGTCGGCGCACCGCCACCCGCGCGGCACCGGCGCGGCGTCACCGGCCCGCTGTACGCGCGCGTGCGGCGGAGTACTCCGCCACGCGCCCTCTGGCGTGGTTGTCGGCACGGCTGCGCCGTACGGTCACCGGTCGGGCCGCTCACGCGGACGTCACGCGCGGCTGATGGGGGCCAGCGTCGCGGCGGTGAGGGTGGCCAGGTCCTTCGGGCTCAGTTCGACCTCCAGGCCGCGGCGGCCGGCCGACACGCAGATGGTCGGGTGGGCCTCCGCCGAGGCGTCCAGGACGGTGCGGAGCCGCTTGCGCTGGCCCAGGGGGGAGATGCCGCCCCGCACATAGCCGGTGGTGCGCTCGGCGAGGGCCGGGTCGGCCATCGCCGCCCGCTTGCCGCCCAGCGCCGACGCCAGGGCCTTCAGGTCCAGCGAGCCGGCCACCGGCACCACCGCCACGGTCAGCGCGCCGTCCACGTCGGCGACCAGGGTCTTGAAGACCCTGTCCGGGGAGACACCCATCGCCTCGGCCGCCTCCTCGCCGTACGACGGATGGCCGGGGTCGTGGTCGTAGGAGTGGACCGTGAAGTCCACCCCGGCCGCGGTGAGGGCCACCGTCGCGGGCGTGCCGCCGGCCTGCTGCTGCTTCTTCGACTTCTTCGCCACGTCTCTCGCCGTCTCAGTTCAGACTGGTCGGCCCGCGCGTCAGCTCGGCCGCGGGCAACGACGGCAGACTACGGATGATCGCCGTCTCCGAGCGAAGGAGTTTCAGCTCGTCCCGCAGGCGCGAGGCGGTGTCGGGGGCCTGCAGCAGCCGCTGCTTGGTGGGCGTGTCCAGCATCATCGCCGCCGCCACCAGGTACGAGACCACCGACGGTTCGTCGGGCAGGTCGGCGCCGGTGGCCAGCGACCGCTCCCGGGCGCCGGCCAGCCGCTTCTGGTACTGGCGGAACGAGCGCAGTACGCCCTTGGCGAGCGCGCCCGCCTCGTCTCCCGGCTCCTCCTCCAGCTCCTCCAGCTCCGCCGTCAGATAGGACCCCGAGGCGTCCACGGACAGCAGCCGCACCCGCCGCGTCCCGGTCGCCAGGACCTCGAACGTGCCGTCGGCCCGCTCGCGGACGGTCGCGGCGTCGGCGACACAGCCCACGGAGTGGAACGACGCCCCGGGGTCCGGGCCGAAGCCGGCGGCCGGGCCGCGCTGCGGCAGCGCCGTCGGATCGGGCATGCCGGGTTCGCTCGGCGCGACCTCATGGCCGTCGCGGATGGCCACGACGGCGAACCGGCGGGCATCCTCCTCGGGCGTCTTCAGCAGGTCGCGCATCATGGCGCGATAGCGCTCCTCGAAGACGTTCAGCGGAAGCACCAGACCCGGGTACAGCACCGAGTTCAGCGGGAAGAGCGGCAGACGGACGGTGGTCACGAGGTCAGAGCCTAGTGGTCCGGAACGGAACAGTGGTGCGCGGAGTGGGCGGGCCGGTGCGCGTGGTGACCGCCGGACCGCCGGGGCGGCCCCACCGGCAGGCCCCGCACGATCTCCCCGCGGACGGTCAGGAAGTGGCCGAGCGGGTCGTCCGCCACCTGGTCCCAGGGGAAGGACGTGGCGTACGGGCCGAGCAGGCGCAACTGCACCAGGGCGTCGTCGCGGCGGCCCAGCCGGGCCAGCACGTACACCAGGAGGTTGCGGACCGGGGCCGGCCAGGGGTCCGCCGGCGGCAGCCCGGCGGACAGCACGATCGCCCGGTCGGCGGCGGCGTCCAGGCGCTCCCGGGCCACCATGGGGCCGCAGTCGTCCGTCAGGCAGGCGAAGGCCGCCTGCAGCGGCAGCGCCCGCACCAGGGAGTGCGGCGGCACGTCCTGTGCCGCGCGGTCGGCGAAGTCGAAGCACTCGCGGTGCGGGGCCTCGGGGGTGTGCGGGGTGTCGCCCGACAGGACGCAGCAGGAGGCGGCCAGGTAGCGCAGGGCGGCCACATGGCAGCCGTAGTGGTGGGGGGCCCTGCGGACCGCCGCCTCCCACAGCTCGCCGAAGTACTTGTGGCCGGCGCGCGTCCCGCGCGCGTGGTCCAGCGCGATCCGCCACGGCACCGGATCGCGGTCGCAGGCCTGGGCGGCCGCCGTGATCAGCGGACTCACCTCGCGCAGCACCTCGGCCCGGGCCGGTGAGCGCCAGGCGCGGTCCACCGCGAGCTGGGCGGCGACCGCCAGTGCGTCCGGGTCGCGCGGGGCGGCCGCCCGCCACCGCTCGAACCAGTCGGGACGCGCGTGCGCGAACCACGCCAGCCGGGTCACGTACCGGTCGCGGCGCTCCCACTCGCCACGCGCGCGCGTGGCGGCGAGCAGCTCGGCGGCGGGCCGGTAGCCGTCCTGCCCGGCGGCGACCAGCGCCGGGCCGAGACGGCCGTCCGCGGCATCGAGCAGCACCTCGTCGTCGGCCGGCAGCCCGGCCGCGGCGGCCTGCGGCACGGCCTTGGCAGGGCGAGCCGCGCGGATGAACGGGGGCAGCAGAGCCATGGTGCCGACCATTGAAAAGCGCCAGCTCGGAGGAGCACCAGAGGCTCAGCCCAAGCCGCGGAAAGTTGTACGCCCGACGGTCAAGCCCCGGTAAAAGCTGAGTCGCTCCTTCCGCCTGTTCTCACCCCCGTCTCAGCAGTCGCGTCGCTCCCGCCGCGACGGTCGTCGCCAGCACCCAGCCGGCGAGGATCAGCGCGGCGGAGAGCCACTGCCAGCGTCCGTGGAGGTCCCAGCGGGTGGCCTGGCCGAGGTCCACGACGGGCAGCAGCAGGTCCAGGGCGAACAGGGCGGGGTTCCACTGCGGAGTGCGGTCGGGGCCGGCCGGGGGGCGCGGGGCGTGGGCGAAGGCCAGCGACCCGGCCGCCCACAGCACGGCCATCCACACGGCGGCCCGGCCGGGCCGGTAGCCGTAGGCGACCGTCCAGTCCTGCGCGTACCCCCACAGCTTGCCGGCCGGCGGCAGCGTCGTGCGCCGGTGGCGCTGCTTGGCGAGGAGCACCTCGCGCGCGTCCTCGTCCTCCCCGCTGCCGCGCAGCACCGCCGCCAGCCGCTCGTACGGCTCCGGGTTGTACTCGGCGGTCGCCGCCGCGACCCAGCGCAGCCGCTTCTCCAGCGGGAACGGCCCCTGCGGCACCAGGCTCTCGTAGGTGAAGCCACCCATGTGCAGGCGGCCGGGGCCCGGCCAGGCGCTCGCCCGGTCGATCAGGGTGACCACCCGCGCCCCCGACAGCACCACCCGCCCGCGCTTCGGCCGGTCTCCCAGGAAGCGCAGCTCGGGCGTCTGCACCCGGCGCAGCGACAGCTCCTGCACGTCGGTGAGGACGAACCGGGCGCCCTGCAGGTCCACCGCGTCGCCGAACCGCCCGTCGTCCAGCCGCGCCCCGCCCCGGCACTCGAACCCCTGGATCCGCGTCCCCTGCGCCGGTGTCGTCCCGCTCGGCGCCTGGGCGCCGACGCCCGCCGGGGTCAGGTACAACGTGCGTTCCACGGTCAGCTGCGGGGCGTTCAGCGCGAACCTTCCGCGCGGGTTGACCAGGCGCGCCCCGCGCAGGCTCAGCGACACCCCCACCTTGGCGCTGCGCAGGCTCAGCTCGCCGTGCGTCTCCAGCAGCTCGGCCTGCAGGTCCTGCCCGACGGCCAGCCCGTCGGCGGCGATGGACCGGCCGGCCCGGTCGCGGTGCACGACCGCCTGGTTGAGCAGCAGGTCCGTGCCGATCTGCGCGTCGGTCAGCCGGATCCCGCGCTGGAACCGGCAGCGCGGCAGATGCAGATCGCCCTCGGTGTGCAGCCGGGCCGCCTCCAGCCGCGGCACCGAGCAGTCCACCAGCCGCAGCGTGGTCAGCCGGGCCTCGGGCAGCAGTACCTCCCGCTCGAACCGGCAGCGCTTCATCTCGACGTACGGCACCACCGTGCCGCCCGCGAGGTCCAGCGAACCGCTGATCCGCACCCCGACCAGCTTCAGCGCCGACACCCGGCCGGCCAGCGCGGGTGGTCCGTCCAGCAGCAGCCAGGCGACGATCCGGGCCCGTACCGTCCGCTCCGGGCCCCAGGGCGGTCCGTCCTGCGGATCGTCGGCGAGCGGGTCGCCCGTGCTCAGGTCGTACACGGTGCCGTTGCGGAAGGACTGCCACATCCCGGCCTCCGCCGCGGTCAGGTCGTCCGGCAGGTCCCCGGCCCGCAGGCCCACTCCTTCGGTCACGTCCGCCACCTCCTCCCCGGGGGTCCCTCACTCTTCGGTCCGCCTCCCGCGGCCCTTTGTTTCGCACTGGCGTTCATGCCCGCTGAGTGACCTGCCGAACACAAGGAGTGAGGGACGCCTTCCGGATTCCGGCCACCTTCTGTATCAGCCATTGGACTGCGCCCCCGGCTCCCGACCGGGGTCTGCGAGAATTGGCACCGTGATCTCCCGAATCGATCTGCGCGGCGACGCCCTTCCCGAGGGCCCCGCCCTGCGCGACCTGCTGCCCCGAGCCGACTTCGACGTCTCGGCCGCCCTGGAGAAGGTGCGTCCGATCTGCGAGGCCGTGCATCATCGGGGCGACGCGGCGCTGATCGACTTCGCGGAGAAGTTCGACGGAGTCCGGCTCGACCGGGTCCGCGTGGAGCCCGAGGCCCTCACCCGCGCCCTGGCGGAACTCGACCCCGCGGTGCGCGCCGCCCTGGAGGAGTCCGTCCGCCGCGCCCGTCTCGTCCACCGCGCGCAGCGCCGTACGCCCCACACGACGCAGGTCGTGCCCGGCGGCACAGTGACCGAGAAGTGGGTTCCCGTCGGGCGGGTCGGGCTGTACGCGCCGGGCGGCCGGTCCGTCTACCCGTCGTCCGTCGTCATGAACGTCGTCCCGGCGCAGGAGGCCGGAGTCGAGTCCATCGCGCTGGCCTCGCCGGCGCAGGCGGAGTTCGGCGGCCTGCCGCACCCGACGATCCTCGCCGCGTGCGCCCTGCTCGGCGTCGACGAGGTGTACGCGGCCGGCGGAGCCACCGCCGTCGCGATGTTCGCCCACGGCACCGAGTCCTGCCCGCCCGCCGACATGGTCACCGGCCCCGGCAACATCTGGGTCGCCGCCGCCAAGCGCTACTTCACCGGCAAGATCGGCATCGACGCCGAGGCCGGCCCGACCGAGATCGCGATCCTCGCGGACGACACCGCCGACCCGGCGCACGTCGCCGCCGACCTGATCAGCCAGGCCGAGCACGACCCGCTCGCCGCCGCCGTCCTGGTCACCGACTCCGCCGCGCTCGCGGAGGCGGTGGGGAAGGAGCTGGCGCCGCAGGTCGCGGCCAGCAAGCACGTCGACGACCGGATCGTGCCCGCGCTGAGCGGCAGGCAGTCCGCGATCGTCCTGGTCGACGGCATGGCGGAGGGACTGCGGGTCGTCGACGCGTACGGCGCCGAGCACCTGGAGATCCAGACCGCCGACGCCGCCGCCCTGGCCGACCGGGTGCGCAACGCGGGCGCGATCTTCGTCGGCCCGTGGGCGCCCGTCTCCCTCGGCGACTACGCGGCCGGGTCCAACCACGTGCTGCCCACCGGCGGCTGCGCCTGCCACTCCTCCGGGCTGTCCGTGCAGTCCTTCCTGCGCGGCATCCACATCGTCGACTACACCGAGGACGCGCTGGCCGACGTCGCGCACCACGTGGTGACGCTGGCCGAGGCGGAGGACCTGCCCGCGCACGGCGCGGCGATCAAGGCGAGGTTCGGCTGGAAGGTGCCCGAGAGCAAGTGAGCGACGTGAGGATCGACGATCTGCCCGTACGGGACGAGCTGCGCGGCAAGTCCCCCTACGGCGCCCCCCAGCTGGACGTCCCCGTACGGCTGAACACCAACGAGAACCCCTACCCGCTGCCCGAGCCGCTGGTCGAGCGGATCACCGAGCGGGTCCGCGAGGCCGCCCGCCACCTCAACCGCTACCCCGACCGGGACGCGGTCGAGCTGCGCACCCGGCTCGCCGAGTACCTGACCGACACCACCGGCCACCGGGTCGGCCCGGCGGAGGTGTGGGCGGCCAACGGCTCCAACGAGGTCATCCAG
Organism: Streptomyces sp. bgisy159; assembly: GCF_057707805.1. Lineage (NCBI taxonomy): Bacteria > Bacillati > Actinomycetota > Actinomycetes > Kitasatosporales > Streptomycetaceae > Streptomyces > Streptomyces sp. bgisy159. Next base: position 135,834 of record NZ_JBYIQX010000008.1, on the reverse strand, counting down.
CAGCTGCTGCAGACCTTCGGCGGGCCCGGCCGCACCGCGATCGGCTTCGAACCGTCGTACTCGATGCACGCGCTCATCGCGCGCGGCACCGGCACCGGCTGGATCTCCGGGCCGCGCCACGACGACTTCACCATCGACCTCGACGCGGCCCGCGCCGCCATCGCCGAGCACCGCCCGGACGTCGTCTTCGTCACCACCCCCAACAACCCCACCGGCACCGCCGTCCCGCCGGAGACCGTCGTCGCGCTGTACGAGGCGGCGCAGGCCGCGAAGCCGTCGATGGTGATCGTGGACGAGGCGTACATCGAGTTCAGCCACGGCGGCTCGTTGCTGCCGCTGCTCGAAGGACGGCCGAATCTCGTCGTCTCGCGCACCATGTCGAAGGCGTTCGGCGCGGCCGGGCTGCGCCTCGGCTACCTCGCCGCCGACCCGGCGGTCGTGGACGCCGTCCAGCTCGTACGGCTGCCGTACCACCTGTCGGCCGTCACCCAGGCGACCGCCCTGGCCGCCCTGGAGCACACCGGGACGCTGCTGAAGTACGTGGAGCAGCTCAAGGCCGAGCGGGACCGCCTGGTGAGCGAACTGCTCGCGATCGGGTACGAGGTCACGGCGTCCGACGCCAACTTCGTGCAGTTCGGGCGGTTCGACGGCGAGGGCGGCGCGCACGCCGTCTGGCGGAAGATCCTCGACCGGGGGGTCCTGGTCCGGGACAACGGCGTACCGGGGTGGCTGCGCGTCACCGCCGGCACCCCGCAGGAGAACGACGCGTTCCTCGACGCGGTCCGTGAACTGAAGAAGGAGCAGAGCGCATGAACCGCGTGGGACGCGTGGAGCGGGTCACGAAGGAGACCTCGGTCCTCGTCGAGATCAACCTCGACGGCACCGGCCGGGTCGACGTCTCGACCGGCGTCGGCTTCTACGACCACATGCTCGACCAGCTCGGCCGGCACGGTCTGTTCGACCTGACCGTGAAGACCGAGGGCGACCTGCACATCGACTCGCACCACACCATCGAGGACACCGCCCTCGCCCTCGGCGCGGCGTTCCGGCAGGCCCTCGGCGACAAGGTGGGCATCTACCGGTTCGGCAACTGCACGGTCCCGCTGGACGAGTCCCTCGCCCAGGTCACCGTCGACCTGTCCGGCCGCCCCTACCTGGTGCACACCGAGCCGGAGAACATGGCGCCGATGATCGGCGAGTACGACACCACCATGACCCGGCACATCCTGGAGTCGTTCGTCGCCCAGGCGCAGGTCGCGCTGCACGTGCACGTGCCCTACGGGCGCAACGCGCACCACATCGTGGAGTGCCAGTTCAAGGCGCTGGCGCGGGCCCTGCGCTACGCCTCCGAGCGCGACCCGCGCGCGGCCGGCATCCTCCCCTCGACGAAGGGCGCGCTGTAAAGCCATGAACGGCACGTCCACCGCCCTGATCGTCGTCGGTCTCTTCCTGGTCGGCGGCATCATCTCCTTCGTCAAGCAGCAGATGCCCCGCAGCCTGATCGTGCTGCTCTCGATCGGCGCCGCGATGTGTCTCGTCGCGGGCGCCATGCGGCTGGAGGTGTGGAACTGATGAGCGGCCCCGCCGGAAAGAGGCGCAACGTCGTCGTCTTCGACTACGGCTTCGGCAACGTCCGCTCCGCCGAGCGCGCCCTCGCGCGCGCCGGCGCCGACGTCGAGATCACCCGCGACTACGACCGGGCGATGAACGCCGACGGGCTGCTGGTGCCCGGCGTCGGCGCGTTCGCCGCCTGTATGAAGGGCCTGAAGGAGGCCCGCGGCGACTGGATCGTCGAGCGGCGTCTGGCGGGCGGCCGCCCGGTGATGGGGATCTGCGTCGGCATGCAGATCCTGTTCGCGCGCGGCATCGAGCACGGCGTGGAGACCGAGGGCCTCGACGAGTGGCCCGGCACGGTCGGGCCGCTGCAGGCCGACGTCGTGCCCCACATGGGCTGGAACACCGTGGACGCCCCGGCCGGCTCCGAACTCTTCGCCGGCCTCGACGCGGACGCCCGGTTCTACTTCGTGCACTCCTACGCGGTCCACGACTGGACCCTGGAGATCCACAACCCGCTGCTGCACGCCCCGAAGGTGACCTGGTCGACGCACGGCAAGCCCTTCGTCGCCGCCGTGGAGAACGGCGCGCTGTGGGCCACGCAGTTCCACCCCGAGAAGTCCGGCGACGCCGGCGCCCAGCTCCTCACCAACTGGATCGGAACCCTGTGAGCACGCTCGAACTCCTCCCCGCCGTCGACGTCCGTGACGGCCGGGCCGTCCGCCTCGTGCACGGCGAGTCCGGCACCGAGACCTCGTACGGCTCCCCCCTGGAGGCCGCCCTCGCCTGGCAGCGGTCCGGTGCGCGGTGGCTGCACCTGGTGGACCTGGACGCCGCCTTCGGCACCGGCGACAACCGGGAGCTGGTCGCCGAGGTGACCCGGGCGATGGACATCCGGGTGGAGCTGTCCGGGGGCATCCGTGACGACGCCACGCTGGCCGCGGCCCTGGCCACCGGCTGCACCCGGGTCAACCTGGGCACCGCGGCCCTGGAGAGCCCCGAGTGGGTCGCCAAGGTCATCGCCGAGCACGGCGACAAGATCGCCGTCGGTCTCGACGTGCGGGGCACCACCCTGCGCGGCCGCGGCTGGACCCGGGACGGCGGCGACCTCTACGAGACGCTGGCGCGCCTGGACCGCGAGGGCTGCGCCCGCTACGTGGTGACCGACATCGCCAAGGACGGCACGCTCCAGGGCCCCAACCTGGAACTGCTGAGGAACGTCTGCGCGGCCACCGACCGGCCGGTCGTGGCGTCCGGCGGGGTGTCCTCCCTGGATGACCTGCGCGCCCTGGCCGGTCTGGTGCCCCTCGGTGTCGAGGGCGCCATCGTCGGGAAGGCCCTGTACGCGAAGGCGTTCACTCTGGAAGAGGCCCTGGAGGCTACATCTTGAAAAGGGACACGGTGTCATGACGTCCGAAGCCGTGCGGCGCGTGCAGAGTGGAAGTCCCTGGGAGGAGTCCTTCGGTTTCGCCCGTGCCGTCGCGGTGGGCGACCGGGTACTGGTGGGCGGCACCACGTCTTTCCGGGGGTCGGTGCTGTACGGGGAGGGCGACCCGTACGAGCAGGCGAAGGTGGCGTTCACCGGTGCCGTCGAGGCGATCGCGGAGTTCGGGCTCGGCGTCGAGTCCGTGATCCGTACCCGCATGTACCTGAGCCACGCCCGGGACGTGGACGCCGTGGGCCGCGCGCACAAGGAGCTGTTCGACTCCGTGCGCCCGGTGGCGACCCTGCTGGTCGTCGACGGTTTCGTCGACCCGCGCATCCTGGTCGAAGTAGAAGTAGAAGCATTCAGAGGACGTTAGAGGAGCCGGTTTCATGACCCTGGCGGTCCGAGTCATCCCCTGCCTGGACGTGGACAACGGCCGGGTCGTCAAGGGCGTCAACTTCCAGAACCTGCGCGACGCGGGCGACCCCGTCGAGATGGCCAAGGTGTACGACGCCGAGGGCGCCGACGAGCTGACGTTCCTGGACATCACCGCGTCCTCGGGCGATCGCGAGACGACGTACGACGTGGTGCGCCGCACCGCCGAGCAGGTGTTCATCCCGCTCACGGTCGGTGGCGGGGTGCGTTCCCCCGAGGACGTCGACAAGCTGCTGCGGGCCGGCGCCGACAAGGTGGGCGTCAACACCGCCGCCATCGCCCGCCCGGAGCTGATCCGGGAGATCGCCGAGCGGTTCGGCAGCCAGGTGCTGGTGCTGTCCGTGGACGCCCGGCGCACCGAGTCGGGTGCCTTCGAGGTCACCACCCACGGCGGCCGCCGCGGCACCGGCATCGACGCCGTCGAGTGGGCGCACCGGGCCGCCGAACTGGGCGCGGGCGAGATCCTGCTGAACTCGATGGACGCGGACGGCACCAAGGACGGCTACGACCTGGAGATGATCCGGGCCGTCCGCAAGCACGTCACGGTCCCGGTGATCGCCTCCGGCGGCGCCGGCCGGCTCGCCGACTTCCCGCCCGCCGTCGAGGCGGGCGCGGACGCGGTGCTGGCGGCGTCGGTCTTCCACTTCGGCGACCTGCGGATCGGCGAGGTCAAGCAGGTACTGCGCGAGGCGGGCCACCCGGTGCGGTGACCGCTCGCCCGGCGTGAGCCGTGAGCCCCGGCCGGTGGACGGCCGGGGCTTTTCGCCGCCCTGATGAGAAAGAGAAGTTGCGCAAAATCGGTTGCGCAATTTTTCTTTCGTAATCTACGGTGGCGGCATGACGGACAAGGAGAGAGACCGCCGCATCACCGACCTGGGCACGCTCAAGGCACTCGCCCACCCACTGCGCATGCAGCTCTACCGGGGCCTGACCATCGCGCGCGCCGCCACCGCCTCCCAGCTCGCCGAACAGGTGGACGAGGCCGTCTCCCTGGTCAGCTACCACCTGCGCAAGCTCGCCGAGCACGGTCTGATCGAGGAGGCCGAGCCGCGCAGCGCGGACGCCCGGGAACGCTGGTGGCAGCCCGCCTCGGACGGCGTCAGCATCCGCGACGAGGACTTCCGCGACGCCCCCGAGAAGGCGGCCGCGCGCACCGCCGCCAGCCGGCTCTTCTTCGAGCAGCGCGCCGACATGTACCGCCGCTTCCTCGACGAGCGCGCCCACTGGAGCGCCGCGTGGAACACGGCCGCCGAGTCCTCCGAGTCCCTCCTGCGGCTCACCCCGGACGAACTCGCCGAGCTCGACAAGGACATGCTCGCCCTCGTCCGCAGGTACGAGGAGCGGGGCCGGGCCGCCGAGGCCGCCGGTGACACCGAGGGCCGCGAGAACGTCGCGGTGCACACGTACGCGTTCCCGTTCCGCCCCTGAGGACCCGAGGAGAACCGGCCATGCCTTCGACCCTCACGGCCGCGGCCGCCCCGGAGAGCGAGCGCGCCGCCCACCGCGACCCCGACGTCCTGCGCTGGCTCGGCGGGTTCGCCTCCTCGGCCGTCGGCGACAACGTCTACTACATCGCCCTGTCCTGGGCCGCCGTGCAGTCCGGTACGGCCGCGCAGGCGGGGCTGGTCACGGCCGCCAGTGCGCTGCCGCGCGCCCTGCTGATGCTCGGCGGGGGAGTCGTCGCCGACCGGTACGGTCCGCGCCGGGTGGTCCTCGGCAGCACGGCGGTGCGCTGCGCGCTGGTCCTCGCGGCGGCCGGGCTGCTCTTCGCCACCAGCCCCGGGCTGTGGGTGCTGGGCGCGGTGGCCGTGCTGTTCGGCGTCGTCGACGCGGTGTTCCTGCCCGCCGCCGGCGCCCTGCCCGCCCGGATCGCGGGTCCGGGGCAGCTCGCCCGGGTCCAGGGCATGCGGGGCCTCGCCGTCCGCCTCGCGAACGTCCTCGGCGGCCCGCTGGGCGGCCTCGGGGTCGCCCTGGGCGGCACCGCGGGCGCCTTCGGCCTCGCCGCCCTCCTGATGGGCGTGTCCCTGCCTCTGCTGCTCGGGGTGCGCGTGCGCCGGCTCGCCCCGCAGGACGTCCGGCCCCGCGACCGGGCCCTGGCCGAGCTGCGGGACGGGCTGCGGCACGTCCGGCGGGATCCGGTACTGCGCCCGCTCGTGCTCGCCGCCGCCCTGAACGACCTCGGCTTCGTCGGCCCGATGAACCTGGGGCTCACCCTCCTCGCCCAGCAGCGCCACTGGGGCTCGGCCGGCCTCGGCCTGGTGCTCGCCGGGTTCGGCACCGGCGCCGGGGCCGCCTCGCTGCTGCTCACCTGGCGCGGCCGGGTGCCCCGCGCCGGCGTCGTGACCGGGACGGTGACCCTGCTCTCGGCGGGTGCCGTCGCGGCCCTCGCCCGGGTACCGGGCGTCCCCGCCGCCGTCGGCGTCGCCCTGGTCGTCGGTCTGACCGCAGGGCTGTCCGGGGCCCTGTGCGGCGCGCTGGTGCAGACCCGGGCCGGCGCGGCCTACCTCGGCCGGGTCACCGCCGTCTCCACCCTGGTCGGCTTCGGCGTCGCCCCGCTCACCTTCCCCGTGGTCGGCTGGAGCGTCGCGCAGTGGGGCACCGGCCCGGTCTTCGCGGCCTGCGCGGCGGTGAGCGGGCTCGGCGGGGCCGTCGTCCTGGGCGTCCGGGACCTGCGGCGCGCGGAACTGCCCCGCTGAGTCACCGGCTCAGATGCCGAGCTGCTTGCTGCCGTGCAGCCGCTCCACGGCCTCCTGCTCGCCGTCCAGATCCACCTTGGCGGCGTCCTGCCGGCCGTACAGGAACAGCAGCAGTTCGGAGGGCTCGCCGGTCACCGTGACCACCGGGGTGCCCCGGTCGGCGACCACCGTACGGCCGTCCGGGCGACGCAGCACCAGCCCGGTCGGCGCGCCCCGGCCCATCAGCCGCGCGGTGCGCTCCAGCCGGGACCACAGCGCGTCCTGGAACACCGGGTCCAGCTCGCGCGGCGTCCAGTCAGGCTGCGCGCGGCGCACGTCCTCGGCGTGCACGTAGAACTCCGTCGTGTTCGACATCTCGTCGATCTGCTTGAGCTGGAAGGGCGAGAAACGGGGTGGACCGGTACGGATCAGCTGGATCAGCTCCTCGTACGGCTTTCCGGCGAACTCCTCCATCGCCCGGTCCAGCCGGGGAGCGAGCTGCTTGAGGAGGAGGCCCCCGGCCGCGTCCAGACGGCGCTCGCGGACCACCACGTGGGCGGCCAGATCACGGGTCTGCCAGCCCTCGCAGAGGGTCGGGGCCTCGGGACCGGCGGTCTCCAAGAGGTCGGCGAGCAGGAGCCGTTCACGCTTGGCGAAGGTCGACATACCGTCAGCCTACGACCGCGGCCGCGGTCCGCCCAGTGGACGCCGCGCCGTCACCGCCAGTGGCGCACGGCACAATGGCCGTCATGACCAGCACGACCGGCACCCCACGGCCCAGCAGCCTCGACCCGGAGATCGCCGCCCGCCTCCGGCGCAGCCCCGACGGCCTCCTGCCCGCCATCGCCCAGCAGTACGACACCGGCGAGGTGCTGATGCTCGGCTGGATGGACGACGAGGCGCTGCACCGCACCCTGACCACCGGCCGGTGCACCTACTGGTCCCGCAGCCGCCAGGAGTACTGGGTCAAGGGCGACACCTCCGGCCACTTCCAGTGGGTGAAGTCCGTCGCCCTGGACTGCGACGCCGACACCGTCCTGGTCAAGGTCGACCAGGTCGGCGCCGCCTGCCACACCGGAGCGCGCACCTGCTTCGACGCCGACGTGCTGCGCGAGGACGACCACGGCGGCCCGGCCGCCGACGATCAGTAAGGTCAGCCGCCATGGACCTCGACACCTTCCGCAAGCTGGCCACCGACCGGCGCGTCATCCCGGTCACCCGCAAGCTCCTCGCCGACGGCGACACCCCCGTCGCGCTCTACCGCAAGCTCGCGGCCGAGCGCCCCGGCACCTTCCTGCTGGAGTCCGCGGAGAACGGCCGTTCGTGGTCCCGGTACTCCTTCGTCGGCGTGCGCAGCGCCGCCACCCTCACCTCCCGTGACGGCCTGGCCCACTGGCTCGGCGCCCCGCCCGTCGGCGTCCCCGTCGACGGCGACCCGCTGGCCGCCCTGCGCGCCACCGTCGAGACCCTGCACACCCCCCGCCAGGAGGGCCTGCCGCCCTTCACCGGCGGCATGGTCGGCTACCTCGGCTACGACATCGTGCGCCGCCTGGAGAAGATCGGCCCCGGCGAACGCGACGACCTGCGGCTGCCCGAGCTGACCATGCTCCTCACCAGCGACCTCGCCGTCATGGACCACTGGGAGGGCTCGGTCCTGCTGATCGCCAACGCGATCAACCACAACGACCTGGACACCGGCGTCGACGAGGCCTACGCCGACGCCGTGGCCCGCCTGGACGCCATGGAGGCCGACCTCTCCCGCCCGGTCGCCCAGCCGCCCGCCGTCCTGCCGCCCTCCGAACTGCCCGAGTACACCGCCCGCTGGGGCGGGACGGACTTCCAGGCGGCCGTCGAGGACATCAAGGAGCGCATCCGGGCCGGCGAGGCCTTCCAGGTGGTCCCCTCCCAGCGCTTCGAGACCCCCTGCACCGCGAGCGCCCTCGACGTCTACCGGGTCCTGCGGGCCACCAACCCGTCGCCGTACATGTACCTGTTCCGCTTCCCCCACGAGGACGGAACGGCCTTCGACGTCGTCGGATCCTCGCCCGAGGCGCTGGTGAAGGTCGAGGGCGGCACCGCGATGGTCCACCCCATCGCCGGCACCCGGCACCGCGGCGCCACCCCGGCCGAGGACCAGGCCCTCGCCGACGAACTGCTCGCCGACCCCAAGGAACGCGCCGAGCACCTCATGCTCGTCGACCTCGGCCGCAACGACCTGGGCCGGGTCTGCGAGCCCGGCTCCGTCGAGGTCGTCGACTTCATGTCCGTCGAGCGCTACTCGCACGTGATGCACATCGTCTCCACCGTCACCGGCAGGGTCGCCGCCGGCCGCACCGCCTTCGACGTCCTCACCGCCTGCTTCCCGGCCGGCACCCTCTCCGGGGCGCCCAAGCCGCGCGCGATGCAGATCATCGACGAACTGGAGCCGTCCCGGCGCGGTCTGTACGGCGGCTGCGTCGGCTACCTGGACTTCGCCGGCGACTCCGACACCGCCATCGCCATCCGCACCGCGCTGCTGCGCGACGGCACCGCCTACGTGCAGGCCGGCGCCGGCATCGTCGCCGACTCCGACCCGGTCGCCGAGGACCAGGAGTGCCGCAACAAGGCGGCCGCGGTGCTGCGCGCCGTGCACAGCGCGGGCCGGCTCGGGAGATAGGGCGCGTATCACGTCGGCCCCGGGTGCCGGTTCGCCCGGGGTTCAGGCGATAGTGGAGTACGTGACTGCCGTACCTCACCCCCGTTCCGAACCCGCCGCCGCGTCCGCGCGGACCGGCCGCCGCACCCTCGCCGTCGCCCTGTCGGCCGGGGCGCTCGGCGCGGCCCTCGCGCTGCTCGCCACCCGGCAGCGCTGGGCGGAGGGCACCGCGACGGTGGCCGGCGGCGCCTTCCCGCTGACCGCCAGGGGCAGTGACGTCACCGGCGTCCCCGCGGCGCTCGCCATAGTGGGCCTGGCCGCCCTCGTCGCCGTCTTCGCCGTGCGCCGCACCGGCCGTCTCATGGTCTCCGCGCTGCTCGCCCTCTCCGGCGCCGGCATCGTCACCGCCGCGCTGCTCGGGGCCTCCGACAGCTCCGCGCTCGACCAGCAGGCCGCCAAGGCCTCCGGCGACACCTCCGCCACGGTGGCCGCCTTCACCCACACCGCCTGGCCGTACGCCGCGGCCGCCGGCGGCGCCCTGATCCTCCTGGCCGGACTGCTCGCCCTGCGCTACGGCCGGCTGTGGCCCGCCATGTCCGGCCGCTACGAGCGCGGCGGCGCCCCCCGGCCGCGCCGCACGGCCCGCCCGGCCGACCCGGAGCGCCCCGAGGAGATGTGGAAGGCGCTCGACCGCGGCGAGGACCCCACCGGTCCCGACCCCGATCCCGCCTGAGCCCGCACCGGCAGCGGCGGCCGGCCCGGTCCGGCCGTGCCGGTGTGGCGCATCAGACGTCAACCGGAGGCGACCCCCGCGTCCGGCACGCGCACCCGTACGGGACAATGGACGCAACGAGCGTCCCGCTCAGACCCACACGAAGCAACGAGGAGCAAGCAATGGCGGGCAGCAGCCACGGTCACACCCCGGCCGCCTGGACCGGTGTCATCATCGCCTTCATAGGTTTCTGCGTCGCGGGCGCGTTCATGGTGATGGCCAACCCCGTGGGCTTCTGGGCGGGCATGGCGGTGGTGCTGCTGGGCGGTGTCGTCGGCATGATCATGCGCTCCATGGGCCTGGGCCAGCCGAAGGACGTGGGCGCGGCGCCCCGGCCGAAGCAGGCCGCCACGCGCGAGCCCGCCGCCGTCGAGGGCTGACCGCCCCGGCTCGTCACGGCTCCCCGAGGGGCGGCCGGTCCCCCGACCGGCCGCCCCTCGGCGCCGTCCGGAACCGCACCGGGCAGAATGCGAGACGTGATCCCCTCCCGTCCGTCCGTCCGGCTCGCCCTCCCCCTCGGCGCCCTCGCGGCCGTCGCCGGGGCCTTCGCCTACGTGGCGACGGTCGACCCGAACCAGCCCGGCCACTACCCGGCCTGCCCGCTGCTGACCACCACCGGTGTCTACTGTCCCGGCTGCGGCGGACTGCGCGGCGCGCACGCCCTCGCGCACGGCGACCTCACCGCCGCGCTCCAGGACAACATCGTCGGCGTGCTCGGCCTCCTCGGCTTCGCGGTGCTGTGGACCGTCTGGGTGGTCCACGCCGCACGCGGACGGCCGCTGCGGATCGACCCCGGCCCGGTGCCGCTGTGGGGCGCCGGAGCGTTCCTGCTGGTCTTCACCGTGGTCCGCAACCTGCCCTTCGGCGGTTGGCTGCATCCGTGAGGACGGCGTGAATGTCCAGGTGGTGGGACCCGTGCCGGGCGGATGCGGGGCGCGCGCCCCGCGGCGGATACCATCGCAGTGACCATGGGCCGACCCGCGGTCGCTGAACTGTCCACCGTCAGGAAGGGGGCCGCTCGCGTGAGTGTGCTCGACGAGATCATCGACGGAGTCCGGGCCGACCTCGCGGAGCGGCAGGCGCGCGTCAGCCTCGACGAGCTCAAGGAGCGCGCGGCCAAGGCACCCGCGGCCAAGGACGGCGTCGCGGCGCTGCGCGGCGACGGCGTCAAGGTCATCTGCGAGGTCAAGCGCTCCAGCCCGTCCAAGGGCGCGCTGGCCGCCATCGCCGACCCGGCCGGACTGGCCGCCGACTACGAAGCGGGCGGCGCCGCCGTCATCTCCGTCCTCACCGAACAGCGCCGTTTCGGCGGTTCGCTGGCCGACCTGGAGGCCGTGCGCGCCCGGGTCGACATTCCCGTGCTGCGCAAGGACTTCATCGTCACCTCGTACCAGCTGTGGGAGGCCCGCGCGTACGGCGCCGACCTCGCGCTGCTGATCGTGGCCGCGCTGGAGCAGCCGGCCCTGGAGTCGCTGATCGAGCGTGCCGTCTCCATCGGCCTGACCCCGCTGGTCGAGGTGCACGACGAGGACGAGGTGGACCGCGCGGTCGACGCGGGCGCCAAGATCATCGGCGTGAACGCGCGCAACCTGAAGACCCTGGAGGTCGACCGCTCCACCTTCGAGCGCGTCGCCCCGGAGATCCCGGCGGGCATCGTCAGGGTCGCCGAGTCCGGCGTCCGCGGCCCGCACGACCTCATCGCCTACGCCAACGCGGGCGCCGACGCGGTCCTGGTCGGCGAGTCCCTGGTCACCGGCCGCGACCCGAAGACCGCGGTCGCCGACCTGGTGGCGGCGGGCGAACATCCGGCTCTGCGCCACGGCCGGGACTGATCCTCGCTAAGCTGTGCTGCGATGACCACCCTGACGGCTCTGACGGCCCGGGACCCGTACGCCCGCCTCGCGCGCGGCTGCCGGCCCCGGGGCTGCCGCGCGCCCGCGCGGCGCGTGCACGGCCGCAGGGTCCGGTACGTCATCGGAGACGAACCCGGCCAGGTCAACGGCCGTCGATGGCAGCGCCCCGCCAGGGGCGCGGGGTTCTGTTCGACGCGCGGCCGATGCCGCACGGGTGCGACCCGCCACCAGTGCGGCGCCACCGGCTGATCATCCCTGCCCCCACGGCGAACTGTGTCCCGCACACTCTCACCGTGAGGTTTCCGCATGCCCAGCACCTTCTTCATCCCTGACCCGGACGGCCAGGTCCCCAGCCCCCAGGGCTACTTCGGCGCCTTCGGCGGCAAGTTCATCCCGGAGGCCCTCGTCGCCGCCGTGGACGAGGTCGCCGTCGAGTACGACAAGGCCAAGAACGACCCCGAGTTCGCCCGGGAGCTCGACGACCTGCTGGTGAACTACACCGGCCGGCCCAGCGCGCTGACCGAGGTCCCGAGGTTCGCCGAACACGCCGGCGGCGCCCGGGTGTTCCTCAAGCGCGAGGACCTCAACCACACCGGCTCCCACAAGATCAACAACGTGCTCGGCCAGGCCCTGCTCACCAAGCGCATGGGCAAGACCCGCGTCATCGCCGAGACCGGCGCCGGCCAGCACGGCGTCGCCACCGCCACCGCCTGCGCCCTGTTCGGCCTCGACTGCACCATCTACATGGGCGAGATCGACACGCAGCGGCAGGCCCTGAACGTGGCCCGGATGCGGATGCTCGGCGCCGAGGTCATCGCCGTGAAGTCCGGCAGCCGCACCCTGAAGGACGCCATCAACGAGGCGTTCCGTGACTGGGTCGCCAACGTCGACCGCACGCACTACCTGTTCGGCACCGTCGCCGGCCCCCACCCCTTCCCGGCCATGGTCCGCGACTTCCACCGGGTCATCGGCGTCGAGGCCCGCCGCCAGCTCCTGGAGCGGGCCGGCCGGCTGCCCGACGCCGCCGTCGCCTGTGTCGGCGGCGGCTCCAACGCGATCGGCCTCTTCCACGCCTTCCTCCCCGACGCGGACGTCCGCCTCATCGGCTGCGAGCCGGCAGGACACGGTGTGGAGACCGGCGAGCACGCGGCCACCCTGACCGTCGGCGAGCCCGGCATCCTGCACGGCTCCCGCTCCTACGTTCTCCAGGACGAGGAGGGCCAGATCACCGAGCCGTACTCGATCTCGGCGGGCCTGGACTACCCGGGCATCGGCCCCGAGCACGCCTACCTCAAGGACAGCGGCCGCGCCGAGTACCGGGCCGTCACCGACGACGCCGCCATGCAGGCGCTGCGCCTGCTGTCCCGCACCGAGGGCGTCATCCCGGCCATCGAGTCCGCGCACGCGCTGGCCGGCGCGCTGGAGATCGGCCGGGAACTCGGCCCCGAGGGGCTGATCGTGGTCAACCTGTCCGGCCGCGGCGACAAGGACATGGACACGGCCGCCCGGTACTTCGGCCTGTACGACACCGACGCCGAGGTGGCGGCCGACGCCGCCGACACCGCCGAGATCGAGGGGGACGCCAAGTGAGCGGGAACACGCAGCTGCTGTCGGACACCCTCGCCGCCGCCAGGGCGGAGGGACGCGCCGCGCTCATCGCCTATCTGCCGGCCGGCTTCCCGACCGTCGACGGCGGCATCGAGGCGGTCAAGGCCGTCCTGGACGCCGGCGCCGACGTCGTCGAGGTGGGGCTGCCGCACAGCGACCCCGTCCTGGACGGACCCGTCATCCAGACCGCCGACGACATCGCCCTGCGCGGCGGCGTGAAGATCGCCGACGTGATGCGCACGGTCCGCGAGGCGTTCGCGGCGACCGGCAAGCCGGTCCTGGTCATGACGTACTGGAACCCCATCGACCGCTACGGCGTCGAGCGGTTCACCGCCGAGCTGGCCGAGGCGGGCGGCGCCGGGTGCATCCTGCCCGACCTGCCCGTGCAGGAGTCGGCGCTGTGGCGGGAGCACGCCGAGAAGCACGGCCTCGCGACGGTCTTCGTCGTGGCGCCCAGCAGCAGGGACGAGCGGCTGCGCGAGATCACCGCGGCCGGCAGCGGCTTCGTCTACGCCGCCTCCCTGATGGGGGTCACCGGTACCCGCGCGTCGGTGGGCGCGCAGGCCGAGGACCTGGTCGCGCGCACCCGGGCCACCGGCACCGCGCTGCCCGTCTGCGTCGGCCTCGGCGTCTCCGACGCCGGCCAGGCCGCCGAGGTGGCCGGCTTCGCCGACGGTGTGATCGTCGGCTCGGCGTTCGTCAAGCGGATGCTCGACGCGCCCGACGAGGCGGCCGGCCTGCGGGCCGTCCGGGAACTCGCGGACGCGCTGGCCAAGGGCGTACGCGGCGACGCCTGAGCGACATCACCCGAAGGGGTGGACCTTGGACCGGGGAGGCACGGTGCGCCTCCCCGGTTCGTTTCCGGGGTGTGAGCGAGAAGAACCGTGAGGGAAAGCGCACCGCCCGGGAACGGCTGGCGGCCGAGCGCGAGAAGCAGAAGGCCGCCGAGAAGCGCCGGCGCACACTGATCGTGGGGGCGAGCGTCGTCGGCGTGCTGGGCCTGGCGGCGGTGATCGGCGTCGTCGCCGCGAACGCCGGCAAGGACGACGGCGGCGAGAACGCGGCCGGTCCGGTCGTCGCGCCCTCGGGCGCGCAGGGCGAGGACGCCCTGGCCATCCCGGTCGGCGAGGCCGGAGCCAGCTCCACGCTCACGGTGTGGGAGGACTTCCGCTGCCCGGCCTGCAAGAACTTCGAGGACACCTACCGCTCGACGGTCCACGAGCTGACCGAGGCCGGCAAGCTCAAGGTGGAGTACCACCTGGCGACGATCATCGACGGCAACATGGGCGGCTCCGGCTCGCGCAACGCGGCCAACGCCGCCGCCTGCGCCCAGGACGCCGGCAAGTTCACCGCGTACCACGACGTGCTGTACGAGAACCAGCCCGCGGAGACCGACGACGCGTTCAGCGACAACGCCCGCCTGCTGGAACTGGCCGGCAAGGTCGACGGCCTGGACACCCCGGCCTTCCGCGCCTGCGTCGAGCAGGGCACCCACAACAGCTGGGTCGCCAAGTCCAACGAGGCGTTCCGCAGCGGCGGCTTCACCGGCACCCCGACCGTGCTCTTCAACGGCAAGAACATCTACCAGGACCAGACGATGACCCCGGCCAAGCTGAAGAAGATGGTGCAGGAGGCCGCCCAGGGGTGAGCGCACCGGCCGTCCCCGTTATGGAGCCGTAGCCGGGCCGCCTGCCCCGGGTTCGGCGGGGCACGGTAGCGTCGACCTTGCCATGGAACTTGCCTACATTCCCAGCCCGTCGCGCGGGGTCGTGCACCTCGGACCGCTTCCGCTGCGCGGCTACGCCTTCTGCATCATCATCGGTGTCTTCGTCGCGGTCTGGCTCGGCAACAAACGCTGGGTCGCCCGCGGCGGACGGGCCGGCACGGTGGCCGACATCGCCGTCTGGGCGGTGCCCTTCGGCCTGCTCGGCGGCCGGCTCTACCACGTGATCACCGACTACGAGCTGTACTTCAGCGAGGGCCGGAACTGGGTGGACGCCTTCAAGATCTGGGAGGGCGGACTCGGTATCTGGGGCGCGATCGCCCTCGGCGCGGTCGGCGCGTGGATCGGCTGCCGGCGCCGGGGCATCCCGCTGCCCGCCTACGCCGACGCCGTGGCCCCCGGCATCGCGCTCGCCCAGGCGTTCGGGCGCTGGGGCAACTGGTTCAACCAGGAGCTGTACGGCCGGGAGACCGACCTGCCCTGGGCCCTGCACATCACCTCCGCCGCGGACGGCCGGGTGCCGGGCTACTACCACCCGACGTTCCTCTACGAGTCGCTGTGGTGCATCGGTGTCGCGCTGCTGGTCATCTGGGCCGACCGGCGTTTCCAGCTGGGTCACGGGCGGGCCTTCGCGCTGTACGTCGCCGCGTACTGCGCGGGCCGGTTCTGGATCGAGTACATGCGGGTCGACGACGCCCACCACATCCTCGGGCTGCGGCTGAACAACTGGACCGCGCTGTTCGTGTTCCTGCTGGCGGTGGCGTACATCGTGATCTCGGCGAGGAAGCGGCCGGGCCGTGAGGAGATCGTCGAACCGGGCGCCGCCGACGACGCTCCGGCCGGGGAAGCGGCCGGGACGACGAAGAAGACGGCGGACACCGAAGCGACGACGGACGTCGAGGTCGAGCCGGACGCCACGAAGAAGACCGACGGCGGGAAGAAGGCCGACGGCGGGAAGAAGACCGGCGCCGCGAAGAAGACCGGCGCCGAGGAGAAGCCGGATCTCGGCAAGAAGACGGACCTCGGCAGGACGGACGCGGACGTCGAGAAGGAGACGGAAGCCGCGCGGGACGCCGACGGTGCCTCCGCCGGGGAGAAGAAGGACGAGGCCGAGTCGGCCAGCGGGAAGAGCTGACCGCCGGTTCCACGGCTGAGAGGGCGTCCGGGCCCAGGGCGGCGGCAGCCGCGCGGAGGGCCCCGGGCGCCCTTCGCCGTGTCCGCCCCCGCGTTCGTCCGGGGCCGGTGTCAGCGGTCGTGGGCGAGCAGGAGCGCGCGGCGGGCCGCCGCCACGGTCGCCGCGTCGACGAACGTGCCGTCCGGGAGGGCCTGGGCGCCCGGTTCCGCCTCCGCCGCCTTGACGATCTGCTCCGCCCGTTCGATCTCCTCCGGGGTGGGCAGATAGGCGCGTTCGATCACCGGCAGCTGGCGGGGATGGATGGCCGCACGGCCCAGGAACCCCAGGGCGCGACCGTGGGCGCACCCCGCGGCAAGGGCCTCCAGATCCCGGATGTCGGGGTGCACGGACTGGGGCGGCGGTGGCAGGCCGGCCGCCCGGGCCGCGACCACGATCCGGGAGCGCGGGTGGTCCAGGCCCCGGTCGTCCACCAGCCCCAGGTCGGCCCGGAGGTCGGCCTCGCCCAGACAGACGCCGCTGACCCGGGGGTGCGCCGCGGCGATCGCGTAGGCGTGCTCGACCCCCAGGGCGGTCTCCAGCAGGGCGTACAGCGGCGGCGGGTCGCCGTCGCCGGGCGTGACGGCCTGCGCGGTGCGGGTGATCTGCTGCGGGCTGCTCACCTTCGGCAGGCGCAGGCCGGACAGGCCGGGCAGTGGTGCCAGCGCCTCCAGATCGGCGGCGCAGTACGGGGTGTCCAGAGCGTTGACACGGACGTGGACCGGGACGGGCTGGGGGACCACGAGCCGGTCCGCGGTGGCCGCCCGGGCGTAGTCCTTCCGGTCGGGCGCGACCGCGTCCTCCAGGTCGACGATGACGACGTCGGCGCCCGCGGCGAGCGCCTTGGTGACCACCGCCGGGCGGTCGCCCGGGACGTACAGCCAGGTCAGCGGGGGTCTCACAGGGCACCCTCCGAGCGCAGGGCGGCCAGCTCGGCCGGGGTCAGGCCGAGTTCGGTGAGGACGGCGTCCGTGTCGGCGCCGTGCGGGCGTCCCGCCCAGCGGATCGCGCCGGGCGTCTCGGACAGCCGGAACAGGACGTTCTGCAGGCGCAGGGGGCCCAGCTCCGGGTCGTCGACGGTGGTGATCGTGGCGAGGGCGGCGTACTGGGGGTCGGTCATCACGTCCCGCACGTCCTGCACCGGTGCGACGGCCGCCTCCGCCTTCTCGAAGGCGGCCAGGACCTCGTCGCGGGGGCGGGCTGCGATCCAGCCGCCCACCGCCTCGTCCAGGACGTCGGAGTGCCCGGCGCGCCCGGCACCCGTGGCGAACCACGGCTCGTCGACCAGGTCCGGGCGGCCGACCAGGCGCATTACGCGCTCCGCGACGGACTGGGCGGAGGTGGAGACGGCGACCCAGGTGCCGTCGGCGGTGCGGTAGGTGTTGCGCGGGGCGTTGTTGGCGGAGCGGTTGCCGGTGCGCGGCTGGACGTGGCCGAGCTGGTCGTACCAGGTGGGCTGGGGGCCGAGGACGGCCAGGATCGGCTCGATGATCGCCATGTCGACGACCTGGCCCCGGCCGGTGCTCTCGCGGGCGGCCAGAGCGGTCATGACCGCGTAGGCCGTGGTCAGGCCGGCGATGGAGTCGGCGAGGCCGAACGGGGGCAGCGTCGGGGGCGCGTCCGGTTCCCCGGTGATCGCGGCGAAGCCGCTCATGGCCTCCGCGAGCGTGCCGAAGCCGGGCCGGTGGGAGTAGGGGCCGAACTGGCCGAAGGCGGTGACCCGGGCCAGGACCAGCCGGGGGTTGGCGGCGGAGAGTTCCGCCCAGCCCAGGTCCCACTTCTCCAGGGTGCCGGGGCGGAAGTTCTCGATGACGACGTCGGCGGTCTCGGCGAGGCGGAGCAGGGTGGCGCGGCCGCCGCGGGTGGACAGGTCCAGGGTCATGGTGCGCTTGTTGCGGCCGAGGACCTTCCACCACAGGCCCGCCCCGTCCTTGGCGGGGCCGTGGCCCCGGGACGGGTCCGGCTTCGCGGGGTGCTCGACCTTGATGACCTCCGCCCCGAAGTCACCGAGCAGGGTGGCGGCCAGCGGACCGGCGAAGAGGGTGGCGAGGTCGAGGACGCGCAGGCCGGCCAGCGGAGGGCGGGCCGCCGACGCACGGTACGGGGGAGGGTCGGCCGGGGACGGGGCCAGGGGCGTGTCGGTCATGGGCGGGCTGCCTCCCGGTGGGTGAGGTGGGCCAGGGTGTCGAAGCCGATGCCGTCGAAGCCGGCGACGGAGGTGGCCAGACGGTTCTTGAGCGGTGCCGTCCAGCGCTCGGGGAGCGCGGTCGGGGAACCGGCCAGCAGGGCGGCGAGCGAGCCCGCCGTGGCACCGTTGGAGTCGGTGTCCCAGCCGCCCGACACGGCACGGCAGACCGCGCCGGGGAAGTCGCCGTGGGAGTGGGTGAGCGCGGCGGCGATCAGCGCGGTGTTGGGGACGGCGTGGACCCAGTGGTGACGGGGGGCGTGGGTGGCGTGGAGCGCGTCGACGACCGCCTCGAAGTCCTCGTGCGCACGGGCCAGTCCGACGGCGTGGGTGACGGCCAGCGCCAGCCGGGAGCGGGGCGGGACCACGCTCAGGCCGGTGCGCAGCACCGCGTGCACGTCCCGGTCGCCGGTGGCCGCCGCGGCGATCGCGGCGGCCGTGAACATCGCCGCGTAGACGCCGTTCGCGGTGTGGCTGAGGACCGCGTCGCGGTACGCCTGTTCGGCGGCGGAGGCCGGGTCGCCCGGGTTGGTCCAGCCGTGCACGTCGGCGCGGATCAGCGCGCCGATCCACTCGCGGAAGGGGTTGCGATGGCGGGCCGTGTGCGGGGGCTCGATGCCGCACAGGAGGTTGCGGTAGGCGATCCGTTCGGCGGTGAAGGTGCGCGCGGCGGGGAGTTCCGCCAGCCAGAGGCCGGCCACGTCCTCGGTGGTGAAGGCGCGGCCGTGGCGCTGGAGCAGGAGGAGGTTCAGCAGCGGGTAGTTGAGGTCGTCGTCCTCGGGCATGCCGTCGATGTTCTCGGCGAGGGAGGTGGCGGCCGAGCGGCGGTTCCAGGGGTGGGCGTCCAGGAGGGCGCGGGGGACACCGGTCGCGGTGAAGTACGCGGCGAGCGGCCAGTTGCCGGCGGCCCGCGCCAGCGCGCGGATGGCGGTGAGGGGAAGCTTCTCGACGGGTTTGCCGAGCAGGCAGCCCGCGGCCCGGCCCAGCCAGGCGGCTTCGGCGCGGGCGGGGTCCAGGGCGGTGGGAGGGCCCGCCGGCCGGGTCGGCCAGTCCGGGCAGAGCGCCTTGATCCGCTCCAGGCCGGTCGGCTCGTCGTCCGCCAGCGCGCTGGGCAGCTCGGCGAGTTCGTCCAGCAGGTCCTCGGCGAGCCGGCGCAGGTACCGGGACGGCGGGTGCGGCGAGGCGCCCGCACGCTCGGGTGCCGGGGGCCCGCCCGCCGCCGCCCAGCGGGCCGCGACGGCCGACGGCTCACGGCCGTCCAGGGCGGCCTGACGCAGTTCGTGGCCGAGCAGGTCCTCCGGCTGCACCCAGGTCAGGCGGAGCATTCCGGGCCTCCGAGGGCGGTGACGGCCGCCTCGTGGGCGCGCCGGCGGCGGACGTCCTTGGCGTGGATCTCCCGGGCCACCCCGGCCAGGGTGCGCGCGGGTTCCCAGAGATCCAGGCGGCTGGCCCGTGCGACCTGCTCGGCCCACTCGCGCGGGGGCGGCGAGCCGAGCGCGCCGGCCAGGGCGCCGGCCATGGTGGCGATCGAGTCGCAGTCCCGGCCGTAGTTGACCGAGCCCAGCACCGCCCGGCGGTGGTCGCCGCCCGCCACCAGCAGCATGCCGAGGGCGACGGGGAGTTCCTCGATCGAGTGCAGCCGGGAGGGGCGGCGGGCGCCCAGGGAGGGACTGCGGTAGTCCGGCCCGACCGTGTCGTAGGGGGCCACGGCCTCGCGCAGGGGCCGCAGGGCGGACTCGAAGTCCTGATGCCCGCGGGCCGCTTCGCAGACCCGGTCGACGGCCTCGCGGGTGCCGTCCTTGGCCAGGGCCAGACAGGCCGAGACGACCGACTCCGGTGTCGCCCCGGGGGCGCAGGCCGCCGCGACCGCCGCCGCGAACACACCGGCCGCCTCACGGCCGTACGACGACTGGTGGGCGCCGGCGATGTCCAGTGCCTCGGCGTACGCGGCCCTCGGGTCGGCGGCGTTGACCAGGCCCACCGGGGCCATGTACATCGCCGCGCCGCAGTTGACGATGTTGCCGACGCCGGCCTCGCGGGGATCGGCATGGCCGTAGTGGAGGCGGGCCACCAGCCACTTCTCCGCCAGGAAGACGCGGTGCAGGGGCAGCGCCTCGGCCTCCAGTTCGGGGATCCAGCGCGGGGTGGTCATCAGGTCGGGGACCAGGTGGTCGGCGACGGAGTAGGCGTCGAGGTGGTCGCGGACCTCGGCGTAGACCCTGACCAGCGCGTGGGTCATCAGGGTGTCGTCGGTGACGTGTCCGTCTCCCTTGTGGTAAGGCGCCAGGGGGCGGGCGGTGCGCCACGCGTCGCCGTTCCAGGGGCCGACGACGCCGTGGATCCGGCCGCCGTGGCGTTCGAGGATCTGGTCGGGGGAGTAGCCCTCGACGGGGCCGCCGAGGGCGTCGCCGACGGCGGCGCCGACCAGGGCGTGGGTGATGCGTTCGGTCAGCGGGGGTGCGGAAGCCGCTGTCTCCGCCGGGACGTTTCCAGTTTCCGGGCTTTTGTCTGTTTCCGTCGCCATGGGGGGAATCATCCCCTTGTCGGCGGGTGGTGCGCGGCTACCAGGAGTCCGGCGAGTTCGACCAGGTCGGTACCGGTCAGGCGGGGCAGGGCGCAGCCGGAGAGTGTGCGGCAGGTGGTGCGCCAGGAGTCGGGGATCGCCGAGCCTCCGCCCAGGGCCCCGGTGAGCGCGCCGGCCAGCGCGGGGGCGGAGTCCGCGACCCGGGACAGGCAGGCGGCCGCCGGGACCGCCTCGGCGATCCGGCCGTGCGCGGCGAGGGCGAGGGCCAGCGCCACCGGGACGGTCTCCGCGGCGGCGATGCCGTAGCTGTAGACGTGGTCGACGATCTGGTGTTCCAGGAGGGGGACCAGAGCGAAGGCGCTGTCGGCGGTGCGGGCCAGGTGCAGGGCGTGGCGGGCGTTGCGGCCGATCTCGGTGGCCTCCGGGAGCTGGGTGAGCGCGGCCGTCGCGCACGCCTCCACGCCGGCTCCGGACAGGGCGAGTGAGACGGCCGCGGCCATCGCGCGGGCGCCGTGCACCCCGTCGCCGTCCTGGGTGTAGCGGGCGTCGAACTCGGCGAGGTCGGCGGCGGCGTCCGGGTCGCCGGGATGGGCCACGGCCAGCACGCAGGCGCGGACACAGGCGGCGTCGTCGAAGTAGTGGGGGTTGTCGTGGCCGGTGGCGGGCGGACGCAGGCCGGCGGCGAGGTTGCCGAGGCCGGCGCGGACGGAGATGCGGGCGCGCAGGGGGAGGACCGCGGACTCCACCTCGGGAGCGCGGTCGGCCGCGGCGGCGATCTCGTCGGCGAGGGCGTTCCAGGCGAGGTCGATCGCGGCTCGGGTGCGGCGGGCGCGGGTGAGGTCGTCGAGGGTGGTGCCGTCTCCGGCACGCAGGACCGCCTCCGCGGTGAAGGCCGCCCACTCGGCGTCGTCGGAGGGGCCGAGACGGAGCGGTTCGGGGGGCTGATTGAGGGCGATGGGGACCGGGAGGGTGGTGGTGGCGTTGTGTTCGGCGAAGGTGTCGAGTTCCCGGGTGAGGCGCCGGGTCCACTCGGGGAGGCGGCCGGCTCGGTGACGGGCGGCGGGCCAGCCGGCGGCGTCGCCCGCGGCGAGGCCGAGGAGGAGGCCGGCGACGCGTTGCCCGGTCTCGGCCTGTGGGCCGGTTTCCGTCTCGGCCCAGGTCTCGGTACCGGTTTCGGTCTTGGCCCAGGTGTCGGTTCCGGTCTCTGTCCCGGTCTTGGCCGAGGTATCGGTTCCGGTCTCGGCCCAGGTGTCGGTTCGGGTTTCGGTCTCGACCCAGGTATCGGCCCGGGTCTCCGTCTCCGTCTGAATCCCGGCCCAGGTGTCGGCCCCGGTCTCCGTCTCAGTCCCGGCCACGCCGGTATCGGCCCCGGGCCAGGTCTCACCTCCGGTGGGGTGTCTCCGGCCCTCCCGCCATCCGTCACCGGAGGGAGGGAGGAACGCCTCCACCGGTGGGGGCCACTCGCCGTTGGCGGGTGTCTGCGGGACGGGAGGTGCGCAGGGGGTGAGGCGCGTGCCGGTCTCCGGGGCGGGTTCCGGGACGGTGCCCGGCCGGGTGAGGGCCGCCGTCCGTGGGCCGGACGGTGCCAGGGCGGCGGTGGCCGGGGGCGGGGTCGTGCCCGGGGCGCTGGGCGACTCGGTCTCCGGTCCGGGATCCCCGGAGGGTTCCGGGCCGGCCGGGGGAGCGGTGGTGTCCCACGGGGTCGGTGGAGTCATCGGGCGGCCTCCGGGGGCCACTTGGCGGCCTCCTCGGGGACCAGGAGCTCGGCGACGTCCAGGATGTGGTGGCCGGCCATGGCGGGCAGGCAACTGCCTCGGGCGGGGCCGATGGCCGCGGCCCAGTCGGCGGGGATGGCGCGGGCGCCCTGACCGGCGCCGGCCAGGGCGCCCGCCACCGCCGCCGTGGTGTCCGCGTCCCGGCCCATGTTGACGGCCGTGAGCACCGCCTCCCGGAAGTCGCCGTCCGCCGCCGCGTACGCGCCGAACGCGAGGGCGACGGCCTCGGGGGCCAGGTCCGTCCAGGGATAGCCACCGATGACGACGGCCGAGCGGACGGCCCGTTCGCCGCGGTGCGCCACGGCCACCGCCCTGCGCAGTGACCGGGCCGTCCAGGAGTCGTCGGGGATCACCGCCAGCGCGGAGGCGATCACGGCGAGGAGCGGTGCCCCGGCCATGGCCGCCGCGACCCCGGCCGCGACGGCCTGGCCGCCGTAGATGCCCTCGCCGTCGTGGCTCACCGAGCCGTCGATCGCCACCAGGCGGGCCGCCTCCGCCGGGCGGCCCGCGGCGAACACCCCGAAGGGGGCCGCGCGCATGGCCAGGCCGTCGCTCCAGGCGTGCCGGTGCTGGGCGGAGATGGGGGCCGCGAGCCCCCGGCGCAGGTTCTCCAGCGTGCCCCGCTCGCTGAAGCCCGCCCCCCGGAACGGACCCTCGTCGCGGTCGGCGATCCAGGCGTGCCAGGCCGCCTCCACGTGCGCCGGGGTGAGCGCCGAGCCGTGCCGGGCCAGCAGCAGGCCCGAGAAGATCGCGTACTCGGTGTCGTCGGTGCCCGCCGGCTGCTCGGCGACGAAGCCCGTGACGCGGCCCCAGCGGGCGCGGATCTCCGACGGTTTCATGTTCTCCGCGGGGGCGCCCAGGGCGTCCCCGACGGCCAGGCCGAGCAGTGCGCCCCGGGCCCGGTCGCGCGGCGCGGTGCCGGTGCCGGGTGCCGCCACCGCGGGGACGGGGGCGATCGATGCCATGTCTCCGCCTCTCCTTTGCGGATCTGTCCCAGCGATCTGTCCCACCGTTGGCGGTTGACTGCCGCCTCGTCGGCCTCAGAGTCACCCGGTCGGTGTGCGAGGGCAGGGCCGCCCGGAGGCGCAAGCGAAGGTAAAACCGCAGCTAAGCCCAGCCTTTCCTTGCTGGCGGCGGGGGAATCCACGGCGTAAGGTCCGTGTTGTCGAAAAGTAGAATCGATCCAAAGTTAGCTTTGGCTAAGCTTTCCGGGAGACCCTCATGGCCCTCATCGAGACCGAGGCGGCGCTGCACGAAGCCCACCGCGACAATCACACGCACCGCGATGTGAACGGTGGCTGGCTTCGGCCCGCGGTCTTCGGCGCGATGGACGGCCTGGTCTCCAACCTCGCCCTGATGACCGGTGTCGCGGGAGGGTCCGTCGGGCGCGAGACCATCGTGCTCACCGGCCTGGCCGGGCTCGCCGCCGGGGCCTTCTCCATGGCCGCCGGCGAGTACACCTCGGTCGCCTCCCAGCGGGAGCTCGTCGAGGCCGAACTCGACGTGGAGCGGCGGGAGCTCAGGAAGCACCCGAAGGACGAGGAGGCCGAACTCGCCGCCCTCTACGAGGCCCGCGGCGTCGAGCCGGAGCTGGCCCGGCAGGTGGCCCGGCAGCTGTCCCGGGACCCCGAGCAGGCCCTGGAGATACACGCCCGCGAGGAACTGGGCATCGACCCCTCCGACCTGCCCTCGCCGGCCGTCGCCGCGGTGTCCTCCTTCGGCGCCTTCGCGCTCGGCGCGCTGCTGCCCGTCCTGCCCTATCTGCTCGGGGCCACCGCGCTGTGGCCGGCGGTGCTGGTCGCGCTGATCGGACTCTTCGCCTGCGGCGCGGTCGTGGCCCGGGTGACCGCCCGCTCCTGGTGGTACAGCGGGCTGCGGCAGCTGGCGCTCGGCGGTGCGGCGGCCGGTGTGACGTACGCCCTGGGCGGCCTGTTCGGTACGGCCGTAGGATAGGGCGTCCGGCACTTATGCAAGGGACTGCATAAGTAGCCGTTACTGACTGGTTTCGGATGCTTGAACACCGGGCATGAGCCGTAAGCGCTGTGGGCAATGACGCCTGCGGCACACTCGCGGGGTGGGCGACGGTGCCCGTTCCGTTCTCCGGGTCGACGGACATCGATCTGTCCCGTTCGGCCCCCCTATATTTTCGGCCGCCGCGCGCGGCCTGTGCCGCGACCCTGTGGCGTCCGCATGCTGGAACGGAGTATCCGGTTCCCGAGAACCGCTCCATCATGTAACCTGCACGAAATTTCGCACCCACGTGCAACTCAGCAGAGGGCCAACGTCGTCCCTCGGCACTTCGCATATGCCAGATGACGACGACGGGAGAGCCGATGCGTACGCCGCGCCAGCCGTCCCAGCACTCCGCGAATGGCCAGAACTGGTCGTTCATGGATGCTCGCCCTGCTGCGCAGGGTATGTACGACCCCCGCAACGAGCACGACGCGTGCGGCGTCGGTTTCGTGGCCACCCTCACCGGTGAGGCGAGCCACACGCTGGTCGAGCAGGCGCTGACCGTACTGCGCAACCTCGAACACCGTGGCGCCACCGGCTCCGAGCCCGACTCCGGAGACGGCGCCGGCATCCTCTCCCAGGTGCCCGACACCTTCTTCCGCGAGGTGGCCGGATTCGAGCTGCCCGAGGCCGGCTCCTACGCCGTCGGCATCGCCTTCCTCCCCGAGGACGGCACCCAGGACGCCGTCTCACAGATCGAGACGATCGCCGCCGAGGAGGACCTCACCGTCCTCGGCTGGCGCGAGGTCCCCGTCGCCCCGGAGCTGCTCGGCGCCACCGCCCGGTCGACCATGCCGGTCTTCCGGCAGATCTTCGTCACCGACGGTGCCGCGGCGCCCGCCACGGGCATCGCTCTCGACCGCAAGGCGTTCGTACTGCGCAAGCGCGCCGAGCGCGAGGCGGGCGTCTACTTCCCGTCGCTGTCCGCGCGCACGATCGTCTACAAGGGCATGCTGACCACCGGCCAGCTGGAGCCCTTCTTCCCGGACCTGTCCGACCGCCGCTTCGGCTCGGCGATCGCGCTCGTGCACTCCCGGTTCTCCACGAACACCTTCCCGTCGTGGCCGCTCGCCCACCCGTACCGCTTCGTCGCGCACAACGGTGAGATCAACACCGTCAAGGGCAACCGCAACTGGATGCGCGCCCGCGAGTCGCAGCTGGTCTCCGACTTGTTCGGCTCTGCCGACCCTGGGCACAGCGGTGCGGACGAGAAGGCCATCGAGCGCATCTTCCCGGTGTGCACCCCGGACGCCTCCGACTCCGCCTCCTTCGACGAGGTGCTGGAGCTGCTGCACCTCGGCGGCCGCTCCCTGCCGCACTCCGTGCTGATGATGATCCCGGAGGCGTGGGAGAACCACGACTCCATGGACCCGGCCCGGCGCGCCTTCTACCAGTTCCACTCCACGATGATGGAGCCCTGGGACGGCCCCGCCTGCGTCACCTTCACCGACGGCACCCAGGTCGGCGCCGTGCTCGACCGCAACGGCCTGCGCCCCGGCCGCTACTGGGTCACCGACGACGGCCTGGTCGTCCTCGGCTCCGAGGTCGGCGTCCTCGACATCGACCCCGCCAAGGTGGTCCGCAAGGGCCGGCTGCAGCCCGGCCGGATGTTCCTCGTCGACACCGCCGAGCACCGCATCATCGAGGACGACGAGATCAAGGCGCAGCTCGCCGCCGAGGCCCCCTACGCGGAGTGGCTGGAGGCCGGCGAGATCGAGCTGGGCGACCTGCCCGAGCGCGAGCACATCGTCCACACCCACGCCTCGGTCACCCGCCGCCAGCAGACCTTCGGCTACACCGAGGAGGAGCTGCGCGTCATCCTCGCGCCGATGGCCCGCAGCGCCGCCGAGCCGATCGGCTCCATGGGCACCGACTCGCCGATCGCCGCGCTCTCCGACCGCCCGCGGCTGCTCTTCGACTACTTCACCCAGCTGTTCGCGCAGGTCACCAACCCGCCGCTGGACGCCATCCGCGAGGAACTGGTCACCTCCCTGCGCAGCGCGCTCGGCCCGCAGGGCAACCTGCTGGAGCCGAACGCCGCCTCCTGCCGCTCCGTCGTCCTGCCCTTCCCGGTCATCGACAACGACGAGCTGGCCAAGCTCATCCACATCAACGCCGACGGCGACATGCCCGGCTTCAAGGCCGCGACCCTGTCCGGCCTGTACCGGGTGCACGGCGGCGGCGACGCGCTGGCCGCGCGGATCGAGGAGATCTGCGCCGAGGCCGACGCCGCCATCGAGAACGGCGCCCGCCTGATCGTCCTGTCGGACCGCCACTCCGACGCCGAGCACGCGCCGATCCCCTCCCTGCTGCTCACCGCTGCCGTCCACCACCACCTCATCCGCACCAAGCAGCGCACCCAGGTGGGCCTGCTGGTCGAGGCCGGCGACGTCCGCGAGGTCCACCACGTCGCCCTGCTCATCGGCTACGGCGCCGCCGCCGTCAACCCGTACCTGGCGATGGAGTCGGTGGAGGACCTGCTGCGCGCGGGCACCTTCCTCGACGGCATGGAGCCCGAGAAGGCCATCAAGAACCTGATCTACGCCCTCGGCAAGGGCGTGCTGAAGGTCATGTCCAAGATGGGCATCTCCACCGTCGCCTCCTACCGCGGCGCGCAGGTCTTCGAGGCCGTCGGCCTGGACGAGAACTTCGTCGAGAAGTACTTCAACGGCACCGCCACCAAGATCGGCGGCGTCGGCATCGACGTCGTCGCCCAGGAGGTCGCCGCTCGCCACGCCAAGGCGTACCCGGCTTCCGGCATCGCCCCGGCGCACCGCGCGCTGGACATCGGCGGCGAGTACCAGTGGCGCCGCGAGGGCGAGCCGCACCTGTTCGACCCGGAGACGGTCTTCCGCCTCCAGCACTCCACGCGCTCGGGCAAGTACGACATCTTCAAGAAGTACACCGAGCGGGTCAACGAGCAGTCCGAGCGGCTGATGACGCTGCGCGGCCTGTTCGGCTTCAAGTCGGACCGGCAGCCGATCTCCGTCGACGAGGTCGAGCCGGTCAGCGAGATCGTCAAGCGCTTCTCCACCGGCGCCATGTCGTACGGCTCCATCTCCAAGGAGGCGCACGAGACCCTCGCCATCGCCATGAACCAGCTGGGCGGCAAGTCCAACACCGGTGAGGGCGGCGAGGACCCGGAGCGCCTGTACGACCCGGCCCGGCGCAGCGCCATCAAGCAGGTCGCCTCCGGCCGCTTCGGCGTCACCAGCGAGTACCTGGTCAACGCGGACGACATCCAGATCAAGATGGCACAGGGCGCCAAGCCCGGCGAGGGCGGCCAGCTGCCCGGCCACAAGGTGTACCCCTGGGTCGCCAGGACCCGTCACTCGACCCCGGGTGTCGGTCTGATCTCCCCGCCGCCGCACCACGACATCTACTCCATCGAGGACCTGGCCCAGCTGATCCACGACCTGAAGAACGCCAACCCTCGGGCGCGGATCCACGTCAAGCTGGTCTCCGAGGTCGGCGTCGGCACGGTCGCCGCGGGCGTCTCCAAGGCCCACGCGGACGTCGTGCTGATCTCGGGTCACGACGGCGGCACCGGTGCCTCCCCGCTGACCTCGCTGAAGCACGCGGGCGGCCCCTGGGAGCTCGGCCTCGCCGAGACCCAGCAGACCCTGCTGCTCAACGGCCTGCGCGACCGCATCGTCGTGCAGACCGACGGCCAGCTGAAGACCGGTCGCGACGTGATCATCGCCGCGCTGCTGGGCGCCGAGGAGTTCGGCTTCGCGACCGCCCCGCTGGTCGTCTCCGGCTGCGTGATGATGCGCGTCTGCCACCTGGACACCTGCCCGGTCGGCATCGCGACCCAGAACCCGACGCTGCGCGACCGCTTCACCGGCAAGCCGGAGTTCGTGGTCAACTTCTTCCAGTTCATCGCCCAGGAGGTCCGCGAACTCCTCGCCGAGCTGGGCTTCCGCTCCATCGAGGAGGCCGTCGGCCACGCCGAGATCCTCGACGTCGAGCGAGCGGTGGACCACTGGAAGGCGCAGGGCCTGGACCTGGAGCCGCTGTTCCACGTGCCGGCGCTGCCCGAGGAGGCGGTCCGCCACCAGCTGATCGCGCAGGACCACGGCCTGGAGAAGGCGCTCGACAACGAGCTGATCAAGCTCGCCGCCGACGCCCTGTCCGCCGACTCGGCCGACGACGCCCAGCCGGTGCGTGCCCAGGTCGCCATCCGCAACATCAACCGCACGGTCGGCACCATGCTCGGCCACGAGGTGACGAAGAAGTTCGGCGGCGCGGGCCTGCCCGACGACACCATCGACATCACCTTCACGGGCTCCGCCGGCCAGTCCTTCGGCGCCTTCCTGCCGCGCGGTGTCACGCTGCGCCTGGAGGGCGACGCCAACGACTACGTCGGCAAGGGCCTCTCCGGCGGCCGCGTGATCGTCCGCCCGGACCGGGGCGCCGACCACCTCGCCGAGTACTCGACGATCGCGGGCAACACCATCGCGTACGGCGCGACCGGCGGCGAGCTGTTCCTGCGCGGCCGCACCGGTGAGCGGTTCTGCGTCCGCAACTCCGGCGCGCTGGTCGTGTCCGAGGGCGTGGGCGACCACGGCTGCGAGTACATGACCGGCGGTCACGCGGTGGTCCTCGGCGAGACCGGCCGCAACTTCGCGGCCGGCATGTCCGGCGGCGTCGCCTACGTCATCGATCTGGACCGCGACAACGTCAACGTCGGCAACCTCGACTCGATCGAGGCGCTGAGCGAGGACGACCAGCAGTGGCTGCACGGCGTGGTGCGCCGTCACGCCGAGGAGACCGGGTCCACGGTCGCCGAGAAGCTGCTCGCGGAGTGGGACACCGCCGTGACCCGCTTCAGCAAGATCATCCCCAGCACGTACAAGGCAGTGCTCGCCGCCAAGGACGCCGCCGAGCGAGCCGGACTGACCGAGTCCGAGATCACCGAGAAGATGATGGAGGCGGCGATCAATGGCTGACCCGAAGGGCTTTCTGAACCACGGCCGCGAGGTCGCCAGGTCCCGCCCCGTCGAGGAGCGCGTCAAGGACTGGAACGAGGTCTACGTCCCCGGCTCCCTGCTGCCGATCATCAGCAAGCAGGCCAGCCGCTGCATGGACTGCGGCATCCCGTTCTGCCACAACGGCTGCCCGCTGGGGAACCTGATCCCCGAGTGGAACGACTACGCCTACCGGGAGGACTGGTCGGCCGCGCAGGAACGCCTGCACGCCACCAACAACTTCCCGGAGTTCACCGGCCGGCTCTGCCCGGCGCCGTGCGAGTCGGCGTGTGTGCTCGGCATCAACCAGCCGCCGGTCACCATCAAGAACGTCGAGGTCTCGATCATCGACAAGGCGTGGGAGACCGGGGACGTCGCCCCGCAGATCCCGGAGCGCCTGTCCGGCAAGACCGTCGCCGTCGTCGGCTCCGGCCCCGCGGGTCTGGCCGCCGCCCAGCAGCTGACCCGGGCCGGCCACACCGTCGCCGTCTACGAGCGCGCGGACCGCGTCGGTGGTCTGCTGCGCTACGGCATCCCCGAGTTCAAGATGGAGAAGCGGCACATCAACCGCCGCATCGAGCAGATGCGCGCGGAGGGCACCCGCTTCCGCACCGGTGTGGAGATCGGCCGCGACCTCAAGGCCGGCGACCTGAAGAAGCGGTACGACGCGGTGGTCCTGGCCGTCGGCGCCACCACCGCCCGTGACCTGCCGGTGCCGGGCCGCGAGCTCAAGGGCGTCTACCAGGCCATGGAGTACCTGCCGCTGGCCAACAAGGTCCAGGAGGGCGACTACGTCACCGCCCCGGTCTCGGCCGAGGGCAAGCACGTGGTGGTCATCGGCGGCGGCGACACCGGCGCGGACTGCGTCGGCACCGCCCACCGGCAGGGCGCGGCCTCCGTGACCCAGCTGGAGATCATGCCGAAGCCGGGCGAGGAGCGGAACGCGGGCCAGCCCTGGCCGACCTTCCCGATGCTCTACAAGGTGACCAGCGCCCACGAGGAGGGCGGTGAGCGGGTCTACTCCGTCTCCACCACCCACTTCGAGGGCGACGAGGACGGCAACGTCCAGTGGCTGCACCTGGTCGAGGTCGAGTTCGTCGACGGCAAGCTGACCCAGAAGCCGGGCACCGAGCGGAAGATCCCCGCCCAGCTGGTCACCCTCGCCATGGGCTTCACCGGCACCGACCAGGAGAACGGCCTGGTCGAGCAGTTCGGCCTGGAGCTGGACGCGCGCGGCAACATCGCCCGCGACGCCGACTTCCAGACCAACGTGCCGGGCGTGTTCGTCGCCGGTGACGCCGGCCGCGGCCAGTCGCTCATCGTCTGGGCCATCGCCGAGGGCCGCTCTGCCGCCCGCGGTGCCGACCGGTTCCTGACCGGCGCCAGCGACCTGCCCGCGCCGATCCGCCCGACGGACCGCGCGCTCACGGTCTGACGGCCCCTCAAGAACGTCCCGTACAACGGCGTACGGAACACAGGCAGCGTCTGCCCCACTGTCCCCGACCGGACGACGGGGCAGGCGCTGTCGCCTAAGGTGGCTTTGTGATCAGTCTCAGCAAGGTCCAGGAGGCCGCCCCCGCGCTGGTCAGCCTCTACAAGTCCGCCGGTGTGTCGCTCAGCCGGCACGGGCTGGCGGGGGAGCGGGCCGCCGTCTATCTCGTCGTCGACTACTCCGGCTCGATGAAGCCGTACTACAAGGACGGCAGCGTGCAGGCGCTGGCCGACCGGGTGCTGGGTCTGTCCGCCCACCTCGACGACGACGGCCGGGTGCCCGTCGTGTTCTTCTCCACCGACATCGACGCCGAGACCGACATCGTGCTCGCCGACCACGCGGGGCGGGTGGACCGGATCGTGGCCGGGCTCGGGCACATGGGAAGGACCAGCTACCACCTGGCGATGGACGCCGTCATCGACCACTACCTGGACAGCGGGGCCGACGCGCCCGCCTTGGTGGTGTTCCAGACGGACGGCGGCCCGATCAACAAGCTCGCCGCCGAACGGTATCTGTGCAAGGCGTCCGGGCTGCCGCTGTTCTGGCAGTTCATCGGCTTCGGCGACCCGGACAGCAAGCAGTTCGACTTCCTGCGCCGGCTCGACGACCTGCCCGTCCCCGAGAAGCGGATGGTCGACAACGCCGGTTTCTTCCACGCCGGTGCCGACCCGCGCGCGATGCCGGACGGCGAGCTGTACGACCGCCTGGTGGGCGAGTTCCCGTCATGGCTGGCGGCGGCGCGGGCGCGGGGCATCCTGCGGACGCCGGGCGACGCCGGCAACCTGGCCCGGGGGGCGCACTGAGCCCGCCGGGTCTCACGCCCGCGCATCGAGCACCGCCCGTCGGCATGCGTGCGGACTGCCCCACGCCGTGCGCAGCGCGTGCGCCCGGGTGAGCCACAGGGACAGGTCGTACTCCGCCGTGTAGCCGATGGCGCCGTGCGACTGCAGGGCGGCGCGGGCCGCCGTGTACGCGGCGTCGCAGGCGGCGGCCTTGGCCGCGGCCACCTCGCCCGGCTCCAGCGTGAGCGCGGCGCCCAGCACCAGCGGGCGGGCGAACTCCAGCGCGATCCGCGCGTCGGCCAGCCGGTGCTTGACCGCCTGGAACGAGCCGACCGGGACGCCGAACTGGGTGCGCCGGCCGACGTACGCCACCGTCCGGTCCAGCAGGGCCAGCCCGATGCCGAGCGCCTGCGCGGCGGTGGCCAGCCGCGCCCACCGCACCGCCTGCTCCAGGGCCTCGGCGACCCGCGGGCCGCGGGCGAGCGGCTCCCCGCCGGGTGGCAACGGGCTCAGCCGGCGCGCGGGGTCCGGGGTCGGGCGCGGTGGAGTGCCGGGCGGCGGCGACAGTTCCAGGCAGCCGTCGGCCGTCACGCCCAGCCGGACGTCCGCCACCTCCGCGTCCACGGCGTACGGCCCCCAGGCCAGCGTCGCCATCGCCGCACCGCCGGCCAGAGCGGGCAGCAGGCGCTCGGCCGGGCCCGGATCCTCCAGCGCGCTGAGCAGGGCCGCCGCCGCCACCGTCTCCGCCAGCGGGCCCGGCACCGCGTGCCGCCCCAGCTCCACGAAGGCCACCGCGACCTCGGCCGGCCGGGGGCCCAGCCCCGCGTACGCCTCGGGGACCGCCAGCGCGAACACCCCCGCCTCGGCGACCCGGCGCCACAGCGCGCGTCCGCCCGCGGGATCGCCCCGGCCCCAGGACCGGATCACCGCCGGGGTGTCCGCGGCCGTCAGCAGGGCGTCCAGGGAGGCGGCGAAGGCCCGCTGCTCGGGATCGAGGAGGAGGCGCATCAGCGGCGTCCCTTCGGCAGGCCCAGCAGCCGCTCGGCGACGATGTCCCGCTGGATCTCGTTGGTTCCGGCGTAGATCGGGCCGGCCAGCGCGAACAGCCAGCCCTCGGACCACGAGGTGTCCGCGAACACGCCCTCCTCGCCGAGGAGTTCCAGGGCGGTCTCGTGCAGTGCGAGGTCGTACTCCGACCAGAACACCTTGTTCACGCTGGACTCCGGGCCGAGGGACCCGCCGTCCAGCAGGCGCGAGGCGGCGGCGTAGGCGAACAACTGGTAGGCGCGGGCGCCGATCAGGGCGTCGGCCACCCGGTCGGCGAACTCCGGCGGGCCGCCGCGGGAGCGCCACAGGCGGTGCAGCCGGTCGGCGGCGGCGAGGAAGCGGCCCGGGGAGCGGAGCATCAGGCCGCGTTCGTTGCCCGCCGCCGACATCGCGATGCGCCAGCCCTCGCCGGGCGCCCCGATCACGTCCTCGTCGGGCACGAACGCGTCGTCCAGGAACAGCTCCGCGAAGGCCGGCCGGCCGTCCAGGCGCTGGATCGGGCGGACCGTGACCCCCGGGGCGTGCAGGTCGAACATCAGGTAGATCAGGCCCTGGTGGGGCCCGGCGGCGCCCGGGTCGCAGCGGAACAGGCCGAAGGCGCGGTCGGCGAAGGCCGCGCGCGAGGACCACGTCTTCTGCCCGCTCAGCCGCCAGCCGCCCGCCACCCGCTCCGCCCTCGCGCGCAGCGACGCCAGGTCGGAGCCGGCCTCGGGCTCCGACCAGGCCTGCGCCCAGACCGCCTCGCCGCGCGCCATGGGCGGCAGGACCCGGGCGCGCTGCTCCTCGGTGCCGTGGTCGAGGAGGGTCGGGGCGAGCAGCGAGATCCCGTTCTGGCTGACCCGGGCCGGGGCGGCCAGGGCGTGGTACTCCTCCTCGAAGAGCAGCCAGCGCACCAGATCGCAGTCCCGACCGCCGTACCGCGTCGGCCAGTTCACCGCCGACCAGCGGGCCGCGGCCAGCTCGGCCTCCCACGCGCGGTGGGCGGCGAAGCCCTCGGCGGTCTCCAGGGAGGGCAGGGGAGCGCGCGGGACGTGGTCGGCCAGCCAGGCGCGGGCCTCGGTGCGGAAGGCCTCGTCGGCCGGGGAGAACGCGAGGTCCACGACTCACCCTCCTTCCCTAACAAGTGTTTGGTAGGTTAGCGTGCTGTCATGACCAACGTCGAGGCTCCGGCGTACGTTCCCGGACACGGTCTGCTCGGCGGCCGCACCGCCGTCGTCACCGCGGCCGCCGGGGCGGGCATCGGCGCGGCCACCGCCCGCCGGTTCCTCCAGGAGGGCGCCCGCGTACTGATCAGCGACGCCCACGCCCGCCGGCTGGAGGAGCACCGGGCCGCTCTGGCGGGCGAGTTCGGCGACGCGGTGACCGCCGTGCCGTGCGACGTGACCGACGAGACGCAGGTGTGCGCCCTGTTCGACGCGGCCGTCGCCGCGCACGGACGGCTGGACGTCGTCGTCAACAACGCGGGCCTCGGCGGCACCTCGGACCTCGTCGACATGACGGACGACCAGTGGACCCGCGTCCTGGACGTCACGCTGAACGGCACCTTCCGCTGCACCCGGGCCGCGCTGCGCCTGATGCGCCGCTCCGGCGGCGGGGTGATCGTCAACAACGCCTCCGTCCTGGGCTGGCGCGCCCAGGCCGGACAGGCGCACTACGCCGCCGCCAAGGCCGGCGTGATGGCACTGACCCGCTGCGCCGCGGTGGAGGCGGCCCGGGACGGGATCCGGGTCAACGCGGTCGCGCCGAGCCTCGCCCTGCACCCGCACCTGGCGAAGGTGACCTCGGCCGAGCTGCTGCGCGACCTGACCGCCCGGGAGGCCTTCGGCCGCGCCGCCGCACCCTGGGAGGTGGCCAACGTGATCGTCTTCCTGGCGTCGGGCTACTCCTCGTACATGACCGGCGAGGTCGTCGCCGTCAGCAGCCAGCGCGCGTGAGGCCGGGGGCGAGAATGTGCGCGTGCCTACGAAGAAGAAGCCCCAGGTGACCGCCGAGAGCAAGCCCGCGGCGGCCGCCGCGCAGGCCCGGCGACGCGAACTCCTCGGCACCGCCGCCGAGGTCTTCGCCGAACAGGGCTACAACGCCACCACCGTCCGCAAGATCGCCGACCAGGCCGGCATGCTCGCCGGCAGCCTCTACTACCACTTCGACTCCAAGGAGTCGATGCTGGAGGAGATCCTGCGGACCTTCCTCGACGAGCTGTGGGACGGCTACGACACCGTCCTGGCCGCCGGCCTCGGCCCGCGCGAAACCCTTGAGGCCCTGGTCACCGAGTCGTTCCGGGAGATCGACAGGCACCGCGCCGCCGTCGCGATCTACCAGAAGGAGAGCAGGCAGCTCGTGGCGCAGGAGCGGTTCGCCTTCCTCGCCGAGTCGCAGCGCAGGTTCGAGAGGGCCTGGCTGTCCACGCTGGAGCGCGGTGTCGCGGACCGGGTCTTCCGGGCCGACCTCGACGTCCGGCTCACCTACCGGTTCGTCCGGGACACGGTGTGGGTCGCCGCGTCCTGGTACCGGCCCGGCGGACAGCACAGCCCCGAGGAGATCGCCCGCCAGTACCTGTCGATGGTGCTGGACGGGATCGCCGTACGTGAGTAGCCGTTCGAGGTTCCGTTCTGCGTGAGGGAGTTGCCGCCATGGCCGAGGCCTACATCGTCGAAGCGGTCCGTACGCCCGTGGGGCGGCGCGGGGGAGGGCTCAGCGAGGTCCACCCGGCCGATCTGGGCGCGCATGTGCTGCGGGAGCTGATGGCCCGCTCCGGCGTCGACCCGGCCGCCGTCGAGGACGTCGTGTTCGGCTGCCTGGACGCGGTGGGACCCCAGGCCGGCGACATCGCCCGCACCTGCTGGCTGGCCGCCGGCCTGCCCGAGGAGGTGCCCGGGGTGACCGTGGACCGCCAGTGCGGGTCCTCCCAGCAGGCGGTGCACTTCGCGGCGCAGGCCGTGCTGTCCGGGACCCAGGACCTGGTGGTCGCGGGCGGCGTGCAGAACATGTCCCAGATCCCGATCGCCTTCGCCACCCGGCAGGCCGCCGAGCCGCTCGGCCTCACCCAGGGGCCCTTCGCGGGCAGCGAGGGCTGGCGGGCGCGGTACGGGGACCGGCCCGTCAACCAGTTCGCGGGCGCCGAGATGATCGCCGCGAAGTGGCGGATCAGCCGCCGCGACCAGGAGGAGTTCGCGCTGCGCTCGCACCGGCGGGCCCTGCGCGCGATCGACGAGGGCCGCTTCACCCGCGAGACAGTCCCCTACGGGCCGGTCGCCGTCGACGAGGGCCCCCGCCGGGACACCTCCCCGGAGAAGATGGCCGCCCTGGCGCCCGTCATCGACGGCGGGACCGTCACCGCCGCCTGCTCCTCCCAGGTCTCCGACGGCGCCGCCGCCCTGCTGCTGGCCTCCGAGCGAGCCGTACGCGAACAAGGGCTCACCCCACGCGCGCGCGTGCACCACCTCTCCGTACGCGGCGAGGACCCCATCCGGATGCTCACCGCGCCCATCCCGGCCACCGCCCACGCCCTGAAGAAGACCGGGCTGACCCTCGACGCCATCGACCTCGTCGAGATCAACGAGGCCTTCGCGCCCGTCGTCCTCGCCTGGCTGAAGGAGACCGGGGCCGACCCCGGCAAGGTCAACGTCAACGGCGGCGCCATCGCCCTCGGCCACCCCCTGGGCGCCACCGGCGCCCGGCTGATGACCAGCCTCCTGCACGAACTGGAGCGCACCGGCGGCCGGTTCGGCCTGCAGACGATGTGCGAGGGCGGCGGCCAGGCCAACGTGACGGTCATCGAACGGCTGTGAGCCGCCGCCGCACCTCCTCCGCCTCGGCCATCACGCGCTCCACCAGCTCCGCGCACGAGGGCAGGTCGCCGATCACCCCGGCGACCTGCCCGGACGCCATCACCCCGAGGTCGGTGCGGCCGTCCACCATCGCCGACCTCAGCAACGTCGGGGTGTTCGCGGCGAGCAGGACCTGGCTCCAGGTCAGGTCCTTGCCGCGCCTGAGGGCGCGACCGTCGCGCAGCAGCGCGCGCCAGGACAGCCCGGACAGCTCCCGGAAGGCGGCGGCCGCGCGGACGGCCCGCAGCAGGGCCCTGGCGCGCCCCGCGCGCTCCAGCGCGTCGACGAGATCCGTGCGCAGCATGCGGTGGGGCAGACCGTCCACCGCCCGGGTCACCGTCACGTCCCGCACCGTCGCCGCCAGGTACCGCGCCTTCACCGCGTCCGGCACCGTCGAGTCCGAGGTGAGCAGGAAGCGGGTGCCCATGGCCACGCCCGCCGCCCCGTAGGCCAGCGCCGCGACCAGGCCCCGCCCGTCGAAGAAGCCGCCCGCCGCGACGACCGGGACGTCCACCGCGTCCACCACCTGCGGCAGCAGCACCGACGTCGCCACCTCGCCGGTGTGCCCGCCGCCCTCGCCGCCCTGCACGATCACCGCGTCGGCACCCCAGGCGGCCACTTTCTCGGCGTGCCGGCGCGCACCCACCGACGGGATCACGACCACGCCCGCCTCCTTCAGCTCCGCGATCAGCTCGCGGGAGGGCGCCAGCGCGAACGACGCCACCCGGACACCGCCCTCCACGATGATCCGGACCCGCTCGGCGGCGTCCCCGGCGTCGGCGCGCAGGTTGACCCCGAAGGGCGCGTCCGTCCGCGCACGCACCTCACGGACCGCCTCGCGCAACCGGTCCGGGGTCATCGTCGCGGACGCCAGGATGCCCAGGGCTCCCGCGTTCGCCGCCGCCGAGACCAGCCGGGGGCCCGCCACCCAGCCCATGCCGGTCTGCACGATCGGGTGGCGGACCCCGACCAGCCGGGTCAGCGCCGTCTCCATCAGTGGCCGACCTCCCGCGCGCGCGTCGTCCCCGGGTCGAGCACCTCCCGGATCAGCCGCAGCTCCTCGGCGCTGGGCTCCCGGGTGTACGGCACCTCGTCCGGGACGGCCAGGTCGAAGCCCGTGGCCGCGGTGACCTCCCCGACCGTCGCCCCGGGGTGCAGGGACGCCAGCCGCATCGAGTGGTCCGGCGTGGCGAAGTCGAACACCCCGAGGTCGGTGACCACCCGGCGCAGCCGGTGATGGCGGGCGCCCGCCGCGTGGTCGTAGCCCACCCCGCACACCATGTCGACCCGCTCCACGAAGACTCGCGGGGCGTGCCTGGGTACCCAGTAACTGGTCGGGTGGTTCAGGGTGTTCACCGGGGCGCCGCGCACGCCGAGCAGCTGGCGCCGGGGCCGCCGCCAGTCGCCGACGCAGGAGATGTTCTGGTTGCCGTACCGGTCGAGCTGGCTCGCGCCCATCATCACGTGCCGGCGCCCGCCGGTGACCAGGTCCAGGTGCCGGATGTAGGGCAGCCAGCCCTCCGGCGTCCCGTCCGGGCGCACCAGCAGCGCCTCCCCGTCGGTCAGCATCAGGTCCGGCGCGAAGGTGAGCCGGGCCAGCCGCGCGCCGACGGACGGGATCAGGCCCATCGGGGCGGCCAGCACCTCCCCGTCGCCCCGCCAGGCCTCGGCGCAGGCGATGACGCAGTACTCGGCGCGCGTCACGGTCACGACGGCCTCCCCGTGAGATAGCGCTCGGCGAACTCCGGCCAGGGCGTGGTCGCGTACGCGCGCTGCGCGGCCTCGTCCCGGCCGTAGTCGGGCGCGCACGACGTGAAGTGCGCCCCGCCCGGGGCCTCCACCACCCCCGTCACGGTGTGCCGCCCGATCAGCAGGGTCTGCGGCGCGGCGCCCTCGGTCAGCTCGGCCGTGCCGACGATCCGCTCGCACGAGACGTAGGCCGCGTCCGCCGCCGCGCAGAACAGGTCGTCGAAGTACGGGTCCGGCCCCAGGTACTGCCCGTTGCCCAGCCGGTCGGCGCGGTTGACGTGCACCAGGGCCGCGTCCAGCCGCAGGGCGGGCATCGCCACGAACGTCTCCCCGTCGTCGTACGGCGACGTCACCGTCCGCAGGCCCGGGTTGACCCGCATGACGTCGGAGCCCAGCCCCGCCCGTACCGGCAGGAACGGCATCCGGTGCGCGGCGGCGCGCAGCCCCCACAGGAACATCGCCTCGTCCACCTCCGTCAGCTCCAGGTCGCCCCGCTCGCGGGCGGCGCGGTAGTGCGGCTCCAGCGGGATCGAGTCCAGGGTGACGAACGCGGCGACCAGCCGCCGGATCCGGCCGGCGGCGGCCAGCATGCCGACGTCCGGTCCGCCGCACGACACGACCGTGAGGTCGGTGACCGGTGACCGCAGCAGGGCCCGCACCAGGGCCATCGGCTTGCGCCGGGACCCCCAGCCGCCGATGCCCACGGTCATGCCGCTCTCCAGCCGGGCGACGGCCTCCTCGGCGGTCATCGTCTTGTCGGTCGTCGGCTCGTCAGGCATCCGCCCGCCCCCTCCCGAATCGGTCGCGCACCTGGTCGGCCACCCCGGTGA
Source organism: Streptomyces sp. bgisy159 (assembly GCF_057707805.1). Taxonomy (NCBI): domain Bacteria; kingdom Bacillati; phylum Actinomycetota; class Actinomycetes; order Kitasatosporales; family Streptomycetaceae; genus Streptomyces; species Streptomyces sp. bgisy159. Next base: position 96,788 of record NZ_JBYIQX010000008.1, on the reverse strand, counting down.
GCTGCGCCTCGAAGGTGAAGCCCTGCTCGAAGCGGTAGCTGCGGCGCACGTCGACCGGGTCGATGCCGTTGAGGGCGGCCTTGGCCAGGCGCAGCAGCCGGCCGTCCTTCGCGGCGATCTCACCGGCCAGCTCCAGCGCGGCGCCCGGCAGCTGCGCGCGCGGCACCACCCGCCACACCGAGCCGTGCGCCCGCAGCTCGGCCGCCGTGACCGTGCGCGAGGTGTAGTACAGCGCCCGCATCAGGTGCCGCGGCACCAGGCGGGCCAGGTGGGTGGCCGCGCCCAGCGCCCCCCGGTCCAGCTCGGGCAGCCCGAAGACGGCGTCCTCGCTGGCCACGATCGCGTCCGCGGTGCCGGCCAGGCCCACGCCGCCGCCCAGGCAGAAGCCCTGGACGGCGGCCACGACCGGCACCTCGCACTCGTAGACCGCCGCGAACGCCTCCGCGCAGCCGGAGTTGGCGCCGACCAGGGCCCGGCCGTCCGCCTGGATCTCCTTGATGTCCACCCCGGCGTTGAACCCCCGCCCCTCGGCCGCCACGACGACACACCGCACACCGGGGTCGCGGCCGGCCGCCCGCACCGCGTCGGCCAGGGCGAACCAGCCGGCCACCGGAAGCGCGTTCACCGGCGGGAAGTCGACGGTGACGACGGATATCCCCCTTTCGGGGGACGAGGTGGAGACACCCATGGCCGCATCAGCTACCTTTCCACCAAACGTTTGTTAGGTGAAGGGTAGCGTCGCATGGGCCTGCACGGAAAGGTCGCGGTCGTCACCGGCGGCACGCGCGGCGTCGGCGCCGGCATCGCGCGGGCGTTCGCCGACGCCGGCGCCCGGGTTCTGGTCTGCGCCCGCAGACCCCCCGAAATGCCGGTGGCCGGAGTGGAGTTCGCCCCCCTGGACCTGCGCGACCCGCCGGCCGTCCGCGCCTTCTTCGCCGCCCTGCCCCGCCTCGACGTGCTCGTCAACAACGCGGGCGGCACCCCCCACCGCCGGCTGACCGACGCGGACGCCGAGCGGCACGCGCGCGTGATCGAACTCAACCTCGTCACCCCCCTGACCGCCTCCCTCGCCGCCCACCCCCACCTCAGACGGGCCCGGGGATCCATCGTCATGATCGGCAGCGTCAGCGGCAGCCGCCCCTCACCCGGCTCCGCCGCCTACGGCGCGGCCAAGGCCGGACTGGAGAGCCTCGCCCGCTCCATGGCCGTCGAATGGGCGCCCGAGGTCCGCGTCAACACGCTCGTCGTCGGCATGGTCCGCACCGAGCTGTCCCACCTGCACTACGGCGGTGAGCAGGGGATCGCCGCCGTCGAGCGCACCGTCCCGCTCGGCCGGCTCGCCCGCCCCGCCGACGTCGGCGCCGCCGCCGTCTTCCTGGCGTCGGACGCCGCCGCCTACATCAGCGGCGCCGCGCTGCCCGTGCACGGCGGCGGCGAACGGCCCGCTTTCCTGGACGCCGCGACAGTCACCGAGGAGGACTGAGATGCACGCGAACCTCTGCGACGGCCGGGTGGCCGTCGTCACCGGCGCCGGGCGCGGTCTCGGCCGCGCGCACGCCCTCGCCCTCGCGGCCGAGGGCGCCCGCGTCGTCGTCAACGACCTCGGGGTGACCCTGGACGGCCGCCCCGGTCCCGACAGCCCGGCCACCCGCGTCGCCGACGAGATCCGCGCGGCCGGCGGCCGGGCCGTGGCCCACGCCGGCGACATCGCCACCGCCGAGGGCGCCGCCTCCCTCGTGACGACCGCCCTGGAGACGTACGGCCGCCTCGACACCCTCGTCAACAACGCGGGCTTCCTGCGCGACCGCATGCTCGTCAACCTCGACGAGGACGACTGGGACGCCGTCCTCCGCGTCCACCTCAAGGGCCACTTCCTCCCCCTGCGGCACGCCGCCGCCCACTGGCGCGCCGAGGCAAAGGCGGGCCGCCCGCCCGCCGCCCGCGTCGTCAACACCGGCAGCGGGGCCGGACTGCTCGGCTCGGTCGGCCAGGCCAACTACAGCGCCGCCAAGGCCGGCATCACCGCCCTCACCCTGGTCGCCGCCGCCGAACTCGCCCGCTACGGCGTCCAGGTCAACGCCGTCGCCCCCGCCGCCCGCACCCGCATGACCGAGCGCACCTTCGCGCAGGCCATGGCCGCGCCCGCCGACGGCTTCGACGCGATGGCCCCCGAGAACGTCTCCCCCCTGGTGGTCTGGCTCGGCTCCGCCGCCAGCGCCGGGGTCACCGGCCGGGTCTTCGAGGCCGAGGGCGGCCGGATCACCGTGATGGAGGGCTGGCGGCCGGGCCCCACGGCGGACAAGGGAGCGCGATGGAGCGCGGGGGAGGTGGGGGAGACGGTGACGAGACTGCTGGCGCGCGCGGAGACACCGGGGCAGGTGTACGGCCTCTAGCGACGCGGTGCGGCACCCGGCGGACCGGCACATCGGCACCGCACCCACCCCGGGCGGGACCGGCCGGGGAGGCGAAGCGTTCCTACGTGTCGCACTCCAGAACCGTCCGGCACAGCCCGCACCGCGCCCGCACCCTCCCCCGGACCGGCACCCGGATCCGCTGATGGCAGGTGGGACAGGGGAACGTCACCCGCCACGGACCGTCCCCGCCCGGCGCGAACGAGTACCCCGCTCCCTCCGCGCCCCCGCCCGGCCTGAGCGCCTGCGCCCGGCGCCGGTCCTGCGCGTACCGCCGGCGCCCCGCCCACCCGGCCGCCGTGAGCGGCGGCTGCCGCCCGTCGCGGCCGGCCCGCTCCCGCCCCCGCACGTACGCCTCGTACGCCGGAGCGCTGGTGAACCACGGCGACGGATCCTCCCCGAACACCAGCGCTCGTTTCGCCAGCACGTACCCGAACTCCTCCGGCGTGAGATACCCCAGCTTCTGCGAGGACACCCCGTCCTGCCGGAACGCGTCCAGCAGCAGCCAACCGGCGCCCATATACGTCGTCACCGTGTCCGTGAGGATCTCGTTGGCGCGGGTGCCCGGGAACGACAGGTCCAGCCGGTGCAGGTACACGTGCGCGATCTCGTGCGCCAGCGCCGCGCCGATGTCCCGCCGATGCGTACGGAACCGGGCGTTCAGCTCCACGAAGTACTCCGGGCCGGCCGTCAGCTCCACGCTCGCCGCCTGCTCCATCTCCCGGAAGCTCACGATCAGCCGCGCGTCCGGCAGCCGGAAGTGCCGCACCAGCGCACGCGCCACCCGCTGCGCCCCCAGATACAGGTCGTCGGTGTCGCAGAACGCCACATCGACCGGCGGCACACTGGTGTCGAAGGCGTGAACGGTGTCGTACGACAACCGCCGGTACAGCGCCGTGATCGCGTCCCGCACCGTCTCCAGATGCGGAAAGCCGTGCTCGACCGGTCCGCCGTTCGCCACGCCGCACCCCCAGGACAGCCGTGAACCCGATACCACTGTACGAGGAGGGCGCCCACTAGGGTGAACGCCCATGACCACCAGCAACACCGGAACCGGTGACGTCGACCCCGCCGTGCGCGAGGAGCTGGCGCGGCTGCGCGACAGCATCGACAACATCGACGCGGCCGTCGTCCACATGCTCGCCGAGCGCTTCAAGTGCACCCAGCAGGTCGGCCACCTCAAGGCCCGCCACCAGCTGCCGGCCGCCGACCCGGGGCGCGAGGCCCGCCAGATCGCCCGGCTGCGCGCCCTCGCCGAGAGCGCCAAACTGGACCCCGCCTTCGCCGAGAAGTTCCTCAACTTCATCATCGCCGAGGTCATCCGCCACCACGAGCGCATCGCCGAGGACACGGTCGGCACCGCCGGCTGACGCGCCCGTCCGGGCACGGACGGCGGCCGGTGCACGCCCCGACATCGCGCACGTACCGATCCGCCCCTGTGCCCACGCGACGCCATCAGGCAGCATGTCGTCCATGTCCGTACTGACGCGCGACGAAGCGCAGACCCGTGCCCAGCTGCTCGACGTCCACCGCTACACCATCGAGCTCGACCTCACCACCGGCGACGAGACCTTCACGTCCCACACCGTCATCCGGTTCTCCGCGCGCACGGACCACGAGGTGACGGACACCTTCGTCGAGCTCAAACCCGCCGAACTGCGCTCCGCCACGCTCGACGGACACCCCCTGGACCCCGGGTCCCTGGACGGCAACCGGCTCCCGCTGAAGAACCTCGCCCCCGGCGACCACGAACTGCGCGTCGACGCGCGCATGCGCTACTCCCGCACCGGTGAGGGCATGCACCGCTTCACCGACCCCGCCGACGGGGAGACCTACGTCTACACCCAGCTGTTCATGGACGACGTCCAGCGCGTCTTCGCCGCGTTCGACCAGCCCGACCTCAAGGCCGTCTTCGACCTCACCGTCAAGGCCCCCGAAGGGTGGACCGTCCTCGCCAACGGCATCACCGAGCACACCGGCGACGGCGTCTGGAAGGCCGCCACCACCCCCCTGATCTCCACCTACCTCGTCGCCGTCGCCGCCGGCCCCTGGCACTCCGTGCGCACCGAACACCACGGCCTGCCCTTCGGCATCCACTGCCGCCGCTCCCTCGCCCCCCACCTCGACGCCGACGCCGACGAACTCCTCGACGTCACCCGGCAGTGCTTCGACCGTTACCACGAGAAGTTCACCGAGCCCTACCCGTTCGACTCCTACGACCAGGCCTTCGTCCCCGAGTTCAACGCCGGCGCCATGGAGAACCCCGGCCTGGTCACCTTCCGCGACGAGTTCGTCTTCCGCTCCGCCGTGACCGACACCGAACGCCAGACCCGCGCCATGGTCATCGCCCACGAGATGGCCCACATGTGGTTCGGCGACCTCGTCACCCTGCGCTGGTGGGACGACATCTGGCTGAACGAGTCCTTCGCCGAGTACATGGGTTACCAGACCACCGCCGAGGCCACCCGCTTCACCGACACCTGGACCGACTTCGGCGTCGTCCGCAAGGCGTGGGGCTACGACGCCGACCAGCGCCCCTCCACCCACCCCGTCGCACCCGACGCCGTCCCGGACACGGCCTCCGCGCTCCTCAACTTCGACGGCATCTCCTACGCCAAGGGCGCCTCCGCGCTGCGCCAGCTGGTGGCCTGGCTCGGCGAGAAGGACTTCCTCGCCGGCATCAACATCCATTTCGAACGGCACAGGTTCGCCAACGCCACCCTCGCCGACTTCATCGACTCCCTCGCCGCCGCCACCGACCGCGACGTCCACGCCTGGGCCGAGGCCTGGCTGCGCACCACCGGCGTCGACACCCTCACCCCCACCGTCGGCGGCACCAACGGCTCGCGCACCCTCACCGTCGAACGCGCCGGCAGCCGCCCCCACCGCATCAGCGTCGGCCTCTACGACCAGGACCTCACCGACGAGGGCCGCCTCACCCTGCGCGAGCGGATCGAGGTCGACGTCCCGCAGACCGCGCCCCAGCCGCTCGGCAAGAAGCCGGCCCTGCTCCTGCTGAACGACGGCGACCTCACCTACGCCAAGATCCGCTTCGACGCGGACTCCTCCGCGACCGTGCGCACCGCGCTGTCCGGGCTGCCCGACCCGCTCACCCGCGCGGTCGTCTGGAACGCCCTGCGCGACGCCGTCCGCGACGGCGAACTCCCGCCCGCCGCCTACCTGGAGGCCGCCCGCGCCCACCTGCCGCACGAGACCGACCTCGCCCTCGTGCAGGGCGTCCTCGGCTTCGCCTGCGGCCAGATCGCCGACCGGTACGTCACACCCGAGCAGCGCCCCGCCGCCCTCGCCACCCTGTCCTCCCTGTGCCGCGACCTCATCCGCCGCACCGAGGACGGCGACCACCCCGGCCTGCGCCTGATCGCCGTACGCCACTTCGTCGACGTCGCCGCCCACCCCGAGACCATCGCCGCCTGGCTCGCCGACGGGACCGTGCCCGGCGGCCCGGAACTCGACGCCGACCTGCGCTGGCGGGTCCTCGCGCGGCTCGCCGTGCTGGGCGCGACCGACGAGGCCGCCATCGCCGCGGAGCTCGACCGCGACCCCTCCGCCACCGGGCGGGAAGGCGCCGCCCGCTGCCGGGCCGCGCTGCCCGACCCGGCGGCCAAGGCGGCGGCCTGGGACGCCATGTTCGCCGGCGACGACCTCTCCAACTACCTCTTCACCGCCACCGCGCAGGGCTTCTGGCAGCCCGAACAGGCCGAGCTGGTACGGCCGTACGTGGCCCGCTTCTACGCCGACGCGGTCGCCGTCGCCGAGCGGCGCGGGCCGGCCATCGCCGACGCGGCGGGACGGTGGGCGTTCCCCGTCCACGCGGTGGACGAGGAGGCGCTCCGCCTGGGCAAGGCGTGCCTCACCGACGGCGAGCCGATCCCGGCCCTGCGGCGCAAGCTCGTCGACCAGCTGGACGACCTGGAACGGGCGTTGCGGGTACGGACCGTGTCGGCGGGGTAGCCGGCCGACCGCGGGGACGCGGGGACGCGGGGGCGATGGGATGCGGGGACGCGGGGGCCGGTCGGGCGGCTCCCTGCGTCCCCGGGGTGAGTACGCCGATCCGCGTTTCACCGCTCGCGCCGGGCCGTGCGTCCACCCGCACGTACCCCCTTTCGGGTTCGTTCCCGCCACTTTTCGGGCGCAGTACCCCGAGGCCGTACAAGCTGGTGCGCATGAGCATGCCGCCTCTCGCCTCCGGCCGCCAAGGCGCCGCTGCCCTGAGGGAGTTGACCGGCGTCGTCCTGGACGCGCTGGAGGCCGGGACCCGGGCCCGCGGCGGGCCCCTGCCGGCCGGCGGGCCGCGCGCCGTCGCCGCCCGGGTACGGGACGCCCTCGGCGAGCCGCTGCCCGAGAGCGGCGACCCGGCCGCCCTCGCCGACCTCGTGCGGACCCTCGCCGAGGGCGCCGCCGACCCCGCCGACCCGCTGTGCGCCGCCCACCTGCACTGCCCGCCGCTCGCCGTCGCCGCTGCCGCCGACCTCGCAGCCTCCGTCCTCAACCCGTCCCTGGACTCCTGGGACCAGGCCCCGGCAGCCTCCGCGCTGGAAGCCCTCGTCACCCGGGCCCTCGCCCACCACGCGGGCCTGGCCGACGCCGTCGTCACCACCGGCGGCACCGAGGCCAACCAACTCGCCGTCCTCCTCGCCCGCGAGACCCGCGAGACCCACGCGACCCGCGCGGCCCGAGACAGCCGCGAGACGGCCGGCACGCCAGCGCCCCGCCACCCGCACGCCGGACCCCTCCGCCTCGTCCACGGCGCCAACGCCCACCACTCCCTGCGCCGCGCCGCCTGGCTCCTCGGCCTGCCCGAACCGGTGGTGATCCCCACCCCGGCCGGCACCCTCGACCCCGCCGCCCTCCACACCGCCCTCGCCACCCTGCCCGAGCCCCGCGGCCCGGTACTCGTCGCCGCCACCGCCGGCACCACCGACGCCGGCCTCATCGACCCCCTGCCCGACATCGCCGCCCGCTGCGCCGCCCATGGCGCCCGGCTGCACATCGACGCCGCCTACGCGGGCGGCCTGCTGTTCAGCGACCGGCACCGCCCCAAGCTCGCCGGACTCCACACCGCCGACACCGTCACCCTCGACCTGCACAAACTCGGCTGGCAGCCGATCGCCGCGGGCCTCCTCGCCGTCCGCGACCCCACCGACCTCACCGCCCTGCACCAGCGCGCCGACTACCTCAACGCCGACGACGACACCGAAGCCGGCCTGCCCGACCTCCTCGGCCGCTCCCCGCGCACCAGCCGCCGCCCCGACGTCCTCAAGACCGCCGTCACCCTGCGCACCCTCGGCCGCACCGGCCTGGGCGCCCTGGTCGACCGCGTCTGCGCCCTGGCCCAGGAACTCGCCGACCTCGTCGCCGACCGCCCCGGCCTCGAACTCCACGACCGGCCCACCCTCAGCACGGTCCTGTTCCGCCCCGCCGGCGCCCCCGACACCGCCGTGGCCGCCGTGCGCCGCACCCTCCTCACCGACGGCCACGCCGTCCTCGGCCGCGCCCGTCTCGGTGGCCGTCTCTGGCTCAAGGCCACCCTCCTCAACCCCTGCGCCCGGCCCCACGACCTGGCCACCCTGCTGAACCTGGTGGAAGGACACACCCCCCGATGAGCACCCTCCCCGACCCGCGCCCCGAACCCGACAGCCCCCTCGACCTCGTCGGCATCGGCATCGGCCCCAGCAACCTCTCCCTGGCCGCCCTCGCCCACCAGCGCACCGAACTCGACACCTTCTTCTACGAGCAGTGCCCCGCCTTCACCTGGCACCCCGGCCTGCTCCTCGACGGCGCCCGCGTCCAAGTGCCCTTCCTGGCCGACCTCGTCACCCTCGCCGACCCCGCCAGCCCCTGGACCTTCCTGAACTACCTCAGGGCCCGCGACCGGCTCTTCCCCTTCTACTTCGCCGAGCGTTTCCACATCCACCGTGCCGAGTACGACGCCTACTGCCGCTGGGTCGCCGACCACCTGCCCGCCCTGCGCTTCGGCCACCAGGTCGACGCCGTCCGCTGGAACCCCGAACGCGACCTCTTCGAGGTCGACTTCACCCAGCTCGACACCGACGGCGAGGCCGAGGCCCTCGGCCGCACGTACGCCAGGAACATCGTTCTCGGCATCGGCACCCGGCCCCACGTCCCCGACGCCCTGCGCCCCCTCGTCGACGCCCCCGGCGTTCCCGTCCTGCACGCCGCCGACTACCTCGACCACCGCGACACCCTGCTCGCCGCCGGCCACGTCACCGTCGTGGGCTCCGGACAGACCGGCGCCGAGATCTTCCTCGACCTGCTCCGCCACCGCCCCGCCGGCCGTGAACGGCTCCACTGGATCGGCCGCACCCCCGCCTTCGCCCCCATGGAGTACTCCAAGCTCGGCCTGGAGCACTTCACCCCCGACTACGCCCGCTACTTCCACGGCCTGCCCGAAGCCGTCCGCGACGAGCTGGTCCGCACCCAGTGGCAGCTCCACAAGGGCATCGACGCGGGCACCCTCGCCGCTGTCCACGACGAGCTCTACCGCCGCACCCTCGACGGAGGCTGGCCCGACGCCGTCCTCACCCCCGGAGTCCGCGTCCGCACCGCCGGCCGCATCGCCACCACGAGGGTCGAACTCCACCTGGAACACCTGGAACAGAACACCCGCTCCCGCCTCACCACCGACGCCGTCGTCCTCGCCACCGGCTACCGCGAACGCCCCCTCGACCGCCTCCTCGCCGGCCTCGACCCCTATCTGCGCCGCGACAGTTCGGAACGCCTCCGTATCGACGACCGCTACCGCCTCGTCACCGACCCCTCCGTCACCGGGTCCGTCTTCGTCCAGAACGCCGAACGCCACACCCACGGCGTCGGCGCCCCCGACCTCGGCCTCACCGCATGGCGCTCCGCCACCATCCTCAACACCCTCACCGGCAAGGAGCCCTACCCCCTGCCGGACCGCACCGCCTTCACCACCTTCGGCCTGGAACAGCGACAGCCCCAGATTCCGCCCGCCCGCCGGCCCAGGGCACTGACACCCCTGGTGGACGGAGTCTGAGGCCGCCGCCGACATCCGGCGGCCCTAGAACACCGGTGTGCCCTCCCGCGTCAGCCTCCAGTCCACCGAGGCGAAGTCCGCCGGGTCCAGCACCCCCTTCGCGGTCACCCACTCCGCGATCCGGGTCCGGATCTCCGTCGACTCCGACCACACCTCCTGCGCCGACGCCACGTGCGGGAACGCGCCGCCGCCGTTGGCCCGGTAGTTGTTCACCGCGAACACGAACCGCTGCCCGTCGTCCAGCGCCGCACCCTGGTACGTCAGGTTCCTGATCCGCGAGCCCGGCGCCCGGGCGATGTCGATGTCGTACGACAGACCCGACACGTAGTCGTAGTTGTAGTCCGGGCGGCCGTTCGCGTTGGTGAGCTTCTCCACGTCGACCACCGCACCGACGGCCGTCTGCACGAAGTACTCCGCCGAGTACTCCAGGTACGCCCTGAGCTGTGCTCCGGTCATCACCTTGGCGACGAGCGTGTTGTCGTAGACGTACAGGCTCGACAGGTCCCGGATCGTCACCTCGCCCGCCGGGATCTCCGACGTGCGGGAGAACGGCGACGCCTGCGAGATCACCGGCAGCGACGCGTACTCGGTGCCGGCCAGCGCCGCCTTGACCACGTCCTCCTGGACCCTGGTGATCAGGTCGATGATGGGCGCGTCCTTGTAGCGGGCCTCGACCGTCGTCAGTGTCTGCGTCGCCGTGCCCACCACCTGGTTGACGTACTCGACGACCTTCGCGTGCTCGTCGCTCAGCAGCTTGACGATCTCCGGGTCGTCGGCGACCGCGTTCGAGTTCAGCACCTTCGACGCCACCGACTCCACACTCCAGCGGCCCTTGGCGAAGACCAGCCCGATGTCGAAGACCGACAGCCGCTCCGCGTACGCCAGCGGCTCCGACAGCACCACCGTCCGCCCCGTCTTCTCGTTGACGACCTTCAGCTCCGGGATCTCCACGTGCGCGTGCCCGACCAGGATCGCGTCGATGTCCGGCACCAGCCGCGCCACGTTGGCCGCCGCGTTCTCCACGTACGGCACCTGGTCACCGTACGACGACGTGCCCGACGAACCCGAGTGAGCCGAGACGATCACCACGTCCGCGCCCATCGACTTCAGCTTCGGCACCCACTTCGCGGCCTGCTCCTCCAGCCCCGGGAACGCCAGCTTGCCCTGCACGTACGCCTTGTCCCAGATCGCGATGCCGGGGTTCGTCAGACCCAGCACCGCCACCTTCACCGGCCGCCCGCACCCCGGCGCGTGGAACGTCTTCATGAAGTACGGCGGGAAGGCCGGCCGCAGCGTCTTCGCGTCCACCGCGTTCGCGCCCAGCAGCGGGAAGTCCAGCTGCTCCTCGAACCTGCGCAGCGTCTCGATGCCGTAGTTGAACTCGTGGTTGCCGAGCGCGGCGGCGTCGAACCCGATCGCGTTCATCGCCTGCGCCATGGGGTGCACCGGGCCGCCCTCGGCGGTGATCGGGTCCACCTTCGCGTAGTAGTACGTCAGCGGCGTGCCCTGGATGGTGTCGCCCGCGTCGATCAGCAGCGTGTTGCGGCGGCCCTTCTCCGCCCGGATCCCGTTCACCAGCGTGGAGATGCGCGCCAGGCCCTGGGCGTTGCCCGCCTTGTCGGTGTACTCCGCGTCCTTGAAGTAGTCCCAGTTGAAGACGTGGCCGTGCAGGTCGGTCGTCCCCATGACGGTGAGCGAGTAGCGCCGGGGGTGCTTCCGGTCGGCCGGGGCCGGTGTGGTCGCCGCGTCGGCCGGGGCCGCAGCGGCCCCCGCGATCGCCACTCCCGCCCCGGTCGCGGCGGACTTTTTGAGGAACTTCCGGCGGTTCAACGGCATGTCTTGCTCTCCTCGCGGGACGATCACTGACGCGCGTAGATAACGCGCGTAGATTCTGACCCGGTCATGACCAGACGCAAAAGGGCCGGAGGGTTTCTTTCTGGTGACCGGAAGAAACAACTCCGGTGTCATAAGCGGCCAAGGACTGACAGTGTGGGGCGTATGACCGCACCGCACGGCACTCCCGACGCCCCCCTCCTCACCGTCCGCGGCGAAGCCGAACTGGACGCCGACCCCGACCTCGCCCGCATCACCGCCACGGTCATCGCCCGCGGCCGCGACCGCCGCACCGCCCTCGACGACCTCACCCGCCGCAACACCGCCGCCCTGGACCTCGTCAGGTCCTACGGCGACGCGGTGGCCCACCTGTCCACCGGCACCGTCTCGGTCGGCCCCGAGGTCTCCGGTCGTTCGCGCGGAGGCGTCCGCGCGTACCACGGCCGCGTCTGGGTCACCGCCGAACTCACCGACTTCACCGTCCTCGGTGAACTGGTCGCCCGCCTCGCCGACCTGGACGTCACCCGGGTCGACGGCCCGTCGTGGGACCTGCGCCCCGACTCGCCCGTCCACCGCCGGGCACGGGAGCAGGCCGTGCAGGGAGCGGTCCGGCGCGCCCGCGAGTACGCGCAGGCCCTCGGCACCACCCTCGCCGCCCTCGTCGAACTCGCCGACTCCGGCAGCCATGAGGGGCGCCCCCGGGCCGCCTTCGAACGCCGGGTCGTGCGCGCCTCCGCCGGGGGCGCCGCCGACACGCCCGAAGCCCTCGACCTGGAACCGCAGAGAATGCGGGTCAGGGCGGAGGTCACCGCACAATTCACGATGAATCCGCCAAGCCTATGAGCAGAAAGTCGCTCTGCATCGCGAAAAGGTGTCCGACTGCTCATCAGAGCACCCCGTCGCACAATTCGGCGTCCGTCAACCACCCTTAGGGCAAAGGTCGTTGGCCCGACATGTCCGGCCAAGAAACTACTCGGTGGTAAGTCGTAGGGTCGCTCCATGCGCCGAGCGAAAATCGTCTGCACCCTGGGTCCTGCCACCGACTCCTACGACCAGATCAAATCCCTGGTCGACGCCGGAATGGACATCGCCCGCTTCAACCTCAGTCACGGTTCCCACGCCGAACACGAGGAGCGCTACCAGCGGGTCCGCAAGGCCGCCGACGAGACCGGCCGCAGCGTCGGCCTCCTCGCCGACCTCCAGGGGCCGAAGATCAGACTCGGCCGCTTCGCCGAAGGGCCCGTCCTCCTGGAGCGCGGCGACACCTTCACCATCACCGTCGAGGAGGGCGTCGAGGGCGACCGCCACCAGTGCGGCACCACCTACGCCGGACTCGCCGACGACGTCACCCCCGGCGAACGCATCCTCGTCGACGACGGCAAGGTCGGCCTCGAAGTCACCGACGTCGACGGGCCCCGCGTCCGCACCACGGTCGTCGAGGGCGGGATGGTCTCCGACCACAAGGGCCTCAACCTGCCCGGAGTCGCCGTATCCGTCCCCGCGCTGGCCAAGAAGGACGAGGAGGACCTCCGCTGGGCGCTGCGCACCGGCTTCGACATCGTCGCCCTCTCCTTCGTCCGCAGCGGCCGGGACATCCGGGAGGTCCACCGGATCATGGACGAGGAGGGCCGCCGCCTCCCCGTCATCGCCAAGGTGGAGAAACCCCAGGCCGTCGACGCCATCGAGGACATCGTCGCCGCCTTCGACGGGCTCATGGTGGCCCGCGGCGACCTCGGTGTGGAGATGCCCCTCGAACAGGTCCCCATCGTCCAGAAGCGCGCCGTCAAACTGGCCAGGCGCAACGCGAAGCCGGTCATCGTGGCCACCCAGATGCTCGACTCCATGATCGAGAACAGCCGGCCCACCCGCGCGGAGGCGTCCGACGTCGCCAACGCCGTCATCGACGGCACCGACGCGGTGATGCTGTCCGGCGAGACCAGTGTCGGCAAACACGCCGTGGAATCCGTCCGCACCATGGCCAAGATCGTCGCGGCGGCGGAGGAGGACATCCTCGCCAAGGGTCTGCCCCCGCTCACCGAGAGCAGCAAACCGCGCACCCAGGGCGGTGCGGTCGCCCGTGCGGCGGCCGAGACGGGTGACTTCCTCGGCGCGAAGTTCCTCGTCGCCTTCACGCAGTCCGGCGACACCGCCCGCCGCCTCTCCCGCTATCGCTCCCCGATCCCCCTGCTCGCCTTCACCCCCGATCCGGCGACCCGCTCCCAGCTGAGCGCCAGCTGGGGTGTGGAGACCTTCCTCGGCCCCCACGTCGACTCCACGGACGCCATGGTCGACCAGGTCGACGAGCTGCTGACCCGCTACGGCCGCTGCCGTCCGGGCGACACCGTCGTCATCACCGCCGGCTCCCCGCCGGGCGTCTCCGGCTCCACGAACATGGTCCGCGTCCACCACATCGGCGAGTCCGACGCGGGCAGGTGACCGGACCAGCCGGTTGCCGCGCGCAACGAAAAGCGGAGGCTCACCTGAGTGAGCCTCCGCCAGAAGCGTGCCGGGTGCGGGATTCGAACCCGCAAGCCGTGAGGCGCGGTCTTTTGAGGACCGTGTGTATGCCGATTCCACCAACCCGGCGGGAGCCGCTGCGCGGAAGCATACCGGGTCACCACACCCCTCTGCCTCTGGGTAGGCTTCATACTCAGCAGCACAGCCCGGCCCGTACCAAGGAGCCCCCGTGACCGCCGAGTCGCCCCAGCCCGTAGACGTGCCCGACGACGACAGGTCGCACGTGCCTCCGCTGACGACCCGGGTCGTCATCGCCGAGGACGAGGCGCTCATCCGGCTGGATCTCAAAGAGATGCTGGAGGAGGAGGGCTACAGCGTCGTCGGCGAGGCCGGGGACGGTGAGCAGGCGATCGAGCTGGCCCGTGAGCACCGGCCGGACCTGGTGATCCTGGACGTGAAGATGCCGAAGATGGACGGCATCTCGGCGGCGGAGAAGATCGCCGAGGAGAGTATCGCCCCGGTGCTGATGCTGACGGCGTTCTCCCAGCGCGACCTGGTGGAGCGGGCTCGGGACGCGGGCGCCATGGCGTACCTGGTCAAGCCGTTCAGCAAGAGCGACGTGGTGCCGGCGATCGAGATGGCCGTCTCCCGGTTCACCGAGCTGAAGGAGCTGGAGAAGGAGGTCGCGGACCTCACCCAGCGCCTGGAGACGCGCAAGCTGGTGGACCGCGCGAAGTCGGTCCTGCAGACGCAGTACGGTCTGACGGAGCCGGCCGCGTTCCGGTGGATCCAGAAGACCTCGATGGATCGACGCATGTCGATGCAGCAGGTCGCGGAGGCCGTCATCCAGGACGCGGAGGAGAAGAAGACGTCCAAGGGCTGAGCGGCCCGACGCGTACGACGAGGCCCGCGCTCCCCGGAAAGCACCGGGGGCGCGGGCCTCGTCGTGTGCGGGTCAGTCCTCGCCGAGGTAGGCCTTGCGCACGGACTCGTCGTGGAGGAGGTCCTGACCGCTGCCGGACAGGACGATCTTGCCGACTTCCATGACGTGGCCGTGGTCGGCCAGGGAGAGGGCGGCCTGGGCGTTCTGCTCGATGAGCAGAATGGTGGTGCCCTGCTGCTTCAGCTCCTGAATGGTCGCCATGATCTTCTGCATCATGATCGGCGAGAGGCCCATGGAGGGCTCGTCGAGCATGAGCAGCTTGGGCCGGGACATCAGGGCGCGGCCCATGGCGAGCATCTGCTGCTCTCCGCCGGAGAGGGTTCCGGCGGCCTGCTTCCGGCGTTCCCCGAGGATGGGGAAGAGGTCGTAGGCGCGCTGGATGTCCCTCTCGATGCCGTCCTTGTCGTCCCGGAGGAAGGCGCCGAGGCGGAGGTTGTCCTCGATGGTCATCCGGGGGAAGATGTGCCGCCCCTCGGGGGAGTGGGCGAGCCCGAGGGAGACGATCTTGTGGGCGGGGATCTTCTTCAGGGACTGGCCGTCGAAGCGGATGTGACCGGAGACCGGCTGGAGGAGCCCGGACAGGGTCCTCAGGGTGGTGGTCTTGCCGGCCCCGTTGGTGCCGATGAGGGTGACGACCTCGCCCTGCTCGACGGTGAAGGAGATGCCCTTGACGGCCTCGATCTTGCCGTAGGCGACCTTGAGGTCCTCGACCTCCAGCAGTGCGGTCACTTGTCGTCCCCTTCCGTGGTGCTGTCCGCCGGGGACGCCTCGGACGCCTCCGCTTCGGACGCCTCCGTGTCGGACGCCTCCGTGTCGGACGTATCCGTTTCGTCGGCCTCCGTGTCGGACGATCCCGTGTCGTCGGCCGTCGTCCCGGACGCCGCCGCGTGGGAGGCCGCCGCCTCGGACTCGGCGGCCGCCACCTCGTCGGCCTCCTCCTTGCCGGGCGCGCCCTCGAAGGGGGTGCCGAGGTAGGCGGCGATGACGCGTTCGTCGGCCTGGACCACTTCGGCGGGGCCTTCGACGATCTTCTCGCCCTGGACGAGCACGGCGACCCGGTCGCACAGGTTCATGATGAACCGGATGTCGTGTTCGATGACGAGGATGGCGATGCCCTTGTCGCGGATCGCGAAGATGAGCTCCTCGGCGGCACGGGTCTCCTGCGGGTTCATGCCGGCCGTGGGCTCGTCCAGCAGCAGGAGCCCGGGCTCGCTGGCCAGGGCGCGGGCGATCTCCAGCTTGCGCTGCTCGCCGTAGGGGAGGTTGCGGGCGAGGTGGTCCGCCTTGGCGGCGAGACCGGTGAACTCCAGGAGTTCCATCGCCCGCTCACGGGACTTCTCCTCCGCCTTGTGGAAGGACGGCAGACGCAGGAGGGCGGACCACAGGCCCTCGCGGGTGCGGGTGTGGCGTCCCACGAGGACGTTCTCCAGAACGGTCATGTTGGCGAAGAGCCGGATGTTCTGGAAGGTGCGGGCGATGCCGGCCTGGGTGACCAGGTGCGGCTTGGGCGGCAGGACGGTGTCCTGGTACTTGACCGTGCCCTCGGTGGGGACGTACAGGCCGGTGAGGCAGTTGAAGAAGGTGGTCTTCCCGGCGCCGTTGGGCCCGATGAGGCCGACGATCTCGCCGCTGTTGACGGTGAGGTCGACGGAGCGTACGGCGGTGAGGCCGCCGAAGCGCATGGTCACGCCGCTGGCGTCGAGGACCGTGGTGGTGGTGGGTGCGGTGGTGGTCATGGCGGTCACGCCCCTGCCTTGGCCGCGCCGGTGGCGCCTTCGGGCAGCGGTTTGTCCTCCGGTACGTCGAGCTGTCCGGTGTCGTGGAATTCCAGCTGCTTGCGCCGGTCGGCGACCAGACCCTCGGGCCGGAAGCGCATCAGCAGCATCAGGGCGACGCCGAAGAGCAGCAGCTGGTAGTCGGCCATGAACTGGAGCTTGGCCGGGATGAGGTAGAGCAGGGCGGCGCCGATGAGGGGGCCGCTGATGGTGCCCATGCCGCCGAGGATGACGGCGGCGAGCAGGAAGGCCGAGTTGGGCGGCACGGGGCCGGCGAACTGGTACTGCTCGGGGGTGACGCTGTAGGAGACGTGGGCCTGGACGGTGCCGGCGAGGCCGGCGAGGCAGGCGCCGAGGGCGAAGGCCAGGAGCTTGAGGCGGAAGCCGTTGATGCCCATGGCGGTGGCGGCGGTCTCGTCCTCGCGGATGGCGACCCAGGCGCGGCCGATGCGCGACTCCGCGCTGCGGCGGAAGACGGTCACGACGATGGCCGTGAACAGCAGCATCAGCAGGTAGTAGTTGCCGGAGCGGGTCAGTTCGTGGCCGAGGACGTCGTGCGGCAGCCCGAGGTTGAATCCCAGGATCTTCAGGTCGGGGATGTTCGGGATGCCGTTGGAGCCGTTGGTGATGTCCGGTCCGCTGTTGCCGTTCAGGTTGTTCATGGTGATGCGGAAGATCTCACCGAAGCCGAGCGTCACGATGGCGAGGTAGTCGCCGCGCAGACGCAGGGTGGGAGCGCCGATCACCACGCCGAAGACGAGCGAGGCGAGGGCGCCGGTGAGGGCGGCCGCCCAGAACGGGAACTGTACGCCGATGGACGACTGCGGTGAGCCGGAGACCAGGGCGGCGGCGTAGGCGCCGACACCGAGGAACGCGACGTAGCCGAGGTCGAGGAGGCCGGCGAGGCCGACGACGACGTTGAGGCCCAGGGCGACCGTGGCGAAGATCAGGATGTTGGCGCCGATCAGCGCGAACTGGTCGTTGGTCTGGGTGAAGGGGAAGCAGATCGCGGCGGCGAAGGCGGCGGTGAGGGTGACGCTGCGGTGCTTGGCGGTGAGCGCGGACAGCTGCTTGATCAGTCCGGCCCGGGCGACGGCGAGGACGCCGAAGGCGGCGCTGACGAGGAACCCGATGAAGAGCTCGGAGTAGGTGCCGATGCCGTACGCGAAGATGTAGAGGCCGATGCCGAATCCGGCGGTGATGAGGAGGATCTCGGCCCAGGAGGGCAGGTTCTCCAGCCGGCGCGGTTCCGGGGCGGTCAGCGCGTGGCGCAGACGGCTCCAGGTGCTGGGGGCCGGTTCGTCGGCGCTGTGGGGGTGGTCGGCGGGCAGGCCGAGGGCGCTGACGGCGGCCACGAGGGCGCCGATGCCCGAGACCCAGGCGCCGGGTTCCAGGTTGACGAGGCCACCGAGGTTGTAGCTGATGGCGCCCATGGCGTAGCCGGTGGTGCCGAGGACGCCGAGGGCGCTCAGGATGACCGGGCTGTTGGTGCCGCCGGGGGTGAGCCAGCCGAGCCCCCGGACTCCGTAGCCGGAGAGGGTGAACAGCAGGGTGAGGGCGGCGCCGACCAGGGTGAGGACCTGCAGGCCGCCGGGGTAGCCGGTGACGGTGAGGTTGCCGGGGAACTCCGCGGTCCAGGTCCAGGCGAGGAAGGTGCCGACGAGGGCGACGGCCGAGCCGGCGACCACACCGGCGCGTGCCGCCGCGGGCGGCAGGGGGACGAGCGCTTCGGTCCGGGGCCCGGAGTCGGGGGTGGTCCCCGAGGTCATGTCGGGAGAGGTGCTGGTGGTCATGGGTATCACGCCCGATCCGCGACGCGTTCGCCGAGCAGGCCCTGCGGTCTGAAGAGCAGGACGAGGATGAGCAGGGCGAACGCCCACACGTCCTTCCAGGCGCCGCCGCCGAAGAGGTCCATGCCGGGGATGTCGCCGATGTAGCCGGTGGCGAGGGATTCGGCGAGACCGAGGACGACGCCGCCGAGCATGGCGCCGTAGATGTTGCCGATGCCACCGAGGACGGCCGCGGTGAAGGCCTTCAGACCCATCAGGAAGCCCATGCGGAAGCCGACTTGGCCGTTCTTGAGGCCGTAGGCGACGGCGGCGATGGCGGCGAAGGCGGCACCGATGGCGAAGGCCATGACGATGATGCGGTCGGTGTTGATGCCCATGAGCTTGGCCGTGTCGGGGTCCTGCGCCGTGGCCTGCATGCCGCGGCCGGCGCGGGTCTTGCTGACGAAGAGGGCCAGGGCGGCCATGCACAGCGGGGCGGCTATCAGGACGAAGAGGTCACCGCGCTGGATGTTGGCGCCGAGGAAGTCGAAGGGCGCTCCCGAGAACTGCGGGAAGGGCCGGTCCTTCTTCGCGTCGGGGTACCACTTCCACACGGCCTGCTGGAGCACGATGGACAGGCCGATGGCGGTGATGAGGGGCGCGAGGCGGGGGGCGGTACGCAGAGGGCGGTAGGCGAACCGTTCCGCCGCGGTGGCGACGGCGACGGACACGATGACGCCGCCGAGGATCATGAGGGGGATGGCGGCGCCGAGCGCGAAGCCGCTGGGGAGGACGAGCCAGACGGTGAGGGCCCCGAAGCCCCCGACCATGAAGATCTCGCCGTGGGCGAAGTTGATGAGCTGGACGATGCCGTAGACCATCGTGTAGCCGATCGCGATGAGTCCGTACATCGCGCCGAGGATGAGTCCATTGGCCAGCTGTTGCGGCAGTTCTTGCACCGCAGGGCCTCCGTGGAGTGGTTCGGATACGGCGCCGCGCGGGAGCGCTGGTGGGCGCTGCCCGCGCGGCCTGGATCAATGTGTGCGGGGGTGTGTGTCTGCCGTCCCTGCTCAGTCCAGCTTGGGCGAGGCGCTGTACTCGGGGGCCCAGGCGTTGCTCTTGATCTTGTAGGCGGTCATCAGGGTGTTGGTGGTGTCACCGAACTCGTCGAACGAGATGGTGCCGGTGACGCCGTCGAACTTGACCTTGCTCATGGCGTCCAGGACCGCCTTGCGGCCGTCCGCCGGGACCTTGCCGCCGTTGCCGTCGACGGCCAGCTTGACGGCCTCGATGATGGACCAGGTGGCGTCGTAGGTCAGGCCGCCGTAGGCCTCGTAGGCGTCCTCGTAGTTCTCCGCCTTGTAGTTCTTGATGAAGGTCTGCGCGGAGTCGAGCTGCTCGACGGGCTTGCCGACGGAGGTGGCGAGGTCACCCTCGGCCTTCTTGTTCAGCTTGGGGTACTCGCCGGAGTAGATCCCGTCGCCGCCCATCAGCGGGATGTTCTGGCCGCTGTCCTTGAGCTGCTGGCTCAGGGGCGCGGCGGCCGGGTACTCGCCGCCGTAGTACAGGGCCTCGGCACCGGTCTTCTTGATCTTGGTGACGACGGCGTTGAAGTCACGGTCGTCGGGGTTGATGTGGTCCGAACCGACGATGGTGCCGCCGAGCTTGGTGAAGTTCGCCTTGAAGGAGGCGGCCAGGCCCGCGCCGTAGGTCTTCTGGTCGTCGATCAGGTAGACCTTCTTCTTGCCCGCCTTGGTGAAGAGGTAGTCGGCGGCGAACGCGCCCTGGACCTCGTCGGTGGTGGCGGTACGGAAGAACGTCTTGAACGGGCGGACGGAGTTGCCCGTCTTCCAGCCGTCGCCCTGGGTCAGCTCGGTGCCGGTGTTGGCGGGCGAGACCTGGACCAGGCCGGCGTCGCTGAACGGCTTCTGCATCTGCTGGGAGACGCTGGAGTTCAGCGGGCCGACGACGCCGAGGACGGCCTTGTCGCTGATGAACTTCTGGGCGTTCTGCTGGCCCACGGAGGGCTGCGCCTGGTCGTCGAGGGATTCGAGTTTGAACTCGACGCCCTTGACGTACTCCTGCTTGTTGGCGGTCTTGACCGCGAGGTCGGCGGAGTTGCGGATGCCGAGGCCCAGGGCAGAGAGGTCGCCGGACAGCGGGGCGTCGAGGCCGATGACGACAGTGGTCTTGCCGCCACCACCGCCGCTGTCTCCGCTGTCGTCGCGCGACCCACATGCGGTGAGCGTGAGCGAGCCCGCCGCGAGCGCCGCGGTGAGGGCTATGAGCGAACGTTGACGCACGAATCAGTCCTTTCCCTGGCACGGCGGCCCTCCACAGGGTCGCGCCGAGTCGAGCGCTGGACCGAAGGGGCTTCGAATCCGGTGGCGCGGTGACTGGCCGTGACTCTAAGCGTGTGTGGGGAAGGTGGAGGAGTATCTGACGGAGGCTGTGACTCTCTTGTTATGACACGAGGTAATGCAGAGCGGTACTGAGTGGGTGGAACAACGGAATTCCAGCCGATTCGCCCTGTCCACATGGTGAGAACTCCCAGGACCGGCGCGGGTGTGTTCAGGTGTCTCGGGCGTTTTGGTGATTACCTGGAATCGTTGCTGCGGGCTACTTCCGGGGCCTTCGAGGACTCCTGGGTAAAGCGTTCCCCAAGGATGAAAGGGCCTTCTGCATTGCGCGCGTATTACGCACAGTTACGCGGGGGAAAGGGGGTCGGTGTTCCCCGCTGATTTTCCCGCATTCCGCCCCATGCTTGGTGATGAACCGTCAGGGCGGAGGAAACCGGGCGGAATCCGGGCGCGGAAGCGCCGGGTCGGGGAGCAACAGGTGTGCCGGGGGCGGCGGTTGCGCCCCCGGCACGGTCGGTGCGTCGGTCGGCCCGGGTCAGCGCGCCGGCCGCGCGGGCGCCTCGTCGCCCGGACGCACGTCCCGCAGCATGCAGGTCAGCCGCGCCGTGCACACCCGCCGCCCGCCCTCGTCGCTGATCACGATCTCGTACGTAGCCGTGGAGCGGCCGCGGTGCACCGGCGTGGCCACGCCGGTGACCAGACCGGAGCGGACCCCGCGGTGATGCGTGCAGTTGAGGTCGACCCCCACGGCGATCTTGGCGCTGCCGCCGTGCAGCATCGAACCGACCGAGCCCAGGGTCTCGGCGAGCACGGCCGAGGCGCCGCCGTGCAGCAGGCCGTAGGGCTGGGTGTTGCCCTCGACGGGCATCGTCCCGACGACCCGCTCGGCCGACGCTTCGACGATCTGCACGCCCATCCGCGTGCCCAGGTGGCCGGCCGAGAACAGGGCGGGCAGGTCGACGCCGAGCGCGGCGTACTCGTCGAGGACCTCCTGCGGGAACTTCACATGCTGCTGCTCGCCCATGGGCCCGGCTCCGTTCGTCGTCGTACGTCAGGCAACTCCTGAGCAAACGCTCAGTCGGCCGCCGATTGTTCCAGACGGACCACGACGGACTTGCTGGCCGGGGTGTTGCTGGTGTCCGCGGTCGCGTCCAGCGGCACCAGGACGTTGGTCTCGGGGTAGTACGCGGCGGCGCAGCCCCGCGCGGTCGGATAGACGACCACCCGGAAACCCGGCGCCCGCCGCTCCACCCCGTCCCTCCACTCGCTCACCAGATCGACGTACGAGCCGTCCGCGACGCCCAGCTCCCGCGCGTCCCCGGCGTTCACCAGGACCACCCGCCGGCCGCCCCGGATGCCCCGGTAGCGGTCGTCCAGGCCGTAGATCGTGGTGTTGTACTGGTCGTGCGAGCGCAGGGTCTGCAGCAGCAGCCGGCCCTCGGGCAGCTGCGGGAACTCCACCGGCGCGGCGGTGAAGTTGGCCTTGCCGGTGGCCGTCGGGAAGCGGCGCTCGTCGCGCGGGGCGTGCGGCAGCGCGAAGCCGCCCGGGCGGGCCACCCGCGCGTTGAAGTCCTCGAACCCGGGGACCACCCGCGCGATGCGGTCACGGATCGCCCCGTAGTCCTCCTCGAACTCCTCCCACGGCACCGAGCTGCGCTCGCCGAGCACCCGCCGGGCCAGCCGGCACACGATGGCCGGCTCGGACAGCAGGTGGGGGCTCGCCGGCTCCAGCCGGCCCCGGGAGGCGTGCACCATGCCCATGGAGTCCTCCACGGTGACGAACTGCTCGCCGCCGCCGCGCACGTCGCGCTCGGTGCGCCCGAGCGTCGGCAGGATCAGCGCCCGCGCGCCCGTGACCACGTGCGAGCGGTTGAGCTTGGTCGACACGTGCACGGTGAGCCGGGCCCGGCGCATCGCGGCCTCGGTGACCTCCGTGTCGGGAGAGGCGGCGACGAAGTTGCCGCCCATCGCGAAGAACACCTTGGCCTCGCCGTCGCGCAGCGCCCGGATCGCCCGCACGACGTCATAGCCGTGCTCGCGCGGGGGAACGAACCCGAACTCCTTCTCCAGGGCGTCCAGGAAGGCGGGCGCCGGACGCTCGAAGATGCCCATGGTGCGGTCGCCCTGCACGTTGGAGTGGCCGCGCACCGGACACACCCCCGCCCCCGGGCGGCCGATGTTCCCGCGCAGCAGGAGGAAGTTGACGACCTCGCGGATGGTCGGCACCGAGTGTTTGTGCTGGGTCAGGCCCATCGCCCAGCACACGATGGTCCGCTTCGAGGCGAGGACCATGTCCAGGGCCTGCTCGACCCGGTCACGGGTCAGGCCGGTCGCGGCCAGCGTCGCCTCCCAGTCGGCGCCGCGGGCGGCCGCCGCGAACTCCTCGTAGCCGTGCGTGTGGTCGCGCACGAACCCTTCGTCGACGGCGCCCTCCGTCTCCAGGATCAGCTTGTTGAGGAGGCGGAAGAGGGCCTGGTCGCCGCCGATGCGGATCTGCAGGAACAGGTCGGTGAGCGCCGCGCCCGCGGTGAGCCCCTTCGCCGTCTGCGGGTTCTTGAACCGCTGCAGGCCGGCCTCGGGCAGCGGGTTGACCGTGATGATCCGCGCCCCGTTCGCCTTGGCCCTCTCCAGCGCGGAGAGCATCCGCGGGTGGTTGGTGCCAGGGTTCTGCCCGGCGACGATGATCAGATCGGCCTGGTACAGGTCCTCCAGCAGGACACTGCCCTTGCCGACGCCGATCGTCTCCGACAGCGCCGAGCCGGACGACTCGTGGCACATGTTGGAGCAGTCCGGCAGGTTGTTCGTGCCCAGTTCGCGCGCGAAGAGCTGGTACAGGAACGCGGCCTCGTTGCTGGTGCGGCCGGAGGTGTAGAAGACGGCCTCGTCGGGGGAGCCGAGGGCGGCGATCTCCTCGGCGACGATGCCGAAGGCGCGCTCCCAGGTGACCGGCTCGTAGTGCGTGCCGCCCTCGGGCAGGTACACGGGGTGGGTGAGCCGGCCCTGCTGGCCGAGCCAGTAGCCGCTGCGGGTCGCGAGGTCGGCCACCGGGTGCGCGGCGAAGAACTCCGGGGTGACCCGGCGCAGGGTCGCCTCCTCGGCGACCGCCTTCGCGCCGTTCTCGCAGAACTCCGCCCGGTGCCGGTGGTCCGGCTCGGGCCAGGCGCAGCCCGGACAGTCGAAGCCGTCCTTCTGGTTGACCCGCAGCAGGGTCAGCGCCGTGCGCTTCACACCCATCTGCTCTCGGGCCATCCGCAGGGTGTGCCCGATGGCCGGCAGCCCCGCCGCCGCGTGCTGCGGCTCGTCGACCCGCGGTGCGTCCTGAACCGGGTCGGCCTTGGGCGGCTTCGATGCCATCGCACGCTCTCCTTCGACTGCGCGGGTGCGCTCCCGCGGTACGCCATCGATCCTCGCACGGGGCACCGACAGGGGCCGGTCCCCGGTCGGGTACGGGGGAGGGCTCGGCGGTGGGCCGGCGGTGGTCGTTTCCCGGCGGTGGGGCGTCGAGCGGTGTGGCGTGGCGGGGCAGGGCCGCGTGGAGGGGAGTGCGGGGGCGAGGGGAGCGCGGGCGGCGTGGAGGGGAGTGGCGGGGCGGGGCGCGCACCGGTCCGGTGACCGGCATGCCGGCGGGGGCGCCCGCTCACGGCCCGGAAGGGCGGACCGCGCCCGGCGGCGGGAGCCGCATCCGGGCGCCGGCTCCGGCGTGCGAAGCCGGCCGGTGGCGGCCGAGTGTCAGTGGGGCGTGGCAGGATCGGGGGCGTGGCAGAGACAGCATCGAAGAAGACCGACACCCCTTCCGGCGGCAGCCGCCCGCGCCTGATGCTCATGGACGGGCACTCGCTGGCCTACCGCGCGTTCTTCGCGCTGCCCGCGGAGAACTTCACCACCGCGACGGGCCAGCCGACGAACGCGATCTACGGCTTCGCGTCGATGCTGGCCAACACCCTGCGTGACGAGGCACCCACCCACTTCGCGGTCGCCTTCGACGTCTCCCGCAAGACCTGGCGCTCCGAGGAGTTCACGGAGTACAAGGCGAACCGTTCCAAGACACCGGACGAGTTCCGGGGCCAGGTGGAGCTGATCGGCGAGCTGCTCGACGCGATGCACGCCCAGCGCTTCGCCGTCGACGGCTTCGAGGCCGACGACATCATCGCCACGCTCGCGACCAGGGCCGAGGCCGAGGGCTACGAGGTGCTGATCGTCACCGGCGACCGCGACAACTTCCAGCTGATCACCGACAACGTCACGGTGCTGTACCCCACCAAGGGCGTCTCCGAGCTGACCCGGTTCACCCCGGAGAAGGTGATCGAGAAGTACGGCCTGACGCCCGCCCAGTACCCCGACTTCGCGGCCCTGCGCGGCGACCCCTCCGACAACCTCCCCGGAATCCCCGGCGTCGGAGAGAAGACCGCCGCCAAGTGGATCAACCAGTTCGGTTCGTTCGCGCAGCTGGTCGAGCGTGTCGACGAGGTCAAGGGCAAGGCCGGCCAGAACCTCCGCGACCACCTGGAGGCGGTCAAGCTCAACCGCCGCCTGACCGAGATGGTCCGCACCGTGGAGCTGGACCGCACGGTCGCCGACCTGGAGCGCGCGCCCTACGACCGCAAGGCCGTCGCGATGGTCCTGGACACCCTGGAGATCCGCAACCCGTCACTGCGCGAGCGCCTCCTCGCCGTCGACCCCGGTGCCGAGGAGGCCGAGACGACGCCGGTCGTCGCGGCCGGCGTGGAGCTGGACGGCACGGTGCTCGGCACCGGGGAGCTGGCCGGCTGGCTCACCGAGCACGCCACCGGCACCCTCGGCGTGGCCACGGTCGACACCTGGGCGCTGGGCGCCGGCTCGGTCGCCGAGATCGCGCTCGCCGCGGCCGGCGGCGCGGCCGCCTGGTTCGACCCGGCCCAGCTGGACGAGGCCGACGACAGGGCGTGGGCGGCCTGGCTCGCCGACGCCGACCAGGGCAAGATCTTCCACAACGTCAAGGGCGCGATGCGGGTCTTCGCCGAGCACGGCTGGAGCATCGCCGGTGTCGCCATGGACACCGCCCTCGCCGCCTACCTGGTCAAGCCCGGACGCCGCTCCTTCGACCTGGACGCGCTCTCCCTGGAGTACCTGGGACGCGAACTCGCCCCGGCGGCGGCCGCCGACGGCCAGCTGGCCTTCGGCGCGGACGAGGGTGCCGAGGCCGAGGCGCTCATGGTGCAGGCCCGCGCGATCCTCGACCTCGGCGAGGCGTTCCGAGGCCGCCTGGAGGACGTCGGCGCGGCCGACCTGCTGCGCGACATGGAGCTGCCCACCTCGGCGCTGCTCGCCCGCATGGAGCGGCACGGCATCGCGGCCGACCGGGCCCACCTGGAGGCCATGGAGCAGCTGTTCGCCGGCGCCGTCCAGCAGGCCGTGAAGGAGGCCCACGCGGCCGCCGGGCGCGAGTTCAACCTGGGCTCGCCCAAGCAGCTCCAGGAAGTCCTCTTCGGCGAACTGGGCCTGCCCAGGACCAAGAAGACCAAGACCGGTTACACCACCGACGCCGACGCCCTGGCCTGGCTCGCCACCCAGACGGACAACGAACTGCCCGTCATCATGCTCCGCCACCGCGAGCAGGCGAAGCTGCGGGTGACCGTCGAGGGCCTGATCAAGACCATCGCGGCGGACGGCCGCATCCACACCACCTTCAACCAGACGGTGGCGGCCACCGGACGGCTGTCCTCCACCGACCCCAACCTGCAGAACATCCCGGTCCGCACCGACGAGGGCCGCGCCATCCGTCGCGGCTTCGTCGTCGGCGGGGGCTACGAGTCCCTCATGACCGCGGACTACAGCCAGATCGAGCTGCGCGTCATGGCCCACCTCTCCGAGGACGCGGGCCTCATCGAGGCGTTCACCTCCGGCGAGGACCTGCACACCACCGCCGCGTCCCAGGTGTTCGGCGTCGAGCACTCGGCCGTGGACGCCGAGATGCGCCGCAAGATCAAGGCGATGTCGTACGGCCTGGCCTACGGCCTGTCGGCGTTCGGCCTGTCCCAGCAGCTGAACATCGAGGCCGCCGAGGCGCGCGCCCTGATGGACGCGTACTTCGACCGCTTCGGTGGCGTGCGGGACTATCTGCACCGGGTCGTCGACGAGGCGCGGGCGACCGGGTACACGGCGACCCTCTTCGGACGCCGCCGCTACCTGCCCGACCTCAACAGCGACAACCGGCAGCGCCGTGAGGCCGCCGAGCGGATGGCCCTCAACGCGCCCATCCAGGGCACGGCGGCGGACATCGTGAAGATCGCCATGCTGAAGGTGGACGGTGCCCTGCGCGAGGCGAACCTGAAGTCCCGGATGCTGCTGCAGGTCCACGACGAGATCGTCCTGGAGATCGCCCCCGGCGAGCGCGCGGCCGTGGAGGAGCTGGTCCGCCACCGGATGACCGAGGCGGTCCGGCTGCGGGCTCCCCTCGACGTCTCGGTGGGCGCGGGCTCCGACTGGGAGTCCGCCGCCCACTGACACCCTTCCGAGGGGCGGTCCGACACCCTTCCGAGGGGCGAACCCCACCGTAGGGACGGGCACCCGGCCGCCCCGCCCGTCCCTGCGCCCCCGCGCGTCCCCGCCTCCCGACCGCCTTCGCGCACCGCGGGCCGGCCACCGGTGCCCCCGGCCCGCACCCGCCGCCGCACCGCGGGCTCCCTCACCCGCGTGGCCCCCGCCGAAAGGCCCCCGCCCCCACCGCCCGCCAGGATGCCGCCATGGGTATACGCATGCTTCACCGCCGGACGGCTACCGCACGCGTTGACGCCACGGCGACCGCAGACACGCAGGTCAACCCCGACGCGGCCCCCTCCGGGCCACTCCGCGCGGTCGCCCTCGGCGCCGCCGCCCCCCGCCTCCCCGCAACCCCGCGCACGCTGCTCCGCGACACCACCGCCCCCGTGCGCCGACGGCTCGACCGCCTCCGGGACGGCACGGCGTGGCAACTGGCCCGCGGCTGCGCCGACCTCGCGCTCGGCGCCCTGAACCGGCTCCCCAGGCCGCGCACCCTGCGCCGTACCCGGCGCTCCCTGACGGTGTTCATCGCGTCGGCGGACCGCCCGGCACCACGCTGACCGCCGCCGCCGCCTCCGCCTCCGCCTCCGCCTCCGCGTTCGGCGCTCCGGTGCCTCCCGGGCCCGGGGCGGCCGGACGACGCACCCGCACCGCGACGGCGTACCCGAGGAGCCCGGCGGCCAGCCCGGCGCCCGCTCCGAAGCACACCGTGGGGACGACCTCCCACAGCTCGTCCCGGGGCCCCCGGCCGTCCCACCACACGGTCGCCCGCCGTGCCGCCGCCGCCAGCGCACAGCCCCCGACCAGCACCCCGGCCCACCAACGGACCCGGACCGACAGCATGGGCACACCGGTCGGCCCGCACGACGGCGCACGCCGCAGCGCGCGGCCGACGAACACCGCGATCACCCCGGCCGCGACCACCGAACCGCCGTACTGCAGACACCGGTACAGCGGTGAACCGGCCACCGTCCCGCCCAGCACCGGGAACAGCCGCACGCCCCACCGGCCGTGATGGGTGAACGCGTCCCACACCACGTGGGTCAGCGCACCGAGCGCGGCGGAGACGTACCACCACAGCAGGAGAGGCGGCCGTACCCGTGCGCGGGGCGCACCGCAGCGCGTCAGGGCGGCCACCGGCCCCTGCCGCTCCCGCGGCGCCAGCGCCACCAGCGGCTCGCGCACCAGCAGCCACAGCGCCGTCAGCAGCCAGGCGACGAGCACGTCGACGGTGAACACCCCGGCGACGGAGTGGGTGACGTCCCCGAACCCCATCGCGCCGGGTACGGCACTTGCCGCGTAATAGGTCATGTCGGGAGCGAAGGAACCCGAGACGAGGACGGCCGGCACCAGCCGCGCCCGTCCGCTGCCGTCGGCGCGCACGGCGGGCAGCACCGCCGCCGCATGACTCAGGGTGAACGGCAACACGGCTCCCGGGAAAGGACGTTGACGGGCCGGCGGACCCGCCGACCGGCCCGCCCAGTATGCGTGAGCCGGCCGAGCCCCCATGCGCCCGGCCCGCCGGGCAAACCTCGGCGCGAACTGGCTCCCGGCTCAAAAGAAGTTGTCGTAGGGTCGCCTGAGTACAACAGGAGACGGAGACGGGCGCTCGGGCGTCCAGGGGAGGGGTTCGGTTACATGGCGGCGCTCATCGGCAGGCGGCTGCGCAAGGGGGCGGTCACCACCGCCGTCGCGGCGGCGGCGGTCGCGGCACTCTCCGCGTCCCAGGCTCCCGGCGTCACCACGGACGACCAGGGCAGACAGAGCGCCGCCGACACACTGCCCACACCCGACGAGTCGGCCGACGACAACGCCAGCGGCGACTCGTTCTACTACACGGACCTGCCGCCGCTCAACAGCCCCAGCCCCGCGCCGGGTACCGGTACCGCCGGCCCCACGCCGGCCGCCGGCTCGACCGAGGCCGGCATACCCGCGACCGTCCTGGACGCCTACAAGAAGGCCGAGGCCTCCCTCGCCACGTCCAAGCCGGGCTGCAACCTGCCCTGGCAACTGCTCGCCGCCATCGGCAAGGTGGAGTCGGGCCAGGCCCGCGGCGGCCGCGTGAGCGCCGACGGCACCACCTACTCGCCGATCCTCGGCCCGGTCCTCGACGGCAACGGCTTCGCCAACATCTCCGACACCGACAACGGTGCCTACGACGGCGACAGCAGGTACGACCGCGCGGTCGGCCCCATGCAGTTCATCCCCTCCACGTGGGAGTGGGCGGGCCGGGACGGCAACGGCGACGGCCGGTCCGACCCGAACAACGTCTACGACGCCGCCCTCGCCGCCGGCAACTACCTGTGCCGCTTCGGCTGGGACCTGTCCACGACCGCGGACCTGCGCAAGGCGATCCTCAGCTACAACAACTCCACCGAGTACCTGCACACGGTCCTGTCCTGGCTGGAGTACTACCGCAAGGGCACCCACGAGATCCCGGACGGCACGGGCACCCTGCCCTCCCACCCCAGCGGTGGCGGGACCGGCACGGGCACCACGCCGGCCCGACCGGTCACGCCCGAGCCGGAGCCGAGCCCGCCCGCGACGCCGAAGCCGCCGTCGACCCCGAAGCCCGCCACCCCGGCTCCCGACCCGACCCCGCCCGGCACCGGCACCACCACCCCGCCCCCCACACCGCCGGGCACCATGACCCCGCCGGTCACCCCCACCGAGTCGGTCCACCACCTGGAGGCCGAGGGCGGCACCGCGCTGAGCGCGATGGCCGGCGACACCTATGCCGAGCGGATCGGCACCCGTGCCGAGACCGCCACCGGCCGGCCCGTCGCGAAGGTCCGGATCCGTTTCACCATCAGCGGCGACACCGACGCCACCTTCGAGGGCGGCGAGACCGTCGCCACGATCATCACGGACGGCACCGGCGTCGCCCTGGCGCCCGCCCTGCGGGCAGGCGAGAAGACCGGCACCTTCAAGGTCAGCGCCACCCTCGTGGGCCGCTCGGTCACGCCCGTCACCTACACCGCCACCGTCACCCAGCGCGCCGCCGACACCCTCACCCGCACCACCGGCACCGCGCTGACGTGCGTGCCGGGCGGCTCGTTCACCGAGCAGGTCGAGGTGAAGGCCACCTACCGGGGAGCCGTCGCCGACGAAGTCGCCGCCACCGCCACCCTCGTCAAGGCGGCCGACGACCCCACCGAGAACGACAAGGGCCCCTACTTCAAGGACGCCGACGACAAGCCCGTACGCACCGTCAGCCTGAAGACCGACGCCGACGGCCTGCTGAAGCTGCCGAAGCTGTACGCGGACGACACCGCCGGCACCTACCTGCTGCGCATCACGACACCCGGCGGCGCCACCCTGACCGTCGAACTGACCGTCGCGGAGGCCACCGAATCCCCGTCGGCGAGCCCGTCGCCGTCCCCGTCCGCGAGCCCGTCCCCGTCCGCGAGCCCGTCCCCGTCCACGAGCCCGTCACCCTCGGAGTCCACCGGCGGCGCGTAGCACGCCCACCCGCACGACCGACGGCGGCGCCCCCCCTCGAAGGGGGCGCCGCCGTCCCTCGTGCACGACCTGTTCTCTTCTCAACCGTCCCTTGCTACGGTGCCCGACCTGACGCCGCATCAGACACCTCAGGGTCCGGGAGGGACCGCATGCGCGCCCTGATCGCCGCCGCCACCGGTCTCGCCGTCGCGGTCGCCGCCGTCCTCGCCCTCACCGCCCTGGGCACCCCCACGGGCGGCACCTCCCCGCAACCCCTGCTGACGACGGTGCCGGCACACCCGTGACCGCCCGGGAGGGAGCCCGAGATGCGCCGCAGAGCCGGCCTGATCCTCCTCGCCCTCGCCGTGTTCTTCACGGCGCTGGCCCCCCTGCTGCGCTGGTACGCCTTCCCGCGCCTGGCGAAGGTCCCCCCGAACACCTACCAGACCATGGTCCTCCAGGCGCGCGACGCCACCCTCCTCGACTACGCCACCATGACCGCCCGCACCGTCCCCGAGGTCACCATCGTCCAGACCCTCAAGGGCGACGTCGAGGAGTCCGAGCGGATCGAGCGGACCGCAGGCCGCGACGTCGTCGTCTGGGACGGCCTCTCCTACGTCCAGGGGCCCGACGGCAAGATGGTCTCCCGCGTCCCCGAGCGCTACATCTTCGACGCCCACACCCAGGAACCCGTCCACGCCACCGGCGAGTCCGTCGACGGCGACCCGGTGCAACGCACCGGCATCGAGTTCAAATGGCCGTTCCTGACCGAAAAACGCGACTACGAGTACTTCGACGCCCAGACCCGCACCAGCGCGCCCATCCATTACCAGGGCACCCGCACCTTCCGCGGCCTGAAGGTCTACTACTTCGAACAGACGATCCCCTGGACCCGGGTCCCCATGCCCAGGACCATGCCCGTCCAGGGCATCACCCCCGAGACGGTCGCCAGGACCGGCACCACCCGCTGGTACACCACCGTCCGCAAGTTCTGGGTCGAACCGGTCACCGGGGCGCCCGTCTACGGCGAGGAGATCCACCGCGAGGAACTGCGCGGCGGCACCCTCCTCGGCGACCGGGACAAGGTCACCGCGTTCGCCGGGCACGTCAAGATGCGCGAGGACTACGTCCGGCACACCGTCGACCTGGTCAGATCCAACCGCACCGCGGTGCTCGCGCTCAGGACCTACCTGCCCGCCGGGTTCCTCGCCCTCGGCACGCTCCTGCTGGCCCTCTCCCTCCACGTCGAGGCCCGCGGCCGCCGCTCCACCGCACCGTCCCCCGCAGAACCCACCGCTCCGGAAACCGTCAGCGCCTGAGCCGCGCCCGGGTGTGCCGGGTCGGCTCGGCACCCGCCGGATCCTGCGGCCACGGATGCTTGGGATACCGGCCGCGCAACTCCGCCCGCACCCCCTGATACCCGTCCCGCCAGAACGACGCCAGATCGGCGGTCACGGCGGCGGGCCGTCCTGCCGGCGACAACAGGTGCACCAGCAACGGCACCCCCGCGACCCGCGGCGACTCCTGCAGCCCGAACATCTCCTGCAGCTTGACGGCGAGCACCGGACGCTCCGGATCCGTGTAGTCGACCCGGATCCGCGACCCGCTCGGCACGGTGATCCGCTCCGGCGCCAACTCGTCCAGCCGCCCGGCCTCCCCCGAGGCCCACGGCAGCAGCCGCCCCAGCGCCGCCCCCGCGTCGATCCGCCCGAGGTCGGCCCGCCGCCGCGCCCTGCCCAGCTCCGGCTCCAGCCACTCGTCCACGCGCGCGTGCAGCGCCTCGTCACCCACGTCGGGCCAGGGCTCGCCCAGCCGCAGCCGCAGGAACGCCAGCCGCTGCCGCAGCCCGACCGCCTCCGCCGACCAGCGCAGCAGCCCCAGCCCCTCCCGCCGCAACCCCTCCAGCAAGGCGCCGCGCACCAGGGCCGGGTCGGCATCACGCAACGGCCGCGCCGCCAGCTCGATCGTCCCCAGCCGTGTCACCCGCCGGGCCACGACATCGCCGTCGGCCCAGCGCACCTCCTTCCGCTCGTCGAGCAGCGCACCGGCGGCGAACCGCGCGACGTCCTCGTCGACGACCGCCCCCAGCCGCACGCGCGCGTGACCCCTCCCCGCAGGGCGGTCGGCGACCGCCACGACGATCCACGGCGCGCCGTGCAGCGGGGAACCCTCGGCGAGCTCCGCGCGCGTCCCCGACGCCATCAGGTACGACCCGCCGTCGGCCCTGGCCACCCGCTCGGGAAAGGCCAGCGCGGCCACGAGCCCCGGGAAGCGGTCACCGTCGGCCGCCACCGGCAGCCCCGCCGACCCGGAGCCCTCCCCGGCGACAGCCCGCAGCCGCCGCGCCTCCGCCCGCCACCGCGCGCCGTACGCGTCACCCCCGCGCCGGGCGGCCCGCAGCACCCCACCGAGATCGTCCCCGTACTCCCGCGGCGCCTCCTCGGACAGCAGCGCCACGACGTCGGCACCCTCACCGCCCGTGTCCAGCAGGGCCCGCCCGAGCCGGGGGTGCAGGCCCAGCCGGGCCAGCCGCGCCCCACGCTCCGTGACCCGCCCGGCGCCGTCCACCGCACCGACCGCCGACAGCACCGAGCGGGCCGCCGCCATCGCCCCGGCCGGCGGCGGATCCAGCAGCGCCAGCCCCGACGCCTGCGGATCGCCCCAGCACGCCGCCTGCAGGGCGAACGCCGTCAGATCCGCCACCTTGATCTCCGGGGCCGGAAAACCCGGCAGCCGGGCGTCCTCCGCCTCCGTCCAGCAGCGGTACACCGTGCCCGGCGCCTCCCGCCCGGCCCGGCCCGCCCGCTGCCGCCCGGACGCCCGCGAGGCCCGCACCGTCGCCAGCGCGCTCAGCCCGCGCGCGTGGTCCACCCGCGGCTCGCGCGCCAGCCCCGAATCCACCACCACCCGGACACCCGGCACCGTCAGCGACGACTCCGCCACCGACGTCGCCAGCACCACCCGCCGCTCCGTGCCCCGCGTGAGCACCGCGTCCTGCACGGCCGCCGGCGCCCGCCCGTGCACCTGGAGCACCGTCACCCCGCCCAGATCCCCCAACTGCGCCGCGACCCGCGCGATCTCCCCCACACCGGGCAGGAAGCACAGCACGTCCCCGGACCGCTCGGCCAGCGCCCGCCGCACCACCGACGCCACGTGCGCCAGCAGCGCCGGATCCACCCGCACACCGTGCGGTGGCCGAACCGGCCGGGCCGGCGGCGCCCACACGACCTCCACCGGGTGCGCCACGCCCTCCGCCGCCACCACCGGGGCGTCGCCCAGCAGCCGCGCCCACCCCTGTGCGTCGGTCGTCGCGGAGGCGGCCAGCAGCCGCAGCTCGGGCCGCAGCGCCTGCCGCACGTCCCACAGGAAGGCCGCCGCCGTGTCCGCGTCCAGATGCCGCTCGTGGCACTCGTCGAGCACCACGACGTCGACACCCGCCAGCTCCTGGTCGCGCTGCAACCGCTGCAGCAGCACACCGGTCGTGACGACCTCCACGCGCGCGCGGCGCCCGACGACGCGCTCCCCGCGCACCGTGTAGCCGACGTCTCCCCGACCCGCTCGCCCAGCAGCCACGCCATGCGCCGGGCGGCGGCCCGGGCCGCGATCCGCCGCGGCTCGGCGACCACCACCCGCCGGGCGGGCCCCCCGCCCGGCAGACCGGCCAGCGCGAGCGGCACCAGGGTCGTCTTCCCGGTCCCGGGCGGCGCCACCAGCACGGCGGCGCCGTGGCCCGCCAGAGCGTCCTCCAGCGCGGGCAGGGCACCGCGTACGGGCAGCGCCTCCAGCGCGTCGTGACGGATCACGCCGTCAGTCCCGTACACACGCGAAGATCGCCGTGCCCGGGATCAGACTCCCGCGCAGCGGCGACCAGCCGCCCCACTCCGAGGTGTTCCAGGCCGGCCACTCCGGCTCCACCAGGTCCACCAGCCGGAAACCGGACGCCACGATGTCGCGCACCCGGTCGCCCAGCGTGCGGTGGTGCTCCACGTAGACCGCGGCACCCCGCCCGTCCTGCTCGACGTACGGCGTGCGGTCGAAGTACGAGCCCGCCACGCTCAGCCCCTCCGGGCCCGGCTCGTCCGGGAACGCCCAGCGGATCGGATGCGTCACCGAGAACACGAACCGGCCGCCCGGGCGCAGCACCCGGCGCACCTCGCCCAGCACCTGCCGCGGATCCGCGACGAAGGGCAGCGCCCCGTACGCCGAGCAGGCCAGGTCGAAGGAGCCGTCCGCGAAGGGCAGTGCCCCCGCGTCCGCGCACACCAGCGGGAACGCGGAGCCGATGCGCAGCGCGTGCTGGAGCTGGCGGTGGGAGAGGTCCAGGGCGACCGGGCGGGCGCCCTGTGCGGCCAGCCAGCGCGCGCACTGCGCCGCGCCCGCGCCGATCTCCAGGACGTCCCGGCCCGTCAGCTCCTCCGGCGGTCCGAGGAGCTCCGCCTCGACCTCGTCCAGGCCCTCCGGGCCCCACACGAACCGGTCGTCCCCGAGGAACGTGCCGTGCTCGGTCTGGTACTCGTCCGCGTTGCGGTCCCACCAGCCCCGGTTGGCCCGGGAGCTCTCGGCGACGCCGGCGTCACGCCGCGTGGCCTCCGGCTCGGTCTGGGCGGCGGGCGCGTGCTCGGACGATACGGGCTCTTGGATGATCGGCTCCCTCGTCGTACTCTTCCGTCCAACCCGTCCGGGGGGTGAGACCCGCGGGGCTCCTCGCGCCCTGCGCGGACCCGGGGGACAGGTTGTGTGCCGGGTATGCGGCGATCCACCCCTGGTGGGCGCCTTCGCGCATTGACCATGTCCGGCTGCCCCCGTATGCTACAAGTTGCGCTGCGGGCCTGCGCACCTCAGACGTAGCAGGCTGCGCTCGCATCTGTTGTATGTCCCCTCGGTTGTCGAGGCGCCATCACCGTTTCGGTGAGGCGCTTCCTTGGCTGTCCGGCTTCTGCAGAGCGAAACGGGCTCCCGGCGTAAGCAGTACCTACGACTTCAATGTCCGTACCGGAGCCCTTTCCCACATGACGAGCAGCACCGAGACCACCGCCACCACCCCGCAGGTTGCGGTCAACGACATCGGTAACGAGGAAGCCTTCCTCGCCGCGATCGACGAGACGATCAAGTACTTCAACGACGGCGACATCGTCGACGGCGTCATCGTGAAGGTCGACCGGGACGAGGTCCTGCTCGACATCGGTTACAAGACCGAAGGTGTCATCCCGAGCCGCGAGCTCTCGATCAAGCACGACGTCGACCCCAACGAGGTCGTCGCCGTCGGAGACGAGATCGAGGCCCTGGTCCTCCAGAAGGAGGACAAGGAAGGCCGCCTGATCCTCTCGAAGAAGCGCGCCCAGTACGAGCGGGCCTGGGGCACCATCGAGAAGATCAAGGAAGAGGACGGCATCGTCACCGGTACCGTCATCGAGGTCGTCAAGGGTGGTCTCATCCTCGACATCGGCCTCCGTGGCTTCCTGCCGGCCTCCCTCGTCGAGATGCGCCGTGTCCGCGACCTCCAGCCGTACGTCGGCAAGGAGCTCGAGGCCAAGATCATCGAGCTGGACAAGAACCGCAACAACGTGGTCCTGTCCCGTCGCGCCTGGCTGGAGCAGACCCAGTCCGAGGTCCGCCAGACGTTCCTCACGACCCTCCAGAAGGGTCAGGTCCGCTCCGGCGTGGTCTCCTCGATCGTCAACTTCGGTGCCTTCGTGGACCTCGGTGGCGTCGACGGCCTGGTCCACGTCTCCGAGCTGTCCTGGAAGCACATCGACCACCCGTCCGAGGTCGTCGAGGTCGGCCAGGAAGTCACCGTCGAGGTCCTCGACGTGGACATGGACCGCGAGCGTGTCTCCCTGTCGCTGAAGGCGACCCAGGAAGACCCGTGGCAGCAGTTCGCCCGCACCCACCAGATCGGCCAGGTCGTGCCCGGCAAGGTCACGAAGCTGGTTCCGTTCGGTGCGTTCGTCCGCGTCGACGAGGGCATCGAGGGTCTGGTCCACATCTCCGAGCTGGCCGAGCGCCACGTGGAGATCCCGGAGCAGGTCGTCCAGGTCAACGACGAGATCTTCGTCAAGGTCATCGACATCGACCTCGAGCGCCGCCGCATCAGCCTCTCGCTGAAGCAGGCCAACGAGGCCTTCGGTGCCGACCCGTCCGTGGTCGAGTTCGACCCGACCCTGTACGGCATGGCCGCGTCCTACGACGACCAGGGCAACTACATCTACCCCGAGGGCTTCGACCCCGAGACCAACGACTGGCTCGAGGGCTACGAGAAGCAGCGCGAGGAGTGGGAGCGCCAGTACGCCGAGGCGCAGTCCCGCTTCGAGCAGCACCAGGCGCAGGTCATCAAGTCCCGCGAGGCGGACGAGAAGGCGGCTGCCGAGGGTGGCGAGGCCGCCGCTCCGGCCGCGACCGGTGGTGGCTCGTACTCCTCCGAGGGTGCCGACAACAGCGGCGCGCTGGCCTCGGACGAGGCGCTTGCCGCCCTGCGCGAGAAGCTGGCCGGCGGCCAGAGCTGACCGCCCACCGCTGAGGCTCAGCCACCAGCCGAGGGGCCGTACCCGTCCGGGTACGGCCCCTCGGCCGTACCCACGGCACCCGAGACCGGCGAATTCACGATCACGGGAATGCACACGCGCTGTATCTCGTTGTTCACCGTGAACACGAGGAGGAGCGGTCCAAGTGCTTGATCCGCAGGGTTTGTACGCATGGGAGCCGAAGGGCCTGGCCGTCGTCGACATGGCGCTCGCCCAGGAGTCGGCCGGACTTGTCATGCTCTACCACTTCGACGGATACATCGACGCGGGAGAGACGGGCGACCAGATCGTCGACCGGCTCCTCGACGCGCTGCCCCACCAGGTCGTCGCCCGCTTCGACCACGACCGACTGGTCGACTACCGGGCCCGCCGCCCGCTGCTCACCTTCCGGCGCGACCGCTGGACGGCGTACGAGGAGCCCGCGATCGAGGTCCGCATCGTCCAGGACGCCACCGGAGCACCCTTCCTGCTGCTGTCCGGCCCCGAACCGGACGTGGAATGGGAACGCTTCGCCGCCGCCGTACGGGAGATCGTGGAACGGCTCGGGGTCCGCCTCTCGGTCAACTTCCACGGCATCCCCATGGGCGTCCCGCACACCCGCCCCGTGGGCCTCACCCCCCACGGCAACCGCACCGACCTGGTGCCCGGCCACCGCAGCCCCTTCGACGAGGCCCAGGTGCCCGGCAGCGCCGAGTCCCTTGTCGAGTACCGCCTCATGGAAGCCGGCCACGACGTCCTGGGCGTCGCCGCGCACGTCCCCCACTACATCGCCCGGTCCCCCTACCCCGACGCGGCCCTGACCGTCCTGGAGGCCATCACGGCCGCCACCGGCCTGGTCCTGCCGGGCGTCGCCCACACACTGCGCACCGACGCCCACCGAACCCAGACCGAGATCGACCGCCAGATCCGCGAAGGCGACGAGGAACTGACCGCCCTGGTCGAAGGCCTGGAGCACCAGTACGACGCCGTCGCAGGGGCCGAGACCCGCGGCAACATGCTCGCCGAGCCGGTGGACATCCCGTCGGCCGACGAGATCGGCCGCGAGTTCGAGCGATTCCTCGCCGAGCGGGAAGGCGACGGCTGACACCGGGCGGTGCCGCCCCGCCCGCAGAGCCTAAGCTTGCGCCCATGCTGACAGTGGGCCTGACCGGCGGGATCGGCGCCGGCAAGAGCGAGGTGTCACGGCTGCTCGTCGAGTGCGGGGCCGTGCTGATCGACGCGGACCGCATCGCGCGTGACGTCGTCGCCCCCGGCACCCCCGGCCTCGCGGCCGTCGTCGACGCGTTCGGCACCGGCGTACTGACCCCCGACGGCAGCCTCGACCGGCCCAAGCTGGGCTCCCTCGTCTTCGCCGACCCCGACAAACTCGCCCTGCTCAACTCGATCGTGCACCCCCTGGTCGGCGCCCGCTCCCGCGCCCTGGAAGAGGCAGCCCCCGAGGACGCGGTGGTCGTCCACGACGTCCCGCTCCTCACCGAGAACGGCCTCGCCTCCCTGTACGACGTCGTCATCGTCGTCGACACCGACCCCGCCACCCAGCTCGACCGGCTGGTGCGGTTGCGCGGCATGACCGAGGCGGACGCCCGCGCGCGCATGGCCGCCCAGGCGACCCGCGACGAACGCCGGAAGATCGCCGACATCGTGATCGACAACGACGTACCGCTGCCGGAACTGCAACTGCGTGTGCGACAGGTGTGGGCACAACTGACGGAGCGGGCGCGAACGGCGTCGGCGGGGCCGACCGGGCGGGGATGACGTCCGCGCGGAATAGGGTTGTCCGCTGCGGGCGTTGGACCAGTGCACTCAGGGAAGGGATTCTCCGTGGCCGAAACCAGCGGTTCGACCGGACGCACTCCGGAGACCCATGTCATTGACTTCCGCGCCGCCGAGCAACTGCTCGCCGCCCGGGATCCCCGAGGCGCCGTGAAACTCCTCGACGGCGTCATCGCCGCCCACCCCGAGAACACCGCCGCCCGACTGCTGAGGGCCCGCGCGTTCTTCGCCGCCGCACAGCTGCGCCCGGCGGAACTCGAGTTCACCATCGTCCTGGAGCGGGAACCGGACAACGCCTTCGCGCACTTCGCCCTCGCCCGGACCTACCAGCGCCAGGGCCGCGACGATCAGGCCACGCGTCACTTCCGGCTGGCCGCGGCGCTGGATCCGAACCCGGAGTACCTCAAGGCCGCGCGCTTCGACAGCTGACCCGCCCTCCCGCCGCCGGACCCCGCACACCAACACGTCGCTCGAACGAGTGAACCGGTCGCCACCGGGAACGGCCCCCGGCCGACCGGCCGTTGAACGGTCATGAAGCAACAGACATGAGCGGCGCCGACAATCCGCGCCGACAAACCGCGCCGACAAGCTGACGAAGCACTGAGAAAGCGCCTCCGACCGCGATGAGTTCGGAGCCGAAGGACGGTCTGTATCCGTGACAGCAGCAATCAACCGCTCTTCACAGGAGAACCAGATGTCCGAGACCACCGCGCCCACCACCTCGGTGCCCGTCACCGTCCCGGCCGCCGGGCCTTCGGCCGAGGACGGTCC
Organism: Streptomyces sp. bgisy159; assembly: GCF_057707805.1. Taxonomy (NCBI): domain Bacteria; kingdom Bacillati; phylum Actinomycetota; class Actinomycetes; order Kitasatosporales; family Streptomycetaceae; genus Streptomyces; species Streptomyces sp. bgisy159. The sequence continues at coordinate 57,176 of NZ_JBYIQX010000008.1, read as the reverse complement.
CCGATCCGGCAGCCGTGGCAGGGTCGGCCGGATCGCGCTGCGGAGCGTGCAGATACTGCTCGCGCTCTTCTTCGGGATCGCCAGCGCTCTGCCGAAGCTGATCGCCCACTCGTCGGCGGCCGAGGTCTTCGACGACATGGGCTGGGGCAGCGTCGGCATGTACACCATCGGCGTGCTGGAACTGGCCGGTGCGGTGGCCCTGCTGGTGCCGCTGCTGCAGTCGGTGGCGGCGATGGCGCTGAGCGGGCTCATGGTGGGCGCGTTCATCGTCCAGCTCACCGTCCTCGACGGGAAGAACGCCGCGACCCCGCTGATCATCATCGTGCCGCTCCTGCTCGTCGCCTGGGCCAGGAGGGAGCGGAACATCGAGCTCATGCGGTGGGTGCGGGGAACTGCGTGACGGCTCGGAAGGGGCTGGGGGCGGGGGCGGGAAGGGGTAGGGGGGAGGGGGCCGACGGAGTCACCCCTTCGCCGGCAGCGGGAGCCCCGTTACTCGCCGGAGCGGTCCCGACGTCCTTCGCCGCCTCGGCGCCGGGAACCACCTCGACGCGCCGCCCCGCTGCCGGGATCGTCACCGCCCCGGCGGTCGGCGCGGCCTCGGCCGGCCGAGCCCTCCCGGCGGGTCGCCCCCTTACCTCCGGTACCTCCGGATGTGCGGTCCCGGTCGGAGGCGGTTCCGCGAGCCGTCGAGTCGGTCGGCTCGTTCCGCTCGGGCGTGCTGTCCGACGCGGTGGGCGGGTCGAAGATCGCGGGGTCGTCGAAGGGCGGGGGAGGGGTCAGGGGGTCGAAGTCGCTCAGGCCGCGGAGGCGGTCGAGTTCCCGGCGGTCGCGCTTGGTGGGACGACCGGCACCGCGGTCACGGATGGCGACGGGGGCGACGGCCGCACGGGGCGGTGGCGGGGGGCTGTTGTCGACGTAGCACTGAGCGGCCACGGGGGCACCCACCCGCTTGCGGATCAGACGGGTGACGACGACGATCCGCTCGCGGCCGTCCTGCCGGACCCGCACCTCGTCACCGACGCGTACGGAGTGGGCGGGCTTCACCCGCTCGCCGTTGATCCGTACGTGGCCGCCCCGGCAGGCGGTGGCGCCCTGCGAGCGGGTCTTGACCAGCCGTACGGACCAGATCCAGGTGTCGACGCGCACGGAGGTCCCGGGCGGGGGAGCGGCGGCCTCGGCGGCCGCCACCGCGGCGGCGGTCTTCGGGTCCGGGGCGGTCGTGGGCGCCTGGTCGGCGGCCTGCCGCGGGTCGCCCGTCGTCTCGTGGTCCGCACCATCAGAAACCATGTACCCGACCTTAGCCGCCGGGTGGCAGGCGCCCGAACGGTTTCCGGGCGCCCCGGCCGCCCGGGCCCTCCTGCGTGGGCCGGACCATGTCGGCCCTACCGTGGAGGGATGGACACCAGCGGTCCCGCCGGTCTGTCCGGCCTCGACGAGCGGATCGCCGACTGCCGGGCCTGCCCCCGGCTGGTCGACTGGCGGGAGGAGGTCGCCCGCACGAAGCGGGCCGCTTTCACCGAGTGGACGTACTGGGGGCGCCCGGTTCCCGGCTTCGGACCGGACGACGCCCGGCTGTTGATCGTGGGGCTCGCGCCGGCCGCGCACGGGGGCAACCGCACCGGGCGGATGTTCACCGGCGACCGGTCCGGGGACGTGCTGTACCGGGCGCTGCACGAGGTGGGGCTGGCCTCGCAGCCGGAGGCCGTGTCACGTGACGACGGGCTGCGGCTGCTCGGGGTCCGGGTCACCTCCCCGGTGCACTGCGCGCCGCCCGCGAACCGTCCGACGCCCGGCGAGCGCGACACCTGTCGGCCGTGGCTCGTGCAGGAGCTGCGGCTGCTGAGGCCCACCCTGCGGGCGGTGATCGTTCTCGGCGGGTTCGGTTGGCAGGCGGCGCTGCCGGCGTTCGCCGACGCGGGGTGGCGGGTGCCCAGACCCCGGCCCGCCTTCGCGCACGGCACGCGCGTGACGCTCGATCCACCGGATGGGGGTGCACACCGCCTTGAGGTCTTCGGGTGCTTCCACGTCAGCCAGCGCAACACCTTCACCGGGCGGCTGACCCCCGAGATGCTGCGCGAGGTGCTGCGCACGGCGGCCGCGGCGGCGGGATTGCCGTGAACGCCGCGCCTCCCGCTCGGGATCCAGCCCGTGCTTCGGCCGCCCCGCCGCATGCGGAGACCGAACCTCGCCGACCGCACCACACACCGCCGGACGCCTGCGGCAACGGGGACGCCGACAGACTGGGCTGCGGAAGTACTCCCATGCGGGCTGCTGCTCGACGGGAGCGTCCACGGGTCGGCAGGGGGCGAGCGGTGGTCGGCCTGCGCCCGCTTTCAGCATGTGCCGACGGGCGCGCCGCGGGACGCCGGGGGTGAGGGCCCCGCAGTGATCGGGTGGTGACTGGCGGGATCAAGGCGACTCCTGGGAGGGAAGGACCGGCATCCCACCGATCACCGGCGGCGGCACCACACGCATCCGCGTTCCCGGACGGCCGCCGGGCGGCGCCGAAGCACCTTCGGACGGAGCCGAGGGAACGTCCCACGACGCCGAAAGGTCGTCATGCGGTGCCGAGGAACTGTCGGGCGACGCCGGGACGCCGCCCGGCGGTGCCGGACGACCGCCGAGCGTTCGAGGCGGGACGTCCGGCGTGCACGGGCTGTCGACCCGCCAGCCGCTCGCCCGCGCCTCCCGTTCGAAGTGCTCGATCCTGTGGGCAAGCCCCTCGGGCTCCCCGATGCCGCAGGACCAGGCCGCGGCGCGGGCCCGCTGTTCCTCCCCGCGCACCAGCGGCCACCCCCGTACGGCGAGATGCAGCGCCAGCGTCGAACGCGCGTACAGCCCCACGAGGTCCCTCGGGTCCGAGAAGTACCGGTACTCCTCGGTCTCCCGCAGCCGCAGCCACGGCCCGTGCCGACCGGCCACGAGGTAGGGCATCCAGGAGCTGTCGGCGGTCCCCGCGCCCCGCTCGACGAGGAGCGTCATCTCGTCTCCCGTCGGCCGTACTTCGTAGCGGGGCAGACAGGACAGCCGGGCCAGGCCGAGGTCGTGCTTCCAGGAGGTGAGCCAGAGCCCACGGCGGAGGTAGTAGCGCACGGTCGCCTGCCAGGTCCAGTGCGTGGCCAGCCGGAACCCGTGCAGCCCTTCGGCGCGGCAGGCCTCGTACACCGTGTCCAGGGCGGTGGTGGCCCGCCCCTGCCGCCGGGTCACGGGATGGACGTAGAGCGATGACAAGCCCAGCGCTCCCGCCGCCATGGGCCAGGTGCCGAGGGCGAGGGTGCCGACCTCGCCGGGTCGGCCGTCCGGCGGGAGGATCCAGTACCGCCTGCGGAACTCGTCCTCGCCCGGGCGGGACCGCCCGTCGGTGCCGAGCCGTAGCCGAAGCCGCTTCTCGTCCCGCGCGGTCAGCGAGTCGGGATCGAGGCACGTGCCGAGCGCCCCTTCGGCGAGCGAGGCCAGGTCCCAGAGTGCGAACCGCCGTCCCTCGTCCAGCCGGACAGGGCGGAACTCGGGTCGGGCTGCCAGCAGTTCGTGCACCCGCAGGGCTCGGGCGTGATCGTCTTTCATGCGCCCGGAGCGTAGGGACGTCCGCCGTCCGCCGCGCGGCCGTCGTGGAACTCCGTTCGGGCAGGTCATCCGCACGACGGACCAACTCCCGGGGCGGGCATACGACGCTCGCACTCGCGTGCGAGATGCGGGTAGGCCTCGGAGATGGCCGCGTACACCCGCCGCGCCAGCAGCGCCGCCGCGGCGCTCCGGCCCGTGCTGCCGCGCAGGCCACGCAGCAACTCGTCGTAACGGGTGAGGTGATGGAGCAGGTAGTCGACCTGGTGGCGGGCCGTTGCGGTGGGGGTGTCCGACGGCCACCCCTCCGGGGGAGCCGGGGAATCCGGGGGCGTTGTGGCGGCGCCGCCGGGGCCGCCGTGCCCACCCCACCCCGCGTGGTGCTCGGCTGCCAGGGCCGCGAGCCGGGCCGGGGCCATACGCGGCACCTCGATGGGCTCCGCCGCGATCCTCGCCAGCACCTCCTTGCGCCGACGCAGCGCTGCCGCTCGCGCGGCGGCCGACCGGCGCGCGGCGTCCCCCGCCGCCGTTCGGAACTCCGCGCTGCGCTCGGCCGTCACCACCCGTTCCCACCGGTACAGCCGGATCTGCGGGGCGGTGGGGAAGTGCGGGTTGGGCCGCCTCGAATCCGCGGGCCCGAGCAACCGCCGCACCATGCCGGGGCTCCAGCCCCGGGTCCTCAGGCCGGCCGTGGACAGGAACCGACCCTTCTGCTCCTCTGCAGGCATGTCTGGCATCTCTCAAATCCCCCGTCGTCATTACTCTGCGTGACGATTTCATTGATAACGCGCCCCACTGACAACGCCCCGCGCCTCAGGCGGGCGTCGTCCCCGGACGGCAGGCGTCGTCCCTGAGGCGGGCCTCGTCCCCACGCCTCGTCACCCAGGGGTAACAGGCACGTCCCCGACCGTTCGCACGCCCGCCCTACCCTGGACCGCACCGTCCCGAGCCCGGTCACCGTCGCCCGAAGGCACACCCCGCCCTCGCCCGACAGGAGCCTCGTGTCCCGCGCCACCCCCGCTCTGCCGCCCTGGCTCGCCCATGCCCTGCACACCCAGCGCGGGCCCGTGCCCTGGAGCGCGGTGGTGCGCGGCGCGTCGGCGGGCGGGCCGTCGCTGATGCTGGCCATGGCCGTCGGGCACACGTCGCTCGGCGTGATCGCCGCCGTCGCCGCCATGCTCGCCGGGATCAACGACCGCCCCGGAGGCCGACGCGCCGCCGTCCGCCGCATCGGCGTGCCCGCCCTCGCCGGAGCGGCCGGGCTGCTCGCCGGGACGTACGCCGGGGACCGGCTCGGGGCCGTCCCGCTGACCCTGCACCTGGCGGTCCTCGGGCTGCTCGCGGGCGCCGTCAGCGCCGTGGGTCCGATCGCCTCCGCGTCCGGTACCCAACTGCTCGTCATGGCCGCCGTCGGCGCCGGGATGCCGCTGCCCGAGGGCGGGGAGGCACGTCCCCTGGCCTATCTCGCCGGTGCCGTCTGGCTGCTCACGCTGCGGCTGATGCTGCCCACGCCCCGCTCCGGCCCCGGAGACTTCCGGTTCGCCGAGGAGCGGACGGCCGTCGCCCAGGTGTACGACGCCGTCGCCGCGCTCCTCGACGCCGTCGGCAGCCCGCAGGCCACCGCCCGGCGCGCCGCGCTCACCGCCGCGCTCGACCACGCGCAGGACGCCCTCGGCGGACCTCGCCTGCGCCGCCGCGGCGGCTCCGCGGCCGAGCGGCGGCTGCACGCCCGCTACGCCGCCGCGCTGCCCCTCGCCGAGGCCGCGACCGCGCTCGCCTGGGCCGGTGCTGCCCTGGCCGGGCGGATCGCCGAGGGGTCACGGCGGCTGGCCGCCGCGGTACGCGCGGACGCCCCCGCCGGGCCGCTGCCCGCGCCCCTGCGCGACACGCCCGGTCTGCGCGCGCTCGACGACGCGTTGCTGCACGCCGCCGACGCCTTCGACCGGGGAAACGGCGGCCGACTGCGCCACCGGCGGCGGACGGCGCGCGAACTGCTGAGGGCCGCCTCCGGGGCCGGTGGGCGGGAGTACGGCGTGCGCGTCGCCCTCTGCTTCGGGTGCGCCGCCGGTGCGGCCCAGGCACTGCACCACACCCACTGGTACGGACAGCACACCCACTGGTACTGGCTGCCCGTCACGGCCGTCTTCCTCGTCAAGCCGGACCTCGGGCCGTTGGTCTCGCGGGTGCTGTGCCGGGCCGCCGGGACCGTGCTCGGGGCGCTGCTGTTCGCCGGACTCGCCGCCGTACTGCCCCGGCCTGAGGGGCTGGTGGCGCTCGTCGTCGTCAGCGGCGCCCTGATCCCGTTGGCGACCCGGCACTTCGCCGCGCAGACCGCCGTCGTGACGGTCCTGGTGCTGGCCCTGGTGATGGTCGGCGGAGAGCCCCAGGCGGCCCTCGGCCGGATCGGGGAGACCCTGCTCGCCTGCGTGATCGTGCTGGTCGCCGGTCATCTGCCGCTGCCCGGTGGACGGGGCGGGCGAGTGCGGGCCCGCCTGACCACCGCCGTCGCCGCAGCGGACGCCTACCTCGCCCATGTCCTCGCCGGCGCCGCGGAGCACTGCGCGGGCGGGGCCTACCGGGCGCTCACCGGGCCACCCGACGACCGTGCCGCCCGCTGGGCCCTGCGGCGCGAGGCCTACCGGACGCTCGCCGAGGCCCGTACCGCCATCGCTGTGGCCGCCGCCGAACTGCCCTCCCTCGCCCGGCACACCGACGGAACCGACCAGGTCGCCGCACTCCTCGAACGGCTCGTCGACACCACCACCGCCTACGCCGTCCACCTGGACGACACCGGGTGGCCGGCGCCGCCGTACGCCGAGCGGATCGGCACACTGCTGACCGAACTCGCCCGCCGGGGCCGCGTACTGCCGACGGTCCGGCCCGGGGGAGGCGCCCTCCCGCCGGGGCCCTCTCCCCGTTCCGGGCAGCACGCCCCCGCGCCTCTTCCGGCGTGCGAACGCGCCGCCCTACGTTGAACCCATGACGTCCGCCTCCCCCGCCGATCTCCTCATCACCGGCTGCACCGTGCTCCAGCACGACGAACAGGAGCGGATCGGCTTCCGCGAGGACGCCGCCGTCGTCATCCGCGACGGACTCGTCGACTCCGTCGTCGACGCCGCCGGCACCGCCGGTCTCCCCGCCGCCGAACGCATCGACGCCCGCGGGCAGGTCGCGCTCCCCGGGCTGGTCGACTGCCACACCCACGCGCCGATGGTCGCCCTGCGCGGCCTCGCCGCGCGGCTACCTCAAGTTCGCCTGGCCCACCACCACCCCGGTCCGCGCCCTGCGGGAGGCGCGCGTCCCCGTCGGACTGGCCACCGACGGCGCCGCCTCCAACAACACCCTCGACGTGTGGGAGGCGATGGCCCTCACCGCTCTCGTCCAGAAGGCGGAGACCCGTGACCCCCGATGGCTGACCGCCCGTCAGGCCCTGCACCACGCCACCCTGCAGAGCGCCCGGGCGGTCGGGCTCGGCGACATCGTCGGCTCCATCGCCCCCGGCCGTCGCGCCGACCTGATCCTCGTCGACCTCACCGGCCCGCACACGCAGCCCGTGCACGACCTCGCCGCGACCCTCGTGCACAGCGCCCGCTCCGCCGACGTGCGCACCACCGTCGTGGACGGGCGGGTGCTGATGCGGGACCGCGAGTTGCTCACGATCGACGTGCCGTCCGTCACGCGTGAGTTGACCGCGCGCCTGCCCGCCCTGACCGACCGGAGTCACGGCGGACGGATCCAGGACTACGACACCTGAGGGCGTGACCCGCCTCCGGCCCGGAGCCGGACATCGTGCCGCTGCCGCCCCGCACGGGTGGGCCAAGTGGGGCATTCTCGTTCATGTCGGTGCGAATGGACTGTCCTCGTCGGTGCCGTTGGGGAGGGAGCCGACATCACGACACGTGCGGCTTCTGATGCGGAACGTATCGGTCCCGTTCGTAAGGTGATCGGATTCTCACAGTCCGCGATGGACTGGTGTCACCTATGTCTCAGTCATGTCACCGAGCAGGGTGTCCGGCCCTCGGAGGGCGTTAACTCCTACAGGTACGACGCTTCTGGAGGTGCGAGATGGTGAACGGGCGAACCGTGCTCGAACGCTTTCCCGCCGGTGGTCCGCGGGGATCCTGGCCCGCGGAGGAGTTCGCGCACGCGCGACGCATGGAGGGACTGCCGGCCGAGGTGGTCATGGACCTCGCGACGGACACGTTCCTGGTGATCGTCCGGAGCGGCGGAAGCGCGGAGTGACCGGCAGGTGACCGGAGTGACGAGGGGTGGGCGGGCCTGCCCCGTCAGGCGGTGACCGGCCGGGACCAGGCGGGGGCCGTGCCGGTCAGACGGCACAGGGTCAGATAGAGCGGGATCGGCGGCGTGTACGGAACGGTGCCGTCAGGTCGGTGGATGAGGCCGGGGAGGGCCGTGGAGGGCGATTCCGCCAGGATGCCGTCGGTGACGTAGCGGGCGGGGGCCGGCCAGTCCAGGGCGTAGTCGGAGTCGGAGGGCACCAGCCACCACCAGTGCGTCTCGTCGGCGTACACGCAGCCCACACGGGGCAGCCGGGGCAGTACGGGCGGCCCCAGCTCTGCCGGAACCCCCACGGCGTCGCAACCGAGCGGCGCCGTCATTCCCTCCGGCACGGTCAGGCGTCGCGGACCGCGGGGTTCGGGCAGTTCCCGCCGGACCTGGACGAGCCGGTTCAGGCTCAGCCCCGGACCGCGGCCGGGGGTGCCGGTCATCCCCGGCCCCGCTCTCGCCCGTGCCCGGGCGGCGGTGAGCCCAGGGCGAGTGTCCCGGGGTGCGGCCGGTGCGGGGCGTGGTCCGCGTCCGAGGCGTGCGGCGCGGGCCGGTGCGGCCCTGTGGTGTGGTGGGGCTGGGAATGCTCTTGGTGCTGGTGCTGGTGCTGGTGCTGGTGCTGGTGCTGGTGCTGAGGGTGGGTGTGGGGTGACGCGTGGCCGTGGTCCTGACCGGCCTGCGTGTCGCGTATGCCCTGGGGAGGCTGCTCCCGCTGGGTCGACTCCTCCTCGCCGCCCCCGTCCGCGGGGTTCCGCTGCGGGCGGGCGCCCCACCCGAGGTCCCCGCGCGGTGCGCGGGAGGTGTCTTGGTGGCCGGTGCGGCAGGAGGACGGGACGGCCGGTTCGAATGGTCCGGACGGTCCGGAGGCTCCGTGTTCTCCGGAGCGGTGCAGACCCCCGGTGCGGCCTGCGGTGGACTCCTGCGCGGGAGCGCCGGCCTGGTGAGGGAGCTCTGCCCAGACGAGCAGTCCGGGGCCGTGCTCCTGGGCCCCCCAGGCGTGGCAGAGGGCATCGACGAGCAGCAGTCCCCGTCCGTGCTCCTCGTCGGGGCGCTGCGGGGACGGGTGGGGTTCGCCGGGTGCGCAGCCCTCGTCCCGCACGGCTATGCGCAGCAGACCGTCACCGTTGGACAACTCGCACACCACGACGGTGCTCGCCGTGTGCACGATCGCGTTGGTGACCAGTTCGGATACGACCAGAGCGGCCGAGTCGCAGGTGTCCTCGCACACCGCCCAGCCGTCCAGCCGAGCCCTGGTCAGGCGTCTCGCCTGCGCGGGGGAGCCCGGGTGCGCGGCCAGCTCGAACCGGAACCGGCGCTCGGTCGCGGCCTGGTCGGGGCCTGCTCCCGCGGCGGCACCGAGACCGGCGGGGCGGCCTGCGGCGGCGTCTGTTCCTAAGGGGGCGGACGGAATCACGCTTGCCACTATCGCCCCGCCGTGAACACTTGGCAAGTGTCACTCTGAAAAATGCAGAGTGCTGTGTGACGCGGTGGAGGGGCGTGGCACACTGCTCGCAACAGCACGTCCCGCGGCGCCAGTTGGGATCGCCGGAGTTCGGTACGGATCCGTACGGAATTTCGAACAGGTCTTCGCATGGCGCCGCAGGGCTGTCGGGATTCTTTTCGCGCGCGGACGAGCGCGTGACCGTGCGAGTACGTGGAGTTCGGGAGGTGGAGCGTGAGCGAACCGCGGTCCGCGCCGACCGTGGGCCAGGTGGTCCTGGGGCGGCGCCTGCTGGATCTGCGGGAACGCGCCGGCCTCAGGCGTGAGGAAGCCGCCCGCATCCTCCGCGTCGCGCCCGCCACCGTCCGCCGGATGGAGATGGCCGAGGTCGGTCTCAAGATCCCGTACCTGCAACTGCTGCTGAAGGCCTACGGAGTCGGCGACGAGGAGGCCGAAGGGTTCGTCCAGCTCGCCGAGGAGGCCAACAGGCCCGGCTGGTGGCAGCGCTTCCATGACGTCCTGCCCGGCTGGTTCTCCATGCACGTCAGCCTGGAGGGCGCGGCGAGCCTGATCCGCCAGTACGAGCCGCACTTCGTGCCCGGCCTGCTGCAGACCGAGGACTACGCGCGCGGGGTGCTGCGGTCCGGCGCCATCGGCCAGACCCGGCCGGAGGACATCGAACGCCTCGTCGACCTGCGCATGCGGCGCCAGGACCTGCTCACCCGCGAGGACGCGCCCCGGCTGTGGGTGGTCATGGACGAGACGGTGCTGCGCCGCCCGGTCGGCGGCCCGGAGGTGATGCGCGCGCAGATCGGCAAACTGCTCGACGCCACGAAGCTGCCCAACGTGACACTGCAGGTCGCCCCCTTCGCGAGCGGACCGCACCCCGGCACGTACGGGCCCTTCGTGCTGTTCCGATTCGCCGTTCCGGAGCTTCCGGACATGGTCTACAGCGAGTACCTGACCGGCGCCGTCTACCTCGACGCGCGCTCCGAGGTGGCCACTCACCTGGAGGTCATGGACCGCATGGCGGCGCAGGCCGCTACGGCACATCGCACGAAGGAGATCCTCCGGGATCTCCGCAAGGAGCTGTGAATGGATCGCATCAAGCCGCGCAAACGGGTCTACAACGGCATGCCCGCGCGGGACTTGGGCAGCGAGGGCTGGCACAAGCCGTGGAGCGGCGGCAACGGCGGGAACTGCCTGGAAGCGATGAAGCTCGCCGACGGCCGGATCGCCGTGCGGCAGTCCACCGATCCGGACGGCCCGGCGCTGATCTACACCACCGACGAGATGACCGCATTCATCGAGGGTGCCAAGGCGGGAGAGGCGGACTTCCTGCTGTCGTGAACTGATTGCCGTTCTTGCTGAGCCACACCCCTTGTCCGGCGCCGCACCACGAACCGCGAACCCCGTGGCCCCTCCGACTCGGCGCCCAACACACGCTCCCTGCCTGCCCGCCCGACCGCGGCCTGTGCTCGCCGCCCGCGCCGAGTGGCCGGCGCCAAGCCGCCCGCGCCGAGCGGCAGGCGCTGGGCCGGGACGACAAGGTCACCGCCTGGCGTCGGGCAGCACGGCGCACAGGGCCTCCAGAGCGGCCTCGTACGCGTGCTCGGCGGGCGCGGCGTACCCGACCACGATGCCGTCCCCTGCCTCGCGGCCCGCGCCGGCTCCGTCGGTCCCCGATGTGTCGGCAAACTCGGTGTCTGCGGTGTGTGCGGTGTCTGCGGTGGCGCCAGCGGCTTCCCCGGTGGCCGTGGGTACTCCGGTCACCGCCGCCCTATTGCCCCGTCCCTTGCGCGCTGTTGCTTCGGCCGCTGCGGGGGCCCCGATCGCGGGGGCCGAGGGGTGGCGGAAGTCGGCGAGGCCGTCCAGTGCGACTCCGTGCCGGGCCGCCGCCGCCACGGTGGCCCGCTCGGTGCCGGCCGGCAGCCGCAGCACGGCGTGCAGCCCCGCCGCCACCCCCGTGACCCGGACGTGCGGCGCATGCGTGGCGAGCGCCGTGACCAGCCGGTCCCGGCGGCTGCGGTACCGCTGCCGCATCCCGCGTACATGCCGGTCGTAGGCTCCGCGCCCGATGAAGTCCGCCAGGCACAGCTGGTCCGGGACGCTCGCCCAGCCCTCACGCTCGCCCTTGGCCGCCAGTACTCCGTCGACGTACCGCTCCGGTAGCACCAGCCAGCCCAGCCGCAGCGCGGGCGAGAGACTCTTGCTGACCGAGCCGACGTAGACCACGTGGTCGGGATCGAGTCCCTGCACGGCACCGACCGGTCTGCGGTCGTAGCGGAACTCCCCGTCGTAGTCGTCCTCCACGATCACCGCACCCCGCGCGCGGGCCCAGTCGATCACCGCCGCCCTGCGGGCCGGGTGCAGCGGGCCGCCGGTCGGGAACTGGTGGGCGGGGGTGAGCAGTACGGCCCGCTCCCGCGCCAGCCGCTCCACGCGGGCGCCGTGTTCGTCCAACGGCAGCGGCACGGTGCGTACCCCGGCCGTCGCCAGCAGCGCCCGGTGGAAGGGCAGGCCGTACGCCTCCACGGCCAGCGGGCCACGCAGTACACCGCCCGCGCCCTGGCCGAACAGCAGCCGAACCGCGTGCGCGAAACCCGAACAGATCACGATGCGCTCCGGTGTCGTGCGGACGCCCCGCGCGCGTGCCAGGTACTCCGTGAGCGCCTCACGCAGCTCGCGCCGACCGGCCGGGTCGCCCGGCCCGAACACCTCGTTGGGGGCCTGCTGCAGCGCCCGCCGGTACGAGGCCAGCCAGGCCGAGCGGGGGAACGCCGACGCGTCAGGTATGCCCTGCCTGAGGTCGTGGTGCGGCCCACGCGCGCGTGTCGGCGACGGCCCGCGTCCGCGCGCGTTCGCTGCCGGGGGCCGCAGCCGCCCCGACCGTCCGAGAGGTGGGGCGGGCGGCCCCATCGCGACCCGGGTGCCCGAGCCCTGCCGGGCGCTGAGCCACCCCTCCGCCACCAGTTCCGCGTAGGCGTCGGCGACCGTGTTGCGGGCGACCCCGAGGTCGGCGGCGAGAGAACGGTACGGCGGCAGCCGGGTGCCCGGGGCGAGCCGCCCGTCGCGCACGGCCTCCCGCAGCGCCCGGATGAGTGCAGCCCGTCGCCCGCCCGGCCCGGCAAGCTCCAGATGCAGGTCGGCGCCGATCCGCTCCACGGGGTTGACCCACGGTTCCTCCATGGCCCAGCACCCTACCGGCGGTCTTTTCGGTGGCCTGGGCGGAAGGACATGACGACATCTTCGGTTGCGGGCGGCCGTGAGGATGGTTACGGGCGGCCGTGAAGGGGACGGCGGCGACGAAGGCGGGACGCCGACGAGCGCCGGTGACCCCTCAGACGGTCATCGGCCGGTCGTACGGCGAGATAGGCGCGGGCAGCCGCGAACTGCCCGTCAGATGGCGGTCCACGGCGGCGGCCACCGCCCGCCCCTCCGCGATCGCCCACACGACCAGCGACTGCCCGCGCGCGGCGTCCCCGGCGGCGAACACCCCGGGGACGTTCGTCGCGAAGCCGCGGTCGCGGGTGATCGTCCCGCGCGGCTCCAGCGCAAGCCCCAGCTGCTCCACGATTCCGTCCTCCCGATCGGGCCCCGAGAAGCCCAGGGCGAGCAGTACCAGGTCTGCGGGGAGCGTCCGCCCGGTGCCGGTCACCGGACGCCGCCCGGCGTCCACCTCCACCAGGTGCAGCGCCCGTACGTGCCCGGCCGCGTCCCCCGTGAAGCGGAGCGTCGAGGCCGCGAACAGCCGGGCGTCGGCGTCCGCGGCCGGTGCGGTCCCCAGCTCGCGTGCCTCCTCGTGCGCCGCCGACAGCCGGTAGATCCTGGGATAGGTCGGCCAGGGCTCGGCGGCCTCGTCCCGCTCGGCGCCCGGCTGGATGTGGATGTCCAGCTGTGTCACCGACGCGGCACCCTCGCGGACCGCGGTGCCCAGACAGTCCGCTCCCGTGTCACCGCCGCCCACGATCACCACGTGCTTGCCGACTGCCGACAGCGGTGACACCGCCAGATCGCCCGCGCACACCCGATTGGCCAGCGGCAGATACTCCATCGCCTGGTGGATACCGGCCAACTCCCTCCCCGGAACCGGCAGTTCCCGCCACGCCGTCGCCCCGGTGGCGATCACCACCGCGTCGTAGCGCGTCCGCAGCTCCGCGGCACCGATGTCCCGCCCCACGGCCGTCGACGTACGGAATCTGGTCCCCTCGGCGCGCATCTGGTCGATACGCCGCTCCAGATGGCGTTTCTCCATCTTGAACTCGGGGATGCCGTAGCGCAGCAGGCCGCCGATCCGGTCGTCCTTCTCGTGCACCGCCACGGTGTGGCCCGCCCGGGTCAGCTGCTGCGCGGCGGCCAGCCCGGTCGGCCCCGAGCCGACGACCGCCACCGTCCGCCCCGACAGTCGCTCCGGCGGCCGCGGCGGAACGAAGTCCTCCTCCCAGGCCCGATCGGCGATCGCGCACTCCACGTTCTTGATCGTGACGGCGGGCTGGTTGATCGCCAGCACGCACCCCGCCTCACACGGCGCCGGACACAACCGTCCGGTGAACTCCGGGAAGTTGTTCGTGGCGTGCAGCCGATCACTCGCCGCCCGCCAGTCCGACCGCGCGACCAGGTCGTTCCACTCCGGGATCAGATTGCCCAGCGGGCAGGCGTCGTGACAGAAGGGAATGCCGCAGTCCATGCAGCGGTCGGCCTGCTTGCCGATGATGGGCAACAGTGCCCCGGGGGCGTGCACCTCGTCCCAGTCCCGTACCCGTTCGTGAACCGGTCGGTACGGCCAGTCCCGGCGGGGAGTGGTCATGAATCCCTTGGGATCGGCCATGGCGTCTTCCTCGCTCACGCGTGCGGCAGGCCGAGCGTCATCGGGTGGCACTCTTCCGGCCACGATACGTCCGACCCCGCCGACCCGCAGAAGCCATGCCCCACCCGCCCGCGCCGGTCAGCCCTCCTCCCGGATACCACCACCCCTGCGTGCAGCCTCGGTCCCCGGGTCACTGCCCCCGACGCCCGCTTCCTTCCGTGCCCCTTCTTCCCTCCAGAGGCTCCCCGCCCCGCCACAGGTGCAGCACCTCCTCCACCGCCGGCGCGATCCGCCGCCGCGCCTCGTGTCGCACCATCCCGTTCATCAGCAGACGGTCGTACGGCGTGTCCACATGCCGCACGGACGCCACGACAGCCGACACCACCGCCCCCTCGGACAGCGCGCGGCCGGCGGCGCTGCGCCCCACCCGTCCGCTGCCGCGCACGGAGGCGTGCGCGGCTATCTCGCTCGCGCGATCCGACGGGCAGCCCGGGAAAAGCCGCCGGATCTCCGCCGCGAAGGCCGCGATGAACCGTTCGTCCAGCGCCGATCGCCGCCGTGCGTCCCGCGCCCGGCGCCGCCGCCGGGCCTCCGCGTCCGCCAGACAGCGTGCCTCGGCGCGGGCGCGCGCCGCCTCCTCGACGAGGACGCCCTGCCGTTCGTAGCGGGCCTTGCGCCGGTTGAACCGCACGACGACCGCCGACAGCGTGCTCTCTTCGCGCGACCGGCGGGTCAGTGCCGTGTCCCCACGCGGCAGGAACACCAGGTGCCCCAGATCCGCGCAGTCCAGGCACCGGGGTGCGCCTCCTTCCAGGACGAGCAGCGACAGCGGACCGCGTCGGCAGGCGGCACAGTGCCGGCGCCGGACCGGCTGGAGGACGAGAGGCCCGCCGCCCCGCCCGGAAGGAGCCGCAGCGGCGGTCACCGACTGCGTCGGGACGGGGGCGGTCGGTTCCATACGCCTTCATTCCCCTGTCGGCCCGCGCCCCACGCGTCCACCGGGGGGGCGACCGGCACCGGGCACGGCGCGGCGAAGGTGCCGTGATCCCGTCGCGCACGGGTCGGTGTCCCACCCGGGTGCCGGAGCCGGGCGAAGACGCCGAGGGAGATCATGTCCGTGGTCGTCTCGTGGTCCGCGACCAGCAGCACCAGGGCCTCGGCGAGCATCGCGCCGACGCGGGGCGGCTCTCGGGCACAGCGGCCCTTGAGCCGGGCCGATGCCCGAGGCCGGGACACCGGGCCGAACGGTGAGCGGGACGGGAACTGACGCATCATGGCCGTGTGCGACTCGAAGCGATCACCTGGGACCGGCTCGGCGACCGCCTCGCCGAACGACTGCTCGACCTGGAACCCGCCGACGGCGGCGCCTGGCCCCGCGTCGCCCTGGACGGGGCGCCCGCTGCCCGCCCCGGCGACCTCGCCGACCGCGTCGCCGAGGCACTGCGCGTCCGGGGGCGTCCCTCCCGTGTGGTCGACACCCACGGCTTCCTGCGCCCCGCCTCGGTCCGCCTGGAGTACGGCCACCACGACCTGGAGGCCTACTACGGCGGCTGGTTCGACACCGGCGCCCTGTGGCGGGAGGTGTTCGGGCCGCTCGAACCCGGCGGCGACGGGCGGATCCTGCCCGACCTGTGGGACCCGGTCACCGACCGCGCCACCCGCAGCGCCTACGTCCGACTCCCGCCCGGCGGCGTCCTGTTGCTCCACGGCCCCCTCCTGCTGCGCCACTGGTTCCCCTTCGACCTGACCGTCCACCTCCTGCTCTCCCCGCCCGCGCTGCGCCGCCGCACCCCGGAGCCCGAGCAGTGGACACTTCCGGCCTTCGAGCGCTACGACAACGAGGCCGACCCCGCCGCCACGGCCGACGTCCTGGTCCGCGCCGACGACCCCCGGCACCCCGCGTGGAACGGCGGGCCCGCCTGACCGCCGACATGCGGGCGCCGTCCGGCCCGGCGAGAATGTAGGGCGCCGGGACAGCGGCGCGCTCTGCGCCGCGCCGGCCGTCCGGCACCAGGAGGTACCCCATGACCACCGCCGGTGACATCATGCACCGGGGCGCCCAGTGGATCCCCGCCCACGAAACCCTCGACCGCGCCGCCCAGCTGATGCGTGAACTCAACGTCGGCGCCCTTCCCATCAGCGATGCCGACGAACGGCTCTGCGGCATCCTCACGGACCGAGACATCGTCGTCGGCTGCGTCGCCATGGGCCACGACCCGGCCGAGGTCACCGCCGGCGAGATGGCCCGCGGCACGCCCCGCTGGATCGACGCGAACGCCGACATCAGCGAGGTTCTCCAGGAGATGAAGGAGCACCAGATCCGTCGGCTCCCGGTGATCGACGACAAGCGGCTGGTCGGCATGATCAGCGAGGCGGACCTCACCCGGCATCTCAGCGAGGAACAGTTGGCCGGCTGGGCCGAGAGCGTCTACGCCAGGACCACGCCCTCCCCGCACTGACGTCCCGCGACGGCCCGGCTCAGGCGCCGACCGGCGTCAGAGCCAGCCGTTGCGCCGAAACCCCCGGTACAGCACCAGGCAGGCGACGGATATCACGCCCATGACGAGCGGATAGCCGTACTTCCAGTGCAGCTCCGGCATGTGCTCGAAGTTCATCCCGTACATCCCGCAGACCATCGTCGGCACGGCCACCACCGCGGCCCATGCCGTGATCTTCCGCATGTCCTCGTTCTGGGCGACCGTCACCTGGGCGAGATGCGCCTGCAGGATCGAGTTGACCAGCTCGTCGAACGCGGCGATCTGCTCGGCCGCCCGCAGCAGATGGTCGGAGACATCCCGGAAGTACGCCTGTATCTCCGGATCCACCACACGCATCGGACGGTCCGCCAGCTCCAGCAGCGGGCGGCCCAGCGGCACCACGGCCCGCTTCAGCTCCAGCAGTTCCCGTTTGAGCTGGTAGATGCGGCCCGGGTCGGTCCGTGCCCCGTCCTCGGAGAAGACCTCCGTCTCCATCTGCTCGATGTCCTCGTGCACCGAGTCGGTGACAGTGAGGTACTCGTCGACCACATGGTCCGCGATCGCGTGCAGCACGGCAGAGGGGCCCTTGGCGAGTTGCTCGGGCTCGGACTCCAGCTCCTCGCGCAGCGGCCCCAGCGAGCCATGCCGGCCGTGCCGCACCGAGATCGCGAAGTCGTGCCCCATGAACACCATGATCTCGCCGGTGTCGACGACCTCGCTCGTCGCCGTCAGCTCCTCGTGTTCGACGTAGCAGACCGTCTTGAACACCGCGAACAGCGTCTCGCCGTACCGCTCCACCTTCGGCCGCTGGTGCGCCTCGATCGCGTCCTCGACCGCCAGCGGATGCAGATCGAACAGCTCGGCGATGTCCGCGAACTCCTCGTTCGTCGGCTCGTGCAGCCCCAGCCAGACGAAGCCGTGGCCGCTGTCGCGGACCCGGGCCACTCTCTCCGTCAGCGTCCCGTCGCCCGGTGTCCGCACCCCGTCCCGGTACGTCACGCAGTTCACCACCGACGAACCCAGCGGGGAGCGCGCGGGGTGACTGAGGTCGACCCGCGCCCTGCGCCGGGCCAGTCGCGCCACCCTGCGCAGTCCACCGACCCTGCTGAGGCCGGTGACCCTCCGCAGATTCCCTGCCATGGTCATCTGGATCTCCTCGTGTGGATCTCCTCGCACCGCGTTCCCGCGCCTTGGCCTGTCAGTCTGCCAGCCGGGCGGAATCCACGGGCAAGCCTGTGGAAAGGGTCGATTCCGCTTTGTTCCCCCCTGTGGACAACGGGACTTCGGCGACGTCGGACGGCTCCCCGACGCGTCGACCACCCTGCGAAACCGGGACGACTGGGATGATCGCTGCATGACGCGAACCGACGGATATCTCCTCGACAACGAGCGCCCCGAGGCGGGCGAGCGCTTCGACGCCTTCGCCGTCCTCTTCGACCCCACGACCTTCCGGCACCTCGAACGACTGGGCGTCGGACCCGGCTGGCGCTGCTGGGAGGTCGGCGCCGGCGGCCCCTCGGTGGTGTCCTGGCTGGCGAAGAAGGTGGGGCCGACCGGCAAGGTGATCGCGACCGATGTCGACACCTCGCGCCTGGCCGCCGCCCGGCCACCGGTCGAGGTCCGCGTCCACGACGTGGGCGCCCAGGAACCGCCGGCGGAAGGCTTCGACCTGGTGCACGCCCGGCTCGTGCTGGTGCATGTGCCCGACCGGGAACGTGCGCTGCGGTCGATGATCAAGGCGCTGCGGCCCGGCGGACGGCTTCTGGTCGAGGACGCCGACCCCGCCCTCCAACCGCTGGCCTGCCCCGACGAGCACGGGCCCGAGCAGCGGCTCGCCAACCGGCTGCGCCACGGCTTCCGTACCCTCCTCGCCGACCGCGGTGCCGACCTCTCCTACGGCAGGCGGCTGCCCCGCCTCCTGCGCGAGGCCGGGCTCCGGGGTGTCGAGGCCGACGCGTGCTTCCCCCTGACCTCGCCGGCCTGCGCGGCCCTCGAATCCGCGACGATCCGGCAGATCGGCCCCGACCTAGTCGCCGCCGGACTCGCCGGCCGACAGGACATCGACGACCATCTCGCCAACCTGGCGTCCGGGAGCATGGACCTGGCCACCGCACCGATGATCTCGGCGTGGGGCAGGAAGAGGTAGCCGTCTCCGGCCGCGACGGCTGAACACGGCGTCGACGTACGGCGGTACCCGGCCTGACGCGATGAGGTCGCTCTCGCCCCGTCGTCCGCAGCGGGCTCATCCCACAGGCGCTGCGGACGGGAAGCGCGCGCGCCGGGTCGTGGGGGCCGGTCTGCCGCCGGACCGCTCCACCGCCCGCGCTCCGGCCAGACACCCCTGCGCCACCGCCACCTCGGGGGCCGCTCCGGCGAGCAGTGCCGCCAGGAACGCCCCGGTGAACGCGTCGCCGGCTCCCGTGGTGTCGTGAGGTTCGGCCGGGGCGGCGGGCACCTCCGTGACGACGCCGCCGTCTCGGGCGAGCAGCGCGCCCTCAGCGCCCCGCTTGGCCACCACCATCGGGAAGCGTCGGCTCAGCTCGGCCGCCGCGGCCGCCGTCTCCGGTACTCCGGCGAGGAGACACGCCTCGTCCCGGCTCGGCAGCAGGACGTCCACCCCGTCGGCGAGCGTGAGGAAGCGGTCGACGCCCAGCTCGGCAAGGAAACCCGCCGACGCCGGATCGAGGCTCACCGGCACGTCGCGCGTGCGGGCCGCCTCCAGCGCGACCCGCATCACTGCCCGGCCGGACGCGGAGAACAGCAGGTATCCGGAAAGGTGCAGTCCGGTCACACCGTCGAGCAGCGCGTCGGACCAGTCGGCGGGCTCCAGCCGCAGCGAGGCCCCGCTGTCGGTGAGGAACGTCCGCTCCGCCGCCGCACCCGTGTCGACGAGGCAGACCACCGTCCCGGTCGGCGCGTCGGCGTCCACGACGAGCCGGGGCCGCACCCCGCAGGCGGCCAGCTCCCGCTCGTGCCACGCCGCCGCGTCCGAGCCGACACGGCCCAGCAGCCGCACGTCCGCGCATCCCCAATGCGCGGCCCAGCACGCCACGTTGGCACCCGCCCCACCGGGCAGCGTCCGGATCGCGGCCGCCGTGTCGGTTCCCGTCGCGAGCGGTCCCCGGTACCGGGCGACGACATCGGTCACCACATCGCCGACGACCAGCAGGGCCCCGCTGCCTGCCCGACCGGCGCCGTCCGCCGAGCGGCCCCCGACGGCCCGTCGGCGCATGCCGACCGCGCCACCGGCCCCGCTCTCCGCCCCCTTGTCGTTCCCCGCCGATTCCAGCGGGCCGCGGTCGTCCCGCCGCCTGCTCACGAGGCGGCCCAGGCCGCCGCGATCCGTGCCGCCACACGCACGTTGCCACGCACCGCGGCCAGATTGGCCTCCAGCGACGCCCCGCCGGTGTGCCGCATCAGATAGTCGAGGAGGAACGGGGTCACCGATTGACCGGTGACGCCCTTCTCCTCGCATGCCCGCAGCGCGTCAGCGAGCACCCGGGCGTGCAGGTCGGGATCCAACTGCTCGTCCTGCGGGACGGGGTTGGCGACGATCAGTGCCGACTGCGGCGCGCCCAGCGCGTCCTGCGCGTGCATCACCCGGGCGACCTGTTCCGGCGTGTCCAGCGTCCAGTCCACCGGCTGCCCGGAGTCCGACAGGTAGAAGCCGGGGAAGCGGTCCGTGCCGTACCCGGCGACGGCGACGCCCAGTGTCTCCAGTCGTTGCAGCGTCGCCGGCACGTCCAGGATCGACTTCACGCCCGCGCACACCACCGTGATCCGGGTGCGCGCCAGCAGTCCCAGGTCGGCCGACTCGTCCTGCGTGGCCGTCCACTCACGGTGCACCCCGCCGAGCCCGCCGGTCGCGAACACCCGCACCCCGGCCAGGGCCGCCAGCAGCGCGGTCGCCGACACGGTCGTCGCGCCGCTCGCCGCGCGGGCGAGCGCGAGCGCCAGGTCACGGTGACCCAGTTTGCGGATGCCGTCCTCGTTGGCGATCCGCTCCACCTGCTCCTTGTCCAGACCGACGTGCGGCCGCCCGTCCAGGACCGCGACGGTCGCCGGCACGGCGCCCTCCGCGCGCACCACCGCCTCCAGCTCCAGGGCGACCTGCAGGTTGCGCGGGCGGGGAAGCCCCTGCGCGATGATCGTGGACTCCAAGGCCACCACCGGTCGACGGGCGTCGACCGCTTCCCGAACCTCTTCCGACACCACCAGGGTCACGCGCCTGCCTCCTGTCCGACGGTTCTCCCTCATCTCTGGCGGGCGGCAGCCCCCGTCAAACCCCCGGCCTGTGGGAGGACACTCTCAGAACAGCGGCTCGGGCAGCACGCCCTCCAGGGCGAGCAGCCTGCGCTTGGCCTCCAGACCGCCCCCGAAGCCCCCGATCCCGCCGTCGCTCTCCACGACCCGGTGACAGGGCACCACCACCGGCAGCGGATTGGCGCCCATCGCCGTGCCCACCGCCTGGGCCGCCCCCGGCTGCCCCACCCGCCGGGCGAGGTCGCCGTAGCCGACCACCGTCCCGTACGGCACACCGGCGGCCAGCTCGCGCAGCACCTGCCGGTTGAAGCCCCCTGTCAAAGACCAGTCCAGCGGTAGCTCGAAGGCCTGCCGGGCACCGGCGAAGTAGGCCTCGACCTGGCGTATCGCCTCCGCGAGCAGCGGGGCACCGGGTGCCTCGACGGGCACCGCGGCCAGGCGTTCGGCGAGCTGGGCCAGAGCCTTCTCGCGCCTCGCCCCGTCCGCGTGGAAGACGACGTTGACCAGACCCGCGCCGGTCGCCGCGAGCAGCAGCGGCCCGATGTCGGTACCGACGACGGTCCACACGACGCGCTGCTCGTCCTGTCCGTGGCTGTCCATGCGCCCACCGTACGGCCTGCCACCGACAACGCCGCCGCGCACGGGGTCAGCGCAGGTACAGGGCCCGCCGCACCACGTCGGGCTTGTTGCTGATGATGCCGTCGACGCCGTCCCGGACGAGGTCGCGGACGGTGCCGGGGTCGTCCACCGTCCACGCGAAGACCCGCAGGGGGTCCCCGTGCGGGCCGACGTGCTCGCGCAGCGCCGACACGTACGCCTGCGACACGGCGGTGTAGGGCGGATTCACCAGATCGGCCACCGCCGCGTACCGGGACAGCTCCGTCTCGGCAGGCGCCCCGAGGAATCCGGTCCTGACAGCCGGCTCCAGGGCCCGCACGGCGTGCAGGCTGTCCAGATCGAAGCTCTGCACGATCAGCCGGCCGTCGAGGTGCCGTTCGTCGAGCCACCCCGCGTCGCCGAGCGCCTTGAGGATGTCCTGCTCGATCCCCGGGTACAGCGAGGGATTCTTGACCTCCAGGACCAGCCGCTGCCGATGGGACTCGACCTGCCGCAGGTACTGCTCCAGCGTCGGCACGCGTGTGCCCGCGTACGCGGGGGAGAACCAGCTGCCCGCGTCCAGCCGCGCGATCTCGGCGGCCGTGAAGTCCCCCACCTTCCACGGAGCACGGCTGGGGAAGACCTCCTCCGCGTCGGTCGTACGGCGGAGACTGTCGTCGTGGATGACCACGAGTTCGCCGTCCAGGGTGCGCTGGACGTCGTTCTCCACCCAACGGATGCCCAGTTCCGCGGCCTCGTCCACGGCGGCCAGGGTGTTCTCGGGGGCGTAGGCGGCGGCACCCCGGTGGGCGACCACCGTCGGCAGGGACACCGTCCCGGCCCGGGCGTGCGGCGCGGGGAGCAGGAGGGCGACGACGCCCAGGAGAGCGGTGGACAGGGCGGCAAGTGCACGCGTGTGCATGCGTACTCCTCGCGTCGAGCGATCACGGACAGCTCAACTCTGACAGCAGAGAGTCACGGACGGGGTGTGTCGGACTGCCGCACGGTGGAGAGAGTCGCCCACTCCCGCTCACTGAGGCGGCACATGTGGGGCAAGACCGTGTTTCTTCGCCGGAGAATCGTTCGACCAATCCGGTGGGGGTTACTCTCTGCGTCACCCCTGACCGCTCCCCGCGGTCCCGGGGAGGGGGCGCTTTTCGGACACGTCGACAGGGCGGAGGGGCAGCCGGGCATGCAAGGCACGGTCGACGGCTTCAACTACGGACTCGTCACCCCGCTGGTGGCCTATCTCATGGCCTGCCTGGGCGGGGCCCTGGGCCTGCGCTGCACGACCAGAGCCCTGGTGGTGGCCCGCTCCTGGCGCCCCGGCTGGCTGGCCCTCGGTGCGGCGGCGATCGGCTCCGGCATATGGACCATGCACTTCGTCGCCATGATGGGCTTCACCGTGCGCGGCGCACCGATCCAGTACGACAAGCCCATGACCTTCGCCAGTCTGGGCGTCGCGGTCCTCATGGTCGGCGTCGGCGTCTTCATCGTCGGCTACCGGGGGGCCGCCGGAGCGGCGCTGTTCACCGGCGGCACCGTGACCGGCCTGGGTATCGCCTCCATGCACTACCTGGGCATGGCGGGACTGCGGCTGAACGGCACCCTGGAGTACAACACCGTCACCGTCGCCCTGTCCGTCGTCATCGCGATGGGCGCCGCGACCGTCGCCTTGTGGGCCGCCGTACAGGTCAGGGGCCTGAGGTGGAGCGTCTGCGCGAGCCTGGTGATGGGAGTCGCCGTCAGCGGTATGCACTACACCGGCATGGCCGCCATGAGTGTCCACCTCCACGGCAGCGGCGCGCCGGCCGTGGGCGACTCCTCCGCCGCCGTCCTCGCGCCCATGCTGATCGGCCCGCTCGCCTTCCTCTGCCTCGCCGGAGCCGTCGTCCTGTTCGACCCGCTGATGGCCACGGGCCGGCCCGCCGCCCGCGTCGAGCACGAACCCGGTGTCCCTGCCCACGAGCCGTCCGCCCGCACCCGCCGCCGCCCGTCCCCGCGCATCCCGCGCCGCGACCTCGCGCACGGCCACCGGGCCCCGCAGAATCGCTGACCGGACCCCGTTGTCAGTGGCGGGTCGTACGGTGGATGGCATGCGGCCCGTTTCCCACATCGAACGCACGGTGGCGCCCTTCGAGGTCGTCAGCCCGTACCAGCCCAGCGGCGACCAGCCGGCGGCCATCGCCGAGCTGGCGCGGCGCATCGAGGCCGGTGAGAAGGACGTCGTCCTGCTCGGCGCGACCGGCACCGGCAAGTCCGCCACCACCGCGTGGATGATCGAGAAGCTCCAGCGCCCCACCCTGGTGATGGCCCCGAACAAGACGCTGGCCGCCCAGCTGGCGAACGAGTTCCGCGAGCTCCTGCCCGACAACGCGGTCGAGTACTTCGTCTCGTACTACGACTACTACCAGCCCGAGGCGTACGTCCCGCAGTCGGACACCTACATCGAGAAGGACTCCTCGATCAACGAGGAGGTCGAGCGGCTGCGCCACTCCGCGACCAACTCCCTGCTCACCCGGCGTGACGTCGTCGTGGTCGCCTCCGTCTCCTGCATCTACGGCCTCGGCACACCGCAGGAGTACGTGGACCGCATGGTCCCCTTGCGTGTCGGCGAGGAGATCGACCGCGACGAGTTGCTGCGCCGTTTCGTCGACATCCAGTACACGCGCAACGACATGGCGTTCACCCGCGGCACCTTCCGGGTGCGCGGCGACACCATCGAGATCTTCCCGGTCTACGAGGAACTCGCCGTCCGCATCGAGATGTTCGGCGACGAGATCGAGGCCCTCTCCACGCTCCACCCGCTCACCGGCGAGATCATCAGCGACGACCGGCAGCTCTACGTCTTCCCGGCCTCCCACTACGTCGCCGGCCCGGAGCGCATGGAGCGGGCCGTCAACGACATCGAGAAGGAACTGACCGAGCGCCTCACCGAGCTGGAGAAGCAGGGGAAGCTTCTGGAGGCCCAGCGCCTGCGCATGCGCACCACCTACGACATCGAGATGCTCCGCCAGATCGGCACGTGCTCCGGCGTGGAGAACTACTCGATGCACTTCGACGGGCGCCTCCCCGGCTCCCCGCCGAACACCCTGCTGGACTACTTTCCGGACGACTTCCTGCTCGTCATCGACGAGTCGCACGTCACGGTCCCACAGATCGGCGCCATGTACGAGGGCGACGCCTCCCGCAAGCGCACCCTCGTCGACCACGGCTTCCGGCTGCCGTCGGCGCTCGACAACCGCCCTCTGAAGTGGGAGGAGTTCCAGGAGCGCATCGGCCAGACCGTCTACCTTTCGGCGACGCCCGGGAACTACGAGCTGTCCCGGGCGGACGGCGTCGTCGAGCAGATCATCCGTCCCACCGGACTCGTCGACCCCGAGGTCGTCGTCAAGCCCACCGAGGGCCAGATCGACGACCTGGTGCACGAGATCCGGCAGCGGGTCGAGAAGGACGAGCGCGTCCTGGTCACCACGCTCACCAAGAAGATGGCCGAGGACCTCACCGACTACTTCCTGGAGCTCGGTATCCAGGTGCGCTACCTGCACAGCGACGTCGACACCCTGCGCCGCGTGGAGCTGCTGCGCGAACTGCGCAGCGGCGAGTTCGACGTCCTGGTCGGCATCAACCTGCTGCGGGAGGGGCTGGACCTGCCCGAGGTGTCCCTGGTGGCCATCCTCGACGCCGACAAGGAGGGCTTCCTGCGGTCGGGTACCTCGCTCATCCAGACGATCGGCCGCGCGGCGCGCAATGTCTCCGGCCAGGTCCACATGTACGCCGACAAGATCACCCCGGCGATGGAGCGGGCCATCGACGAGACCAACCGCCGCCGGGAGAAGCAGGTCGCCTACAACACGGCGAACGGCATCGACCCGCAACCGCTGCGCAAGAAGATCAACGACATCGTGGCGCAGATCGCCCGCGAGGAGGTCGACACCGAGAAGCTGCTCGGCTCGGGCTACCGCAAGGCCGGGAAGGACGGCGGCGGCACCAAGGCCCCGGTGCCGTCTCTCGGCGGCAAGGCGGCGAAGGCGGCCCAGGGCGCGAAGACCACCAAGCCGGCCAAGGGCAAGGCCCGCGAGACCGTCCCGACCGACCGTCCCGCGGCCGACCTCGCCGAGCAGATCGAGGAGATGACCGAGCGCATGCGGGCGGCCGCCGCCGATCTCCAGTTCGAGATCGCGGCCCGGCTGCGCGACGAGGTCTCGGAGATGAAGAAGGAGCTGCGCCAGATGAAGGAGGCGGGCCTGGCCTGACGCCGCACCCGGCGGTGGACGGGTGGTCCGGGCGGATGCGCTGTGTTGCAAGACCGACACAAAGTAGGTGGCCGGGTTCGGCACTGTCAGTGCGTCTGCGTAGGGTTCTTGCCAACCGCGCGGTGCGCGGCAACAGGGGACGTCCGAGAGGGGAATCAGCGCGTGACCGTCAACATGACCAAGGGTCAGGCCATCAGTCTGCAGAAGAACGACGGGGGCAGCCTGACCGCGGTGCGCATGGGTCTCGGCTGGCAGGCCGCTCCGCGCCGCGGCCTGTTCGGGTCCCGCACCCGAGAGATCGACCTCGACGCCTCGGCCGTCCTCTTCGCCGACAAGCAGCCCGTCGACGTCGTCTTCTTCCGTCACCTGGTGAGCGACGACGGCTCGGTGCGCCACACCGGCGACAACCTCGTCGGCGGCGTCGGGCAGGGCGGCGACGACGAGGCGATCCTCGTGGACCTGGCGCGGGTGCCGGTCCACATCGACCAGATCGTCTTCACCGTGAACTCCTTCACCGGGCAGACCTTCCAGGAGGTCCAGAACGCTTTCTGCCGTCTGGTCGACGAGACCAACGGCCAGGAGCTCGCCCGCTACACCCTCGCCGGCGGCGGCGCCTACACCGCCCAGATCATGGCGAAGGTACACCGGTCGGGGGCCGGCTGGACGATGACGGCCCTGGGCACCCCGGCCAACGGCCGCACCTTCCAGGACCTGATGCCCGCCGTCCTGCCGCTGCTCTAGGCGGCCGGTACCGGATCACTCACACGCGACTCAGGGGGACGACAGGCGATGACGGCTGAGCTGGTGCGGGGGCAGAACCACCCGCTCTCCCAGGTCCGCCTCGAGATCAGGATCTCGGCCGGCACGCCGGTCGTGGCCGCGGCCACGACCGGTGACGAGCAGGGCCGCGTGCCGGACGCCGAGTGGGTGGCCCACCCGGGCGCGCCCGCGCTGCCCGGCCTGGAGGTCTCCCGCCAGGCCGCCGCCGACCACCGGCTCGCGGTGGATCTCGACGCCGTGCCGACCGCCGTCCATCGGGTGAGCGTCCTGCTCGCCCTGCCGGGCGGCAGAAGCGGGGGAGGACCGCAGCGCTTCGGTGCCGTCGCTGCCCCCTTCGTCGCCGTCACCGGCCTCGACGGCACCGAACTCGTCTCGTACACCCTCACCGGTCTGGACTCGGAGACCGCCGTCGTCGCCCTGGAGCTCTACCGCCGCCAGGGGGCCTGGAAGGTCCGCGCGGTCGGCCAGGGATACGCGGGCGGCCTGGCCGAGCTGTTCACCGACCAGGGCCTGCCCCAGGCCCACCAGTTGGCCTCCGGCATCCATGAGGCTGTGACGCGGGGCCTGGCCCGCGCGCTGCCGGCCCCGCGGCCGCGGACGCCGGACGCCGACCGCCCCCATGCCGCCGCCTCCGCACCGGGGCCGGACCAGACCGGCTCTCCACACGGCGCGTCCGGCGCGGGCGCCTCCGGACCCTACGGTGCCCAGGACGACGCCGGCCCGCACTCGGCGCGGACGACCCCGGGCCCGGACACGAGTCAGCCGGCCGGTCCCACCCCCGTGAGTCCCGTCCCGGAAGAGCCCGCCACGCCGCCCACGGGCGGTGGACCCGTCGACTACACGCACCCGGGCCGGCAGAGCGCCGCTCCGCCGCCACCCCCGCCGACCGCGCCCCCGGCGGCCCCCGGGCAGCCCGCGCAGCCCGTCGCCGGTGACGCCACCGGCTGGTCCATGGAGGAGCGGCTCTACAACCAGGTGTGGGGCATGTTCGAGGACCTGGCCCGCACCACCGCCGCGTACCGCAGCGCAGTCGATTTCGCCGACTCGCGCCGGGAGAAGGAGCTCGACCAGGTCCTGTCGGACCCGCGCAGCCGTGGCGGCGACCAGGCCGAGGCCGCCCGCGACGCGGCGCACCTGAAGTACGCCCAGCTCGTCGACCATGCCCGGCAGGCCCTCGACCGCGACCTCGCCCAGCTCACCGCTGAGGCCGACGTGGTGGAACCCGCGCTGCCACCGGCGTTCGCCCGCTGGGACAACCCTGTGTGGCACGCCTACCGCGTCCCCATGGAGATCCCCATGGCGCTGCGGATGGGTGATCTGCGACTGCCCGAGAGCGACCCGCTGCGGATCCCGATGCTGCTCCGGCTGCCGCTGGAGCGCGGGTTGTGGATCGACTGCGGGCGCACCGCCGCGGCCGACGACTCCTTCGCCGACGCCCACGACCTGCGCCGCCTGGCCATGGAGTGCGCGGTGGCGCACACCGCCCGGCTGCTGGCCGCGTACCCGGCCGGCGAGTTCACCGTGCACGTGATCGACCCGGCGGGCTCGGGAGCGCAGGCGCTCGGGCCGCTGGTGCGGCACGGCGTCCTGGCCGGCCCGCCCGCCGTCGGCGCGGCCGGGGTCAAGGACGTCCTGGAGCGGCTCACCCAGCGGGTGGACCTGGTGCAGATGGCGGTCCGCGGCGGCGCGGCCGACTCGCTGCCGCCCGGCTTCGACACCTCCGAGCAACTGCTGGTCGTCAACGACTTCCCGCACGGCTTCGACGACCGTGCCGTGACCCAGTTGCGGTATCTCGCGGACGAGGGCCCGGCGGTCGGTGTCCACCTGATGATGGTCGCCGACCGGGAGGACGCCTCCGGTTACGGTCCGTTGCTGGATCCGCTGTGGCGGTCGCTGCTGCGGCTCACCCCGGTGCCCGACGATCACCTCGCCGACCCGTGGGTGGGCCACGCCTGGACGTACGAGCCGACGCTCGTCCCGCCCGGCAGCCAGGTGCTGCATCAGGTACTGAGTCAGGTCGCCACGGCTCGCGCCAAGCATTGGTAAAGCGCCGTTGAACTGCTCGTTTGAAGATTCTTTTGCCTGACGCTTTACCTTCTCTTGGTGATCGGAGTATGGTTCTTCGCACGGAGGGGAGTACTCCCTGACTTGCTGCGGCGTTCCCGTCAGTACGGATCCGGCCACCTGACCGACCAGGCCGGCATCCCGGGACGCCGGCCCTCCTCGGGCGGAAGAGACCTCCGGCAGCGACGACGCTGATTACTTGCCGTTACGTATTGCCGGAGGCGCAGTGGATGTTTCCGTGACCCTGTGGGTCCTGACGATCGTGGGCCTCGCCGCCCTGATCGCGGTCGACTTCTTCATCGGCCGCAAGCCGCACGACGTGTCCATCAAGGAAGCCGGCATCTGGACCGTCGTCTGGATCGCCCTCGCCGGCCTCTTCGGAGCCGGCCTGCTGGTCTTCGGCGGCGGCCAGCCCGCCGGAGAGTTCTTCGCCGGGTTCATCACCGAGAAGTCCCTCAGCGTCGACAACCTTTTCGTCTTCGTCCTGATCATGGCGAAGTTCGCGGTCCCGTCGCAGTACCAGCAGCGCGTCCTCCTCGTCGGAGTGCTCATAGCCCTGGTCCTGCGCGCCGTGTTCATCGCCGCCGGCGCCGCGATCATCGCCAGCTTCTCGTGGGTGTTCTACCTCTTCGGTGCCTTCCTGATCTGGACCGCCTGGAAGCTCGTCCAGGAGGCGCGCGCCGACGAGGACGACGAGGAATACGAGGAGAACAAGCTGCTCAAGGCCGCCGAGCGCCGCTTCGGGGTCGCCGACCGCTACCACGGCACCAAGCTGTGGATCCAGCAGAACGGCAAGCGGGTCATGACCCCGATGCTCGTCGTGATGCTCGCGATCGGCACCACCGACGTGCTCTTCGCTCTCGACTCCATTCCCGCGATCTTCGGCCTGACACAGGACCCGTACATCGTCTTCACGGCCAACGCGTTCGCCCTGATGGGGCTGCGGCAGCTGTACTTCCTGATCGGCGGTCTGCTGCGCAAGCTGGTCCACCTCAGCTACGGGCTGTCCATCATCCTGGGCTTCATCGGTGTGAAGCTGGTGCTCCACGCGCTCCACGAGTCCGGAGTCCACGTCCCCGAGATCAGCATCCCGGTCTCGCTCGGCGTGATCTGCTCGGTCCTGATCGTCACCACGGTCACCAGCCTGCGCGCGTCGAAGAAGCAGGCGGCGGCCGATGCGGCGCACGCCATGAGCGAGAGCGCTCCGAAGGAGAGCGCCGACACCTGACGGCGGACAGCGTAGCGAGAATCAGGCACGGGAGCGGTACGCGGCGAATTGCCGGGTGCCGCTCCCGGTGCTTGCTTGGTGCTGAGCGTGTTTCCCCACCCGGGGACGCCCCGGCCCGGTGAGGTGCCCATGAAGTTCGTGCAGATCGTCGACTTCCGGACCGAGCGTCTGGAGGAGATCAATGAGCTGCTGCAGGAGTTCGCCCTGCGCCACGCCGGACGGCCGAACGCCCCCGCGCACCACATGCTCCTGAAGGACCGCGACAACTCCCACCGCTACCTGGCGGTGATCGAGTTCGACTCCCACGAGGAGGCCATGCGCAACAGCGACGACCCGGAGACGTCCGAACTGGCCGAGCAGCTCGGCGCGCTGTGTATCGGCGACCGCGTCTACACCAACTGCGACGTGCTGGACCCGGACGCCGCCCGGTAGCCCGGCGCACGCCCTGGAAGCGCACGGCCCGTCGGGAGCTCCGAGAGATGAGCTGCGCCGGCCGGACCGAGGCCGGTCACCGCATGACCGCCGCCGCCCGCCCGCCCGGTGCCGGCCGCGGCCGAAGCCGCAGGTCAGTCCATGACCGGCGCCGCCACCGGCACCGGGCGGGTCTCCGGTAGCAGGGCGAAACAGCCGAGGCTGAGCAGCGCGATCCCGGTCAGGTACGCACCGACACCCCAGGGGACCCGCCCCCCGGACTCCGCGAGCGCCGTCGCCGCGATCGGGGTCAGCGCGCCCCCGAGGACCCCGCCCAGGTTGTAGCCCACCGCCGCGCCCGTGCAGCGCACCCGGGGTTCGTACAGCTCCGGCAGATAGGCCGCGATCACCGCGAACATCGTCACGAAGGAGACCAGCGCGCCCAGGAAGCCCAGGAACATCGGCAGCGGCTCGCCGGTCGCCAGCAGCGCCACCATCGGGAACATCCACAGTGCGCAGGCGGCGCATCCCGCCAGGCACATCGGTCGCCGTCCGAACCGGTCACCCAGGACCGCCATCACCGGGGTCAGCGCACCTTTCACCACCACCGCCGCCATGACGCAGCCCAGCATGACGGTGCGGTCCACGCCGAGCCGTTCGGTCCCGTAGGCCAGGGACCAGGTCGTCACCGCGTAGAAGATCGCGTAGCCGGCGGCGAGCGCACCGGCCGTCAGCAGCACGAGCCGCCAGTGGTGACGCACCACATCGGCCAGCGGCACGCGCGCGTGGTCGTCGATCTCCAGGAACCGCGGACTCTCCGCGAGCGACGACCGCAGCCAGAGTCCGGCCACCGCCAGCGCCCCGCCCGCCCAGAACGGGATCCGCCACCCCCACGCGGCGAACCGCGCGTCGGACAGCGTGGCCGAGAGAACCAACATCACTCCGTTGGCGAGCAGGAACCCGACCGGCGGCCCGATCTGCGGGAAGCTCGACCACAGCGCGCGCCGCCCGGCGGGCGCGTGTTCCGCCGTCAGCAGCACCGCGCCACCCCACTCTCCGCCGAGCCCCAGTCCCTGCAGGAACCGCAGCAGGAGCAACAGCAGGGGAGCGCTCACCCCGATGCTGTCGTACGTCGGGACGCAACCGACCGCGACCGTCGAGGCGCCGGTCAGCAGCAGGGACGCCACGAGCACCGGTCGGCGTCCGTGCCGGTCTCCGACGTGTCCGAACAGCACCGACCCCAGCGGCCGTGCCACGAAGCCCACAGCGAAGGTCCCGAAGGCCGCCAGGGTCCCCGCCAAGGGGGAGAACGTCGGGAAGAACAGGGGGCCGAGAACCAGCGCGGCCGCGGTCCCGTAGACGAAGAAGTCGTAGAACTCGATGGCCGTGCCGGCGAGCGAGGCCGCCGCCAGCCGGGGCATGGACGCGGCGGGGCCGCTCACGGTGCGTACGTCGTGCATGCCGCGTCAACTACCCACTGTGACGGAGGGTTACGGGGCGGGGTGACCGTCTCGTCAGTACGTGACCGTGATGCGCCGGGCGGGCCCGTCGACCCGCACCAGGCCGCCGTACGGCATCACCAGGTTCGGATCGGTGTGCCCGAGGTCCACGTCGAAGACCGCCATGGTGTCGGGGGCGTAGTCCCGCAGGGCGCGCAGGACGGCGTCGCGCTGTGCGGCGGCGTAGCGGGCGGCCTCCCGCTCGCTGTGAGGCCGCTCGAAGGACCAGGTTTTCGGCCGGCCCATCAGCAGGGCCGAGAAGCGCCCCAGCAGCCCGCGCTCGCCCATGTTGCGCAGTGTGCGGAAGACCTCCGTGGCGCTCGGCAACTCCTCCGAGGTCTCCAGGAACAGCACTCCGCCGTCGAACTCCGCCGGGTCGCGCGGGATCTCCCGGTCGGCCGTCAGCAGCCAGGCGACGATCTCCAGACACCCGCCCCAGCTGCGGCCCTCCACCACCCGGTCGGCGTTCACCCAGGTCCAGCCGGTGCCGGGTCGTGCGGGTGGCTCAGTCTCGAAGGTGGCCGGCTCGGCCCAGTCCCGGTCGACGTCGTTCCAGCGCTCCGCAGGGCGCAGCTCGTACGGGCCCGGGGTGAACAGAGCGGCCCGCAGGGACTCGGCGGTCTGTGGGTGCATGGCGCCGGGACGGCCCAGCTCGACCATCACGCTCCCACCGTGGTAGCCGACTATCCCGGTGTTGCGCAGGAACATGAGCAGGTTGGTGTTGTCGCTCCACCCGAAGAACGGCTTCGGATGCGCCCGGATCAACTCCCGGTCCAGCAGCGGCAGTACGGTGATCTGATCGTCACCGCCGATCGAGGCGAAGACCGCCTTGATGTCCGGGTCGGCGAACGCGGCGTGCAGGTCGTCGGCCCGCTGCCGCGGCGTCGAGCCCATGGTGCGGCTCGCCGGATACTCGACCGGCACCAGCCCGTACTCCCCGCGCAGCCGCTCCAGGCCCAGTTCGTAGGGGAGCGGGAAGAGCCCCGGCAGGCCGCTGGAGGGCGACAGGACGGCCACCCGGTCACCGGGGGAGGGCTTGGGCGGGTACGCGGGCGTCCTCATGGCAGGAGGCTAGTGCTCCGGGCCCTTCGGCCGCACCGTGATAAACCGGGGTCCGAGCAGCGGTCCCGTGCGGACCGCCCCTTCTGACGGACCGGAGGAACCGTGCCCCGCACCCTGGCCAACGCCCCCATCATGATCCTCAACGGCCCCAACCTGAACCTCCTCGGTCAGCGGCAGCCGGAGATCTACGGGTCCGACACGCTCGCCGACGTCGAGGCGATGTGCGCGAAGGCGGCGGCCGCACACGGCGGCCGGGTGGACTTCCGCCAGTCCAACCACGAAGGGCAGCTCGTCGACTGGATCCACGAGGCGCGGCTGCAGCACTGCGGGATCGTGATCAACCCCGGCGCCTACTCGCACACCTCGGTGGCGATCCTCGACGCGCTCAACACCTGCGACGGCATGCCGGTCCTGGAGGTGCACATCTCCAACATCCACCGGCGCGAGTCCTTCCGGCACCACTCGTACGTCTCGCTGCGCGCCGACGGGGTCATCGCCGGCTGTGGTGTGCAGGGTTACGTGTTCGGCGTGGAGCGGGTGGTGGCGCTGGCCGGGGCCACGCAGGCCGAGGCGTGAACCCCGCCTGGGCCGCCGGCCGAGGGCGGGGATCGGGAGGCCGGCGGCCACTGCCGAGCGGGAGCCGTCATCCCGCGCGGGGCTGAGTCCAGTTCACCGCGCCCACCGCGCGCGTGGGGAGCGCGCGCGACATGCCGACAGGTGTGCGCCGTTCACACGGGGCGCGCGAGCCGAATATGCGCGGGGCGCGCGCGACGACGGCGCGCGCCCGTTCCGTGCCACGTGAACCGCGCGAAGGAACTTGCGCACGTGTCCCGGGCGCGATCCTCGCGCTCACCAACCGCGCGCGTGCCACTCCGGCAGCTGCGGTCGCTCCGCGCCCAGGGTCGTGTCGTTGCCGTGGCCCGGGTAGACCCACGTCTCGTCCGGCAGGACATCGAAGAGCTTGGTCTCGACGTCGTGGATCAGCCGGGCGAAGGCTTTCGGGTCCCTCTGGGTGTTGCCCACCCCACCCGGGAAGAGGCAGTCCCCGGTGAACACGTGAGGATGCCCGTGCGGGTCGTCGTAGACGAGGGCGATCGAGCCGGGCGTGTGCCCGACCAGATGGCGGGCGGTGAGTTCCACCTGACCCACCCGGATCACGTCCCCGTCGTCGATCGGCACGTCGGTCGCCACCGGGATGCCTTCCACGTCGTCGCGGCCGGCGTACGTCCGCGCGCCCGTGGCCGCCACCACCTCGGCGAGGGCCTGCCAGTGGTCGCCGTGCCGGTGGGTGGTAACGACGGAGGCGATTCCGTCGTCACCGATCATGCCGAGCAGCGTGTGACCGTCGTTGGCCGCGTCGATCAGCAACTGCTCGTCCGTGGCCCGGCAGCGCAGCAGATAGGCGTTGTTGTTCATGGGGCCGACCGCGATCTTGGTGATCATGAGGTCCTTGAGCTCGTGCACGTCCGCCGGGCCGCCGACCGTCACCTCTCCGCTGTACGTCATGACCGCAGCCTATAGCGGGGGGAGGCCCGGCAGCGGTCCACCGGAGACCGACAGCGCCGATCCGTCCCGGCGCCCGGCGAGCCAGCCCAGCAGATCGGCGGCGGGGCCCGTGACGGTGGCCTCGGCGGCGTCCGCGGCCCGTCCCGTGTGCCACGCGCGCGTGCCGTCCGTCACCCGGGTCCGTGGTACGCCGGGGTGCCCGGCGAACCGTTCGGTCAGGAAGTCGATCTCCCGCTGGACGAACTCGGCCGGCAGGTCCTCCAGCTGGTATCCGATCCCGAGGTCCACGTGGTGCAGCTCCACCTCGACCCACCGCCGGAACGGCACGCGTGCGGCGGAGTCGGTCACCCCGTTGCGCAGCTCCACCGTGCGGGACCAGTCCGCGGGGGCGGCGCCGACCGCGTCGAAGCGGGCCGCGGTCCCGCGCAGGTCCGCGAGCTGCTCGTCGAGGGGGCGCGGGGCGTCCCGCTCGATGTCGCCGTCACGGACCTCCGCGGAGGCGTACATGGGCCGGCCCTCCAGGACGTTGACGAGGGCGTCGGCATTGCGGGACAGATGCGCCAGGACGTGCCCCCGGCTCCAGCCGGGCAGGCGTGACGGCGCGGAGACGGCCGCGTTGTCCAGCTTGGCGACCGCGGTGAGCAGTCGCTCGGTCGCGTCCCGTACAGACGCCAGGTCATGAGCGTGATCAATCATGCTGCTGACCCTAGTGCCGCCACCCCTTCGGGTGAAGGTGGTGAAGGAGTGCCGTAAATCGAATGCACGTGCTATAAGGTCGGAGCTGGCGTCGGGCATGCTGGATGGCCGGGGATTGTTGCAACCCGTGAATCCGACCGGCGTTGTCAGTGGCTCCCCCTAGTCTGAGAAGGACGGGGGCCTCGCCCCTGTCACTTCTCTCAAGAAAGGTGCGGACCGGCGTGGCCGACCGTCTCATCGTCCGTGGCGCGCGCGAGCACAATCTGAAGAACGTCTCGCTCGACCTGCCCCGGGACTCGCTCATCGTCTTCACGGGCCTGTCCGGGTCGGGCAAGTCCTCCCTGGCCTTCGACACCATCTTCGCCGAGGGCCAGCGGCGCTACGTGGAGTCCCTCTCCTCGTACGCCCGCCAGTTCCTCGGCCAGATGGACAAGCCGGACGTCGACTTCATCGAGGGCCTCTCCCCGGCCGTCTCGATCGACCAGAAGTCGACCTCGCGCAACCCGCGCTCCACGGTCGGCACCATCACCGAGGTCTACGACTACCTGCGCCTGCTCTTCGCCCGCATCGGCAAGCCGCACTGTCCCGAGTGCGGCCGCCCGATCTCCCGCCAGTCGCCGCAGGCCATCGTCGACAAGGTCCTGGAGCTGCCGGAGGGCAGCCGCTTCCAGGTCCTGTCGCCGCTGGTGCGCGAGCGCAAGGGCGAGTTCGTCGACCT
Organism: Streptomyces sp. bgisy159; assembly: GCF_057707805.1. Taxonomy (NCBI): domain Bacteria; kingdom Bacillati; phylum Actinomycetota; class Actinomycetes; order Kitasatosporales; family Streptomycetaceae; genus Streptomyces; species Streptomyces sp. bgisy159. The sequence continues at coordinate 21,523 of NZ_JBYIQX010000008.1, read as the reverse complement.
CTTCGCCGACCTGCAGACCAAGGGCTACTCCCGCGCGCGCGTGGACGGCGAGACCGTCCAGCTCTCCAACCCGCCGACGCTGAAGAAGCAGGAGAAGCACACCATCGAGGTGGTGATCGACCGCCTCACGGTCAAGGACTCCGCCAAGCGCCGCCTCACCGACTCCGTCGAGACCGCCCTGGGCCTGTCCGGCGGCATGGTCGTGCTCGACTTCGTCGACCTCCCCGAGGACGACCCCGAGCGCGAGCGCATGTACTCGGAGCACCTGTACTGCCCGTACGACGACCTGTCCTTCGAGGAGCTGGAGCCGCGCTCCTTCTCCTTCAACTCGCCCTTCGGCGCCTGCCCCGAGTGCACCGGCATCGGCACGCGCATGGAGGTCGACCCCGAGCTGATCGTGCCCGACGGGGACAAGACCCTCGAAGAGGGCGCCATCCACCCCTGGTCGCACGGCCACACCAAGGACTACTTCGACCGTCAGGTCAACGCCCTCGCGGACGCGCTCGGCTTCCGCACCGACATCCCCTTCGCCGGCCTGCCGCAGCGTGCCAGGAAGGCCCTGCTGTACGGCCACAAGACCCAGATCGAGATCCGCTACCGGAACCGGTACGGACGCGAGCGCGTCTACATGGCCTCCTTCGAGGGCGCCGTCAACTTCGTCAAGCGCCGGCACAGCGAGGCCGAGAGCGACGCCAGCCGTGAGCGCTTCGAGGGCTACATGCGTGAGGTGCCCTGCCCCACCTGCGAGGGCACCCGCCTGAAGCCGATTGTCCTGGCGGTCACGATCATGGGCAGGTCGATCGCCGAGGTCTCCGCGATGTCCATCAGCGACTGCGCGGACTTCCTGGGCGAGCTGAAGCTCAACGCGCGCGACAAGAAGATCGCCGAGCGCGTGCTCAAGGAGGTCAACGAGCGGCTGCGCTTCCTGGTCGACGTCGGCCTGGACTACCTCTCGCTCAACCGCGCGGCCGGCACCCTCTCCGGCGGCGAGGCACAGCGCATCCGCCTGGCCACCCAGATCGGCTCCGGCCTCGTCGGCGTTCTCTACGTCCTGGACGAACCGTCCATCGGCCTGCACCAACGCGACAACCACCGGCTGATCGAGACCCTCGTCCGGCTGCGCGACATGGGCAACACGCTCATCGTCGTCGAGCACGACGAGGACACCATCAAGGTCGCCGACTGGATCGTCGACATCGGCCCCGGCGCCGGCGAGCACGGCGGCAAGGTCGTGCACAGCGGATCGCTGAAGGAGCTGCTCGCCAACGCCGAGTCGCAGACCGGCCAGTACCTGGCGGGCAAGAAGTCCATCCCGGTGCCCGACGTGCGCCGCCCGATCGACCCCTCCCGGCGCCTGACGGTGCACGGCGCCCGGGAGAACAACCTGCGGGACATCGACGTCTCGTTCCCGCTCGGCGTGTTCACCGCCGTCACAGGTGTCTCCGGATCGGGCAAGTCGACACTGGTCAACGACATCCTGTACACACACCTGGCCCGCGAACTCAACGGCGCGCGCAACGTGCCCGGGCGGCACACGCGCGTGGACGGCGACGACCTCGTCGACAAGGTCGTCCATGTCGACCAGTCGCCCATCGGCCGCACCCCGCGCTCGAACCCGGCGACGTACACCGGTGTCTTCGACCACATCCGCAAGCTGTTCGCCGAGACCACCGAGGCGAAGGTCCGCGGCTACCTGCCGGGCCGCTTCTCCTTCAACGTCAAGGGCGGCCGCTGCGAGAACTGCGCGGGCGACGGCACCATCAAGATCGAGATGAACTTCCTCCCGGATGTCTACGTCCCCTGCGAGGTCTGCCACGGCGCCCGCTACAACCGGGAGACCCTGGAGGTCCACTACAAGGGCAAGTCCATCGCCGAGGTCCTCAACATGCCCATCGAAGAGGCCATGAACTTCTTCGAGGCCGTCCCGTCGATCAACCGCCACCTCAGGACGCTCAACGACGTCGGTCTCGGCTACGTCCGCCTCGGCCAGTCCGCCACCACCCTCTCCGGCGGTGAGGCACAGCGCGTGAAGCTCGCCAGCGAGCTGCAGAAGCGCTCCACCGGCCGCACGGTCTACGTGCTGGACGAGCCGACCACCGGGCTGCACTTCGAGGACATCAGCAAGCTGCTGAAGGTCCTGTCCGGCCTGGTCGACAAGGGCAACACGGTCATCGTCATCGAGCACAACCTCGATGTGATCAAGACCGCCGACTGGATCGTCGACATGGGTCCCGAGGGCGGCGCGGGCGGCGGCATCGTCGTCGCCGAGGGCACGCCGGAGGAGGTGGCCGGGGTGCCGGCCAGCCACACCGGCAAGTTCCTGCGGGAGATCCTCGGCGCCGACCGGATCAGCGACGCCGCGCCGGTGAAGGCGCCGCGCCGGACCGCCGCGAAGAAGACCGTCGCCGCGGGGTCGGCCGTCAGCAGCACGGTGACCAGGAAGGCCGCCGCGGCGGCCAAGAAGACGGCTCCGGCGAAGAAGACGGCCCGCGCCCGCAAGGCGTGAGGGCCGTCGACGGCATGGCCCGGTCCGGACCGGCCACGACCCGGCGCCCCGTGGAGACCCCACGGGGCGCCGCCGCCGTTCTCCGGCGTCCGGGTCCCTGCCGGAGGCTGCCCGGCCCTTGCGCCGGACGCCCCGCTGCCGCCTCGCCGGCAGCAGCCTCGCCGTCCGCCGCGCGGCCCTCGCCGGCGGGCATGCGCGACTTCGCCGTCAGAAGTCGCCCAGTTCCGCTGCGTACGGAGGTTCCGCCCCCGCGCGGGAGCAGGTGAGCGCCGCCGCTCGGGCGGCGAACCGCAACAGGCGTTCCCAGCCCGCCGGGCCCAGCGCGGCCAGGGCCTGGGGCGACAGGGCGTCCTGCTGGGCGAGGCCGTGCAGAAGCGCCGCGTTCACGGTGTCGCCGGCCCCGATGGTGTCCACCACCTCGACGGGCTCACCCTGCACCGAGTGCACGGCTCCGTCCCGGGTGAACGCGGTCAGCCCGTCGCCGCCCTGGGTGATCACTACGGCGGACGGCCCCTGCGCGAGCCACTCACGCGGCGTGCCGCCCAGCCAGCGGGCGTCCTCCTCCGAGAGCTTCAGCAGGGTCACCGAGGGCAGCCAGTCTTTGAAGCGGGCCCGGTAGGCGTCCGGGTCGGCGATCAGCCCGGGCCTGATGTTCGGGTCGAGCGCGGTGAACAGACCGCGCCCGGCCGCGAACCGCATCAGCCTCTCGTAGGCGCTCGCACCCGGCTCCAGAACCAGCGAACACGTCCCGAAGGACACCGCGCGAGTCCCGGCGGGCAGCTCGTCCGGGGCCGCGAACAGACGGTCGGCGGTGCCGTCGACGTAGAAGGAGTAGGCGGCCGAACCGTCGGCGTCGAGTGTGGCGACCGCCAGCGTGGTCGGTTCCGGTCCCCGCTGCACCGCGCGGACGTCCACACCGGCCCGGCGCAGCCCGTCCAGCAGGGCCTCCCCGAAGGCGTCCCGCGACGTACGGGAGGCGAAGGCGGTGGGGGAGCCGAGCCGCCCGAGGGCGACCGCGGTGTTGTACGGGCCGCCTCCGAGTGCCGGCCGTAGATCGGCCAGCGCTCCCGCGCCTTGTGGTACCAGGTCGATCAGTGCCTCACCGGCGACGACGATCACGGGCGGTTCCCTTCGAGGAGTGCGCGGGCAGCGGGTGCGGGGGCAGGAGGGGTGGGACGCGCCGGGGAGTCCTCGGCGCATCCGCAGGAGGTGCGGTGGACGAAGGAGCAGCCCAGCCGCACGGTCCGGGCCGGCCGGTCCGGGTCGGCGAGCCGGTCGAGCAGCACCTGGACGGCGCGCGCGCCCATCTCCCGGCTGGGCTGGGCGATCGCGGTGAGCCGGGGCGAGAACAGGTCCGCCCAGGCGAAGTCGTCGAAGGAGCACAACGCGATGTCGTCCGGCACCGACAGGCCCTGTTCGCGCAGCGCCCGCAGCGCGCCGATGGTCATCGCGTTGTTGGCGGTGACGAGCGCGGTCGGCGGGGTGGCGAGGGACAGCAGGGTGGCGGTGGCTCGCTCGCCGCCGGCGGTCGCGGAGTCGCCGTGGACCAGGAGTCGTTCGTCGTAGGGGAGCCCGGCGCCGGCCAGGCCGTGCCGGTAGCCCGAGACGCGCTCCTCCGTGGTGCTGAGGCCGGGCAGGCCCGCGACCAGGCCGATCCGGCGGTGGCCGAGCCCGGTGAGGTGCCCGACCAGCTCGGCCATCGGCTCTGCGTTCTCGGCGCACACCTGGTCGAAGCGGGGCATGCCGTCGGCGACAGCGTCCACCGTCCGGTCGAGCAGGACCGTGGGTACGGCATGGCGGCCGAGGTAGGCGAGAAGGCCGTCCGAGTCGGCGGAGGGGGCCACGACCAGCCCGTCGACCCTGCGCTCGTGCAGCAGCTGGACGGCCTTGCGCTCGTGCTCCGGGTCGTCGTGCGGGTCGGCGATCAGCAGGCTGTAGCCGTGCTCCAGGGCGCTCGCCTCGACGCCCTGGAGGATCTCCGTGAAGTACGGGTTGCTGATCGCGGACACCGCCAGCCCGATGGAACGGGTGCGGGCCGTCACCAGCGAGCGGGCCAGGCCGTTGGGGGTGTAGCCGAGTTCGTCGATGGCGTCGAGGACGGCCTGGCGCGTGTGGGGCAGGACGGGCCGGGTCCCGTTCATCACGTGCGAGACGGTCGCGGCGGACACTCCGGCAAGGCGTGCGACGTCGGCCATGGTCGCCATGTGGTCTCCGTTCCGAAGCAGTGCGTCTGACGGCGGTCCGCCGTCATGGCGTGAGCGACGGACGGTCGGTGGTGGGCGCCGAGCGGTGACCCGCGTACGGTCGGCAAGCTATCGCATCCAGAGGTTGCTCGTAAACGCTTACGCAAGCGCATGCGCAAACGTTTACGCACGCGTTTACGCACGCGTTTACGCCCGCGTTTGCGGCAGCCGCTGACGTCTGAAGTCTGCGTGAGCGCTGCACCCCCATAGACACTTACGTCCACCCAACCCGCCGCAACCCGCTGCAACCCGCCGCAACCCCACCCGGACCCCGGCGGTATCGTGCGCGTGACCGCCCGCACCGCGTGTGCGTGACCGCCCGCACCGCGTGTGCGTGACCGCCCGCACCGCGCCCCGACAGTGGAGTCCCTCATGCCCGGCCGACCCTCCGCGACCCGCCGCACCGTTCTGCGAGGGGCGGCTCTCACGCCCGTCGCCGGGACGGCAGCGGCCGCCTGCTCACCCCTGGGCGGTACGACCGAGGCGGCCACGCCCACGGCGCCGGTGGAACTGGGGTCGGCGAGCGAGCTCTCGCCCGGCGACGCCCGGCTCTACCGCGACCACAACGTGGTGGTCAGCCGGGCCGGCGACGGCGCCCTGAGCGCGTACAGCTCGGTGTGTACGCACGCCGGGTGCGCCATCAACAAGCTCGACGGGGAGAAGCTGATCTGCCCGTGCCACGGCAGTGAGTTCGACGCGGCGACCGGCGAGGTGCTGCGGGGACCGGCCTCCGTGGGCCTGCCCAAGCTCTCCGTCAAGGCGGAGAACGGCAAGCTGATCGCGGGCCCGGGCGCCTGACCGGATCTGACCGGCGCTCGACCGGCGCCCGCCCGACCGGTGCAAGGGGCGGCGGACGCGGGCGGGACGGCGGGGGCACCGGCGTTGGAGCCAGGGTCCGGCCGGGCAGGCGGCGCGGCTGTCGGGCGGTCTCCGGGCGGACAGGGCGCCGGCGTTCGTGCCGACGTCCGCGCCGGCGTTCGTGCCGGTGGGGCGGGTCCGTTCAGTCCCAGTCCCAGCTGATTCCCACCATGCGCGTGCGCACGCGGGGCTCGACGAGGTGGACGCAGTGGTGGCGGTGGCTCAGCGGCAGTTCCTGGCGGCCGCCGCGCGGGGCCGCCGCCGAGTGCTGGGTGAAGCGGTGGCAGCGCACGGGCAGGGCACGCGCGTCGAACGCGATCTGGAGTGCGTACTGGCCGCCCAGCGGCCCGAAGCCTCTCACGTATTCGTGCGAGACACCCGCCGTGCCGTCCTCGACGCCGTGGCGGAACAGATAGGTGTCGCCGCAGCGCAGCCGGGTGTCGAAGAGCAGTTCGGTGACGAGGATGCCGGTCTCGTGGTGGCGCCGGACACGTCCGACGCGGCAGTTCTCCAGCGCGTGCACCGCCATGCGCTCGGGCGCGCACCCGGGGTCGCCCTGGTGCACGGCCACGAAGCGGTCGACGCCGTCGCGGGCGGCGCGCACGATGTGGTGCGCCTCGCGGCCCAGCAGTTCGCGGTGCGCGCCGACGCGCACGCGCTCGTGGTGGGCGAGCATGTGCAGACCGCCGTCGAGGGGCATGCCGAGGTCGGCGACCAGTTTCCGCAGGATGTCGGACGCCGCCAGGTGGGAGCGGTAGGAGCGGACGGCCCGCCGACCGGTACCCGCCATGTCGTCGGACGCCTCCGAGAGCAGGCGGATCAGTGACTCCTCCGGCAGACGCAGGATCTCCTCCAGCGCGCGTACGGCCCGCAGCGACTCGGGGCGCTGTGGGCGTCGGGCGCCCTGCTGCCAGTAGCTGAGGCTCGTCACTCCCACCGTGATGCCCTGGCGTGAGAGATGGTGCTGGACGCGTTGGAGGGGCAACCCCCGGGCGGCTATGGCCGCGCGCAGCGCGACGTGGAAGGGCCCGCCCCGCAGAGCCGCCGCCAGTCCCGCATCTCCGGCACCCGCGTCCTCCCCGGCACCGCCCCCACTGACCTCCCCGCCGTCGCCCGCGCCCCCACCTGCGTTCCCGCCGTCGCCCACGTCCCTGCTGTCGCCCACGCCGTCGTCGCAGGCGCCCAAGCCGCCGACGCCGTCGTGCACGCCGGCGGCCGCGATGCGGTCGCCGAGGCCGTCCGAGCCGGCGTACGAAGAACCGTTCGCGCCGGTGTCCGGGCAGGTGTCCGCGCCGACGATCGCGCCGGTGCGCGCGGCGGTGTCCGCGTGCTGTGTGGCATGCAGCATGCAGGGGGCCTCTCTGTGAAAGCTCACAACGGCTGGTCAGGCCGTTTCCCGTGGATGTGCCGGGGCCCGCCCCCGTGGACGCCCGGCCGTTCACTCTCCGTGCGGCGTCGTTCACGGCCCCGAGTTCCCCCGCATTGAAGCGCGTTGACCAGACCGCGACAACACCTGGCGCACGGCGCCCGCCCGTGCTTGGCCGAGTCGGACCGCCTCCGGTACGCCCGGACACTGCCGGACCCGTCGTCCTCGGCCCCCGGAGTGTCACAGTGCGCCAGTAGGGTGTGAGACATGGCCGATCCCTCCAGCTACCGCCCCAGGCCGGGAGACATCCCGGACTCTCCCGGGGTGTACCGGTTCCGTGACGAGCACCGCCGGGTGATCTACGTCGGGAAGGCGAAGAGCCTGCGCCAGCGCCTGGCGAACTACTTCCAGGACCTGGCCGGCCTGCACCCACGGACGCGCACCATGGTGACCACCGCCGCGTCCGTGGAGTGGACGGTGGTGTCCACGGAGGTCGAAGCGCTGCAGCTGGAGTACTCCTGGATCAAGGAGTACGACCCCCGGTTCAACGTCAAGTACCGCGACGACAAGAGCTACCCGTACCTCGCGGTGACGATGAACGAGGAGTTTCCCCGTGTCCAGGTGATGCGCGGCCACAAGAAGAAGGGCGTCCGGTACTTCGGGCCGTACGCGCACGCGTGGGCCATCCGCGACACCGTCGACCTGCTGTTGCGCGTCTTCCCGGTGCGGACCTGCTCCGCCGGTGTCTTCAAGAACGCCGCCCGTACGGGCCGGCCCTGCCTGCTCGGCTACATCGGCAAGTGCTCCGCCCCCTGCGTGGACCGGGTGTCGGCCGAGGAGCACCGCGAACTGGCCGACGAATTCTGCGACTTCATGACCGGCCGCACCGGCACCTACCTCCGCCGTCTGGAAGGGCGGATGAGGGAGGCGGCCGAGGAGATGGAGTACGAGCGGGCCGCCCGCCTGCGCGACGACATCGACGCGTTGAAGAAGGCCATGGAGAAGAACGCGGTGGTGCTCGCCGACGCGACCGACGCCGACCTGATCGCCGTCGCCGAGGACGAGCTGGAGGCGGCCGTCCAGATCTTCCACGTCCGCGGCGGACGGGTGCGCGGGCAGCGCGGCTGGGTCACCGACAAGGTGGAGGCCGTCACCACCGGCGACCTCGTCGAGCACGCGCTGCAGCAGCTCTACGGCGAGGAGACCGGCGACGCGGTGCCCAAGGAGGTCCTCGTCCCCGCCCTGCCCGACCCGGTCGAGCCCGTCCAGGAATGGCTCACCGGCCGCCGCGGCTCGGGTGTCTCCCTGCGCGTCCCGCAGCGCGGCGACAAGCGCGCGCTCATGGAGACGGTGGAGCGCAACGCCCAGCAGGCCCTCGTCCTGCACAAGACCAAGCGCGCCTCCGACCTGACCACGCGCTCGCGTGCGCTGGAGGAGATCGCCGACGCCCTCGACCTGGACAGCGCCCCGTTGCGCATCGAGTGCTACGACGTCTCACACCTCCAGGGCGACGACGTGGTCGCGTCCATGGTCGTCTTCGAGGACGGCCTGGCCCGCAAGAGCGAGTACCGCCGCTTCCAGATCAAGGGCTTCGAGGGCCAGGACGACGTCCGTTCCCTGCACGAGGTGATCACCCGCCGCTTCAAGCGGTACCTCGCCGACAAGGAGCGCACGGGGGAGTGGGCCGACGGCCGCAGCGCCCCCACCGACGCGGGCCCCCCTGCCGACGCCGTCGGGACGGACGCCGCCCACGCAACCGGCGCCGCCCCCGACGCCGTCGGGACGGACGACCCCCAAGCAACCGGCGCCCCCGTCGACGCGGCCTCCCCCCGCCACGCCGTGGACGGCGACGTATCCGTAGGCCCTCCCACCTCACCCGACTCACCGGGCCCGCTCGACTCGCTCAAGGACGACGACGGCCGCCCCCGGAAGTTCGCCTACCCGCCCCAACTCGTCGTCGTGGACGGCGGCCGGCCCCAGGTGGCGGCCGCGCGGCGGGCGCTCGACGAACTGGGCATCGACGACGTCGCCGTCTGCGGCCTCGCCAAGCGTCTGGAGGAGGTGTGGCTCCCGGACGACGACGACCCGGTCGTGCTGCCCCGCACCAGCGAGGGCCTGTACCTGCTGCAGCGGGTGCGTGACGAGGCGCACCGGTTCGCGATCACCTACCAGCGCGCCAAACGCGCCAAGCGGCTGCGCACCGGCCCCCTGGACGACGTACCGGGCCTGGGCGAAGCCCGCAAGCAGGCGCTGATCAAGCACTTCGGCTCGGTGAAGCGGCTGCGGGCGGCGACGGTCGAGCAGATCTGCGAGGTCCCCGGCATAGGCCGCAAGACGGCCGAGACCATCGCGGCGGCCCTGGCCGGGGCCACCCCGGGCGGCCCCGCCGTGAACACGGCGACCGGAGAGATCATTGAAGACGAGGAACCCGAGACGACGGCGGGTTCCCGCGGGGAACCGGTGACGGCCGGAGCCCCGGAGGAACGACGGGGGCAGGAGACATGACAGAGCACGAGCAGCAGCCCACAGCACAGCGAGATCCCGCACACGCGCAGCCGGGCCCCGAGGGCCCAGAGCCCCCCGCACACCACGACGACGGAGCACAGGTGAGTACGGAGAGCACGCCTCCCCCCGGAATTCCGGAGGCCGCCATTCCAGAGCTGGTGATCATCTCCGGCATGTCCGGAGCGGGCCGGTCCACGGCCGCCAAGTGCCTGGAGGACCTCGGCTGGTTCGTCGTCGACAACCTGCCGCCCGCCCTGATCCCCACCATGGTGGAACTCGGCGCACGCTCCCAGGGCAACGTGGCGCGGATCGCGGTCGTCGTGGACGTCCGCGGCAGGCGCTTCTTCGACAACCTCCGCGAGTCCCTGGCCGACCTGGAGGCCAAGCACGTCACCCGGCGCATCGTCTTCCTGGAGTCGTCCGACGACGCCCTGGTGCGCCGCTTCGAGTCGGTGCGCCGACCGCACCCCCTCCAGGGCGACGGCCGCATCGTGGACGGCATCGCCGCCGAGCGGGAGCTGCTGCGCGAGTTGCGTGGCGACGCGGACCTGGTGATCGACACCTCCAGCCTCAACGTGCACGAACTGCGCGCCAAGATGGACGCCCAGTTCGCCGGCGAGGAGGAGCCCGAGCTGCGGGCCACCGTGATGTCCTTCGGCTTCAAGTACGGCCTGCCGGTCGACGCCGACCTGGTCGTCGACATGCGCTTCCTGCCCAATCCGCACTGGGTCCCGGAGCTGCGCCCCTACACCGGCCTGAACGACGAGGTCGCGGCGTACGTCTTCAACCAGCCCGGCGCGAAGGAGTTCCTCGACCGGTACGCGGAGCTTCTGCAGCTGATCGCCGCGGGCTACCGTCGGGAGGGCAAGCGTTACGTGACCATCGCCGTCGGGTGTACGGGCGGCAAACACCGGTCCGTCGCGATGTCGGAGAAGCTCGCCGCGCGCCTCGCGGCCGAGGGTGTGGAGACGGTGGTCGTCCACCGGGACATGGGACGGGAATGACAGGACGCACTCCGCGGCTGGGCCGCCTGCGCAGGGTGGTGCCCGAAGGGCGCGCAGGCAGGCCTGCCGAGGCCCGCGGCGGCAGACCGCGCCGCCGCGGAACCCAGCCCAAGGTCGTCGCCCTCGGCGGCGGCATGGGGCTGTCCGCCTCGCTCGCCGCGCTGCGCCGGATCACCGGCGACCTCACCGCCGTCGTCACCGTGGCCGACGACGGCGGATCCAGCGGCCGGCTCCGGGACGAACTGGGGGTGCTGCCGCCCGGCGACCTGCGCAAGGCGCTGGCCGCGCTGTGCGGTGACGACGACTGGGGCCAGACCTGGTCCCGCGTCATCCAGCACCGTTTCCAGTCCCAGGGCGACATCAACGGCCACGCGGTGGGCAACCTTCTGATCGTCGCCCTGTGGGAACAGCTCGGCGACCACGTCCAGGCCCTCGACCTGGTCGGCAAGCTGCTGGGCGCGCACGGGCGCGTGCTGCCCATGTCCGCCGTACCGCTGGAGCTGCAGGCCCTGGTCAAGGGCCACGACCCGGCGCGGCCGGAGGACGTCGACATCGTCCGGGGACAGGCGACGGTCGCCCTCACCCCCGGCGAGGTGCAGTCCGTGCACCTGGTGCCGCACGACCCGCCCGCCGTCCCGGAGGCGGTCGCCGCGGTGCTGGACGCCGACTGGGTGGTGCTCGGGCCCGGCTCCTGGTTCTCCTCGGTCATCCCGCACCTGCTCGTGCCGGAGCTGCTCGACGCCCTGGTGGAGACCAAGGCACGTAGGGTGCTCTCGCTGAACCTCGCGCCGCAGCCGGGGGAAACCGACGGCTTCTCCCCGCAGCGTCATTTGGAGGTTTTGGGGCGACACGCCCCTAAACTCGCCCTGGACGTGGTGCTGGCCGACGAGGCCGCCGTGCCCGACCGCGACCTGCTGACCGACGCCGCCAAACGGTTCGGGGGCGCGGTGGAGCTGGCGCCCGTGGCCCGGCCCGACGGAACTCCGCGGCATGATCCGGAGCTGCTGGCCGCCGCGTACGACCGTATTTTTCGGATGCATGGAAGGATCGGCCCATGGCGATGACGGCAGCGGTGAAGGACGAGATCTCCCGGCTCCCCGTCACCCGGACCTGCTGCAGAAAGGCGGAGGTATCCGCCGTCCTGCGGTTCGCCGGCGGCCTTCACCTGGTGAGCGGGCGCATCGTGATCGAGGCGGAGCTGGACACGGCGATGGCGGCCCGCCGGCTCAAGCGGGACATCCTGGAGATCTTCGGCCACAGCTCGGAGCTGATCGTGATGGCACCCGGCGGCCTGCGGCGCGGCTCGCGCTTCGTCGTGCGGGTCGTCGCCGGCGGCGACCAGCTGGCCCGCCAGACCGGTCTGGTGGACGGCCGCGGCCGTCCGATCCGCGGGCTGCCGCCGCAGGTCGTCTCCGGGGCCACCTGTGACGCGGAGGCCGCTTGGCGCGGGGCCTTCCTGGCGCACGGCTCGCTCACCGAGCCGGGCCGCTCCTCCTCGCTGGAGGTGACCTGCCCCGGACCCGAGGCCGCGCTCGCCCTGGTCGGCGCCGCACGCCGGCTCTCCATCGCCGCAAAGGCCCGCGAGGTGCGCGGCGTCGACCGGGTGGTGGTCCGCGACGGCGACGCCATCGGCGCGCTGCTCACCCGGCTGGGCGCCCATGAGTCGGTGCTGGCGTGGGAGGAGCGCCGGATGCGCCGCGAGGTGCGCGCCACGGCGAACCGTCTCGCCAACTTCGACGACGCCAACCTGCGCCGCTCGGCGCGGGCCGCGGTCGCCGCCGGTGCCCGGGTGCAGCGGGCCCTGGAGATCCTCGGCGACGACGTCCCCGAGCACCTCGCCGCGGCCGGCCGGCTGCGCATGGACCACAAGCAGGCGTCCCTGGAGGAGCTGGGCGCGCTCGCCGATCCGCCGCTCACCAAGGACGCGGTGGCCGGGCGTATTCGCCGGCTGCTGGCCATGGCCGACAAGCGCGCCGCCGATCTCGGCATCCCGGGCACGGAGGCCAACCTCTCCGAGGAGTTCGCCGACAACCTCGCCGGCTGACGCCCCGCCGTGGGCTGACCGCCCGTCAAAGCGCCGGAGTGGCCACTCTTTCGAGTGACCACTCCGGCGCTTCGGCGTCCGGGAGGCGCCCTTGACTCGATCATGAAGTGTCATGAGCCTGGCATCTGTTCGCTGCTGTGGCGGACCCACTACAGGGGGGTTCATGAGACATACAGCGAGATCGGCCCTGGCTGTCGGCGCGCTCCTGATCGGCGGCGCGAGCCTGGCGCCCGTCGCCCAGGCGCAGACCGGCGGCCCGGCTCCCGAGCGGGACGGGGGCGAGGTCAAGGTCTTCCGGGCCGACGTCACCAAGAAGCAGGTGCCCCTGCTCCTGGCGGCCGGTCAGGACGCCCACGAACTCGGCGAGGTGGTGCCCGACCGGGGCGAGGCCACCGTGGAGGTCTATCTCACCGACGGCCAGGCGAAGCAGTTGGAGAAACAGGGCGTCGACCTCACGGAGCACACCCTCACCGCGAAGGCCGAGAACCGCCTGGAGGCCGCCGCCGACGGGGTGTTCCGCCCGTACGGCGGCAGCGGCGGCCTCAAGGAGGAGATCCTGCGCACCGGCCGGGAGAACCCCGGCCTCACCAAGGTCGTCTCCATCGGCAAGACGGTCAAGGGCCAGGACATCCTCGCCCTGAAGCTCACCAAGAACGCGCGCAGGGCGGAGGACGGCTCCAAACCGGCCGTGCTGTACCTGTCCAACCAGCACGCGCGCGAGTGGATCACCCCGGAGATGACCCGGCGGCTGATGCACCACTACATCGACAACTACAAGACCGACAAACGCATCAAGAGGCTCGTCGACACCACCGAGCTGTGGTTCGTGATCTCGGCCAACCCCGACGGTTACGACTACACCTTCCAGGACTCCACCACCCGCCTGTGGCGCAAGAACCTGCGGGACAACAACGGCGACGGCGTGCTGTCCACCGGCGACGGCGTCGACCTCAACCGCAACTTCGCCTACAAGTGGGCCTACGACGACGAGGGTTCGTCCCCCGACCCGGCGAGCCAGACCTACCGCGGTCCGGGCCCGGCGTCCGAGCCGGAGACCCGGGCACTGGACGCGTTCGAGCGGCGCATCGGCTTCCGGTACGCCATCAACTACCACTCCGCCGCCGAACTCCTCCTCTACGGCGTCGGCTGGCAGGTCGCCACGGACACCCCCGACGACGTCCTGTACAAGGCACTCGCCGGCACGCCCGACAACCCGGCGGTCCCCGGCTACCACCCGCAGGTCTCCTCGGAGCTCTACACCACCAACGGCGAGGCGGACGGCCACGCGGCCAACGTCAACGGCATCGCGATGTTCACCCCCGAGATGTCGACCTGCCAGACCGCCTCGGACCTCGACCCGAACGACCGGTGGAACGCGGCCGACTGCCAGTCGGTCTTCAACTTCCCGGACGACGAGAAGCTGATCCAGCAGGAGTTCCAGAAGAACATCCCGTTCGCGCTGTCCGTCGCCGAGACCGCCCGGCACCCGGACACCCCCTCGTCCGCGGTCGGCCTGAGGGCCGCCGACTTCACCCCGGCGCCGTTCACCACCTCCTACTCGCGCGGCGCCGACCAGGAGGTCTCCGTCGTCGCACGCAGGTCGGTGCGTGACAAGGAGCTGAAGTACCGCGTCAACGGCGGCCGTGTCCTGGACATGGCGCTGCGGCCCTGGCGGGGCGGCGAGACCTACGGCGGCGACGACAACCTCTACTTCGACGAGTACCGGGCCAAGGTCGAGGACGGCGAGCCGGGCGACGAGGTCGAGGTGTGGTTCACCGGCGAGACCAGGCACGGCAAGAAGGTCTCCAGCCGGCACTTCACCTACGCCGTCGCCGAACGGCCGCGCGCGGACGTCCTCGTCGTCGCCGAGGAGGGCGCGCCCGCCGCGCAGGCCGCGGTCTACGTCGACGCGCTGAAGGCGGCCGGGCACAGGGCGGTCGTCTGGGACGTCGCGACCCGGGGCGCGCCCGACGCCCTCGGCGTTCTGGGCCACTTCGACACCGTCGTCCACTACACGGGCGCGAGCGCCCCCGGCAACCCGACCCAACTGCAGTTGCGCGCCTTCCTCAACGAGGGCGGCAGGCTGATCGAGGCCGGTGAGCTGGCCGGCGGCAGCGTCGACCTGGGCGACGGCACCCCGTCGAACGACTTCAGCCAGTACTACCTGGGCGCCTACTCCCGTACGGCCACGCCCGGCGCCACCGGTTTCACCGGCTCCGGCGAGCTGCTCGGAGCGGACGGACCGCTCGGCGCGGCCCCCGGCAACCCGCTGGACAAGGCCGGCGCCTACAGCGTCACCTCGGACGAACTGCCCGCCGCCACCTACCCGCAGTTCGCGAGCGCCGGCGCCGGACGGTTCGCCGGGACCGTCAACCCGTACGGGCCGTACGCGGGCTCCGCGATGGCCGCCGCCGTGCACACCGACAACGCCTACAAGCGTCTCACCCGCACCATCGACCTCACCGGTGTCGCCGCCGCGCAGCAGCCGGCCCTGCGGGCCCAGATGCTCTGGGACACCGAGCCCGGCTACGACAACGCGGTGGTCGAGGCGCACACCGTCGGCGCGGATGACTGGACCACCCTTCCCGAGGTCGGCGGAGCCACGTCCACCGCCGTGCCGGAGGAGTGCGGGGCCGGTTTCTACATCGCCGGCCACCCCTGGCTGCGGCACTATCTGACGCTGGCCGGCACCGAGTGCACCGCGACCGGCAGCACCGGGTCCTGGCACGCCCTGACCGGCGCCTCCAGCGGCTGGCAGCCGGTGGCCTTCGACCTCAGCGCCTACGCGGGCCGGACGGTCGAGGTCTCGATCAGCTACGTCACCGACCCCGGCAGCGGCGGGCACGGCGTCCTCGTCGACGACGCCGCGCTCGTGGTCGGGGGCACGGCCACCGAGACCGAGGGCTTCGAGTCCTCGCTCGGCGCCTGGCGTGCGGCAGGTCCGCCCGCGGGCAGTCCGGCCGTCCTGAAGGACTGGGCCCGCACCGGCACCCTGTTCCAGACGTACGGCGCGGTCACCACGCGGGACACCGTGCTGCTGGGCTTCGGCCTGGAGCACGTCACCTCGGCGGCCGACCGCAACGCCCTGCTCAAGCGAGCACTGGACGCGCTCGGACGATGACCGGACGTGTCAACAGGGCTGACCGGACGTAGGCAAAAGGAGTGAATGGGCCCAACGGCCTGGGCGGTCCGTACCCTACTGGCGGGTACGGACCGTCCTGCCGTGTATGGGCCAACTCGATGTCACCCCGACGGCCTCAGGGAGGTAGGGTCGTGGGTGGTCGGGGACATCCCAAACAGAGCTCGCCGGCTCCGCATGGCCGGCGTACCAACGAGGAGATCGGTTCGTGACGATCCGCGTAGGCATCAACGGCTTCGGCCGCATCGGTCGTAACTACTTCCGCGCGCTGCTGGAGCAGGGTGCAGACATCGAGATCGTGGCTGTCAACGACCTGGGTGACACCGCGACCACCGCTCACCTGCTGAAGTACGACACGATCCTCGGGCGCCTCAAGCAGGAGGTCACCCACACCGAGGACACCATCACCGTTGACGGAAAGACCATCAAGGTCCTCGCCGAGCGCAACCCCGCCGACATCCCGTGGGGCGAGCTGGGCGTCGACATCGTCATCGAGTCGACCGGCATCTTCACCAAGAAGGCCGACGCCGAGAAGCACATCGCCGGCGGCGCCAAGAAGGTCCTCATCTCGGCACCCGCCAAGGACGAGGACGTCACCATCGTGATGGGCGTCAACCAGGACAAGTACGACCCGGCGAACCACCACGTCATCTCCAACGCCTCCTGCACCACCAACTGCGTGGCGCCGATGGCGAAGGTCCTGGACGAGAACTTCGGCATCGTCAAGGGCCTGATGACCACCGTCCACGCGTACACCAACGACCAGCGCATCCTGGATTTCCCGCACAAGGACCTGCGCCGCGCCCGCGCCGCCGCGGAGAACATCATCCCGACCACCACGGGTGCCGCGAAGGCCACCGCCCTGGTCCTGCCGCAGCTCAAGGGCAAGCTGGACGGCATGGCCATGCGCGTCCCGGTCCCCACCGGCTCGGTCACCGACCTGGTCCTGGAGCTCGGCCGCGAGGTCACCAAGGAAGAGGTCAACGCCGCCTTCCAGAAGGCGGCCGAGGGCGAGCTGAAGGGCATTCTGGAGTACACCGAGGACCCGATCGTCTCCTCCGACATCGTCAACGCGCCGGCGTCCTGCACCTTCGACTCCTCCCTGACCATGGTCCAGGAGGGCAAGAACGTGAAGGTCATCGGCTGGTACGACAACGAGTGGGGCTACTCCAACCGCCTCGTCGACCTGACGGTCTTCGTCGGCAACCAGCTCTGATCGCCCCCGCAGGCGACCTGATGTGAGAGCAGGGCTCGGGCAGCGCACCGTCGCGCCGCCCGAGCCCTGACTCACGTGCAGACCGGCTGTCTCTACGATCTGGAGCAGCAAAAGCCCTCACCAGGAGTCCTCTTCCATGAAGACGATCGACGAACTCCTCGCCGAAGGAGTGGAAGGCAAGCGGGTCTTCGTCCGCGCCGACCTCAACGTGCCGCTGGACGGCGGCACCATCACCGACGACGGCCGGATCCGCGCCGTCCTGCCCACCGTCAAGGCCCTCGTGGACGCGCGCGCCAAGGTCGTCGTCGCCTCCCACCTCGGCCGCCCCAAGGGCGCCCCGGACCCCGCGTACTCCCTCGCGCCCGTCGCCTCCCGCCTCGGTGAACTGCTCGGCAGCGCGGTCACGTTCGCGGCCGACACCGTCGGCGACTCGGCCCGCGACGCCGTCGCCGGCCTCTTCGAGGGCCAGGTCGCCCTGCTGGAGAACCTCCGCTTCAACGCCGGTGAGACCTCCAAGGACGATGCCGAGCGCGGTGCTTTCGCCGACCGCCTGGCCGCCCTCGCCGACGTCTACGTGGGCGACGGCTTCGGCGCGGTCCACCGCAAGCACGCCTCGGTCTTCGACCTGCCGGCCCGGCTGCCGCACTACGCCGGCTACCTCATCGCCACCGAGGTCGGCGTGCTGAAGAAGCTCACCGAGGACGTCCGGCGCCCCTACGTCGTCGCCCTCGGCGGCGCCAAGGTCTCCGACAAGCTGGCCGTCATCGACCAGCTCCTCGGCAAGGCCGACCGGCTGCTCATCGGCGGCGGCATGGCGTACACCTTCCTCAAGGCCAAGGGCTACGAGATCGGCGTCTCCCTGCTGCAGGAGGACCAGGTCCCGGTCGTCACCGAGTACATGAAGCGCGCGGAGCAGAACGGCGTCGAGCTGGTCCTCCCCGTCGACGTCCTGGTCTCCACTGAGTTCCCGGACCTCCAGGCCAAGGCGCCGACCCACCCCACCACCGTCGCCGCGGACGCCATCCCGGCCGACCAGCAGGGCCTGGACATCGGCCCGGAGACCTGCAAGCTGTACGCCTCGAAGCTCGCCGACGCGGCGACCGTCTTCTGGAACGGCCCCATGGGCGTCTTCGAGCACCCCGACTACGCCGAGGGCACCAAGGCGGTCGCCCAGGCCCTCGTCGAGTCCAAGGGCTTCAGCGTGGTCGGCGGCGGCGACTCCGCCGCGGCCGTGCGCACCCTGGGCTTCGACGAGGCCGCTTTCGGCCACATCTCGACCGGCGGTGGCGCCTCTCTCGAATACCTCGAGGGCAAGACGCTCCCCGGCCTCGCCGCACTGGAGGACTGACCCCGATGACCACCCGCACGCCGCTGATGGCGGGCAACTGGAAGATGAACCTCAACCACCTCGAGGCCATCGCCCACACCCAGAAGCTCGCCTTCGCCCTGGCCGACAAGGACTACGAGGCCGTCGAGGTCGCCGTCCTGCCGCCCTTCACGGACCTGCGCTCCGTGCAGACCCTGGTCGAGCACGACAAGCTGAAGATCAAGTACGGTGCCCAGGACATCTCGGCGCACGACGGCGGCGCCTACACCGGCGAGATCTCCGGCCCGATGCTGGCCAAGCTGAAGTGCACCTACGTGACGATCGGGCACTCCGAGCGCCGTCAGTACCACGCCGAGACCGACGAGGTCGTCAACGCCAAGGTCAAGGCCGCCTACAAGCACGGCCTCACCCCGATCATGTGCGTCGGCGAGGAGCTGGACGTCCGCGAGGCCGGCAACGCCGTCCCGCACACCCTGGCCCAGGTCGAGGGCGGTCTGAAGGACCTCCCGGCCGACCAGGCCGCGACCGTCGTGATCGCCTACGAGCCCGTCTGGGCCATCGGCACGGGCAAGGTCTGCGGCGCCGCGGACGCCCAGGAGGTCTGCGCCGCCATCCGGGGCAAGCTGGCCGAGCTGTACTCGCAGGAGGTCGCCGACCAGGTCCGCATCCAGTACGGCGGCTCGGTCAAGGCCGGCAACGTGGCCGAGATCATGGCGCAGGCCGACATCGACGGCGCGCTGGTCGGCGGCGCCTCCCTGGACGCCGACGAGTTCGTCAAGATCGTGCGGTTCCGCGACCAGTGACACGAGACCGGGGCGCCCCGCGGGCGCCCCGGCAAGCTGTGAGTATGCGGTAGCGGCGATCCGTCGTACCCTTGCGGGGGCACAGCCACGCTGTGCCCCCGTCGTCCATCCGTATCCGAGGAAGTTGGTCCAGCCGTGGTTTTGGGGTTCTCGATCGCCCTGATCGTCTTCAGCCTGCTGCTGATGCTGCTGGTGCTGATGCACAAGGGGAAGGGCGGCGGCCTCTCCGACATGTTCGGTGGCGGCATGCAGTCCTCCGTCGGCGGCTCCTCGGTCGCCGAGCGCAACCTCGACCGCATCACCGTCGTGGTCGGTCTGCTCTGGTTCGCGTGCATCATGGTCCTCGGACTGGTGATGAAGGCGAACAACTGATCCCTCCTTTCCGCACGTGACGCCCCATGTCGGGTACGCGCCGAGGAGCGCGGCCTATCATGGGGCTTGCGTCTGGGGGTGGGGGGCTTGTAACTCCAATCACTGGACGCGCGTTGGGCCTTACGTAGACTGAGGCGCTCGCAGCGAAGCGGAACGCCGACTCGCTTCGCGGCACCATCACGCAGGGAGTTACGACCGTGGCAAGTGGCAACGCGATCCGAGGAAGCCGGGTCGGGGCGGGGCCGATGGGCGAGGCCGAGCGGGGCGAGTCCGCGCCCCGTCTGCGCATCTCCTTCTGGTGCTCCAACGGGCACGAGACGCAGCCCAGCTTCGCCAGCGACGCGCAGGTTCCCGACACCTGGGACTGTCCCCGCTGCGGCTTCCCGGCAGGACAGGACCGGGACAACCCGCCGGACCCGCCGCGCACCGAGCCCTACAAGACGCACCTGGCGTACGTGCGGGAGCGGCGCAGCGACGCGGACGGCGAGGCGATCCTCGCCGAGGCGCTCGCCAAACTGCGCGGCGAGATCTAGGACTTCACGACCGGCCGGGTGCCCACGGGTTCCTGGCCGGACGCGTATCCGCACCTCGCTCCCTGGTTCGCCGCCGACCGATTGTCAGTGCTGCCCTTTACGGTTCGTGCATCGGTGACGCATGCGCGGACCACGAGGGGGAGTCATGGATGCGGACGGCGCGGCCGAAGGCAGTGCGCCCGACTGGCGCGGGGGGTTCGGGCGGCTGTGGAGCGCCGCCGTGCTCTCCAGCTTCGGCGACGCGCTGCGCACGGCGGCCCTGCCGCTGCTCGCCGTGACGCTCACCGACCGGCCGCTGCTGATCGCCTCGGTGACGGCCTGCGGCTACCTGCCGTGGATCGTGTTCGGGCTGCTCGGCGGTGCCGTCGCCGACCGCGTCGACCAGCGTCGCGCCATGTGGACCGTGGACGCGGTACGTGCGGGCCTGGTCGCCGCCTTCGCGGGGTCCGTGGCGCTGGGGCACGCGTCGATCGGCCTGCTCATCGCGCTCGCCCTCGCCCTGACCACCCTGCAGACACTGTTCGACAACGCCGCCACGGCCCTGCTGCCCACCCTGGTCGACCGCGCCGCCCTCGGCAGCGCCAACGCCCGCCTGATGACCGGTCAGCGCATCGCGGGGGGTCTGCTGGGAGCTCCCGCCGTGCCCCTCCTGCTGGGCGTCGGCGCGGGTGCGCCCTTCGCGGTGGACGCGGCGACCTTCCTGCTCGCCGCCGCCCTGGTCGCCTCGGTACGGACCACGCCGCCCGAGCGCGAACCGAGAGCGGCGGGCAGCACCCTGCGCCGGGAGATCGCCGAGGGGCTGCGTGCCCTGGGCCGCGACCGGGCCCTGCGCGGCCTGTGCGCCGCCACCGCCCTGTGCAACGTCGGCATGGGCGCCCTCATCGCCACCCTGGTGGTCCTGGTCACCGGCTGGCTGGACGCCGGCAGCACCGGATACGTGATCGCCGCCACCGCCTACACGGTCGGCAACCTGGCCGGGGGAGCGGTGAACGGCTGGCTCGTCCGTCGGCTCGGCGCCGTGCGCTCGGTACTGCTCGCCGGGGCCGTCCAGATCGGCGCCCTGGTGGTGATGGGCTCGGTGCGCAGCCTGACCGCCCTGGTGGCCGCGATGGCGGTCTTCGGGGTGATGGGCATGGTGTGGAACGTCAACACCACCACGCTGATGCAGCAGCGCAGCCCCGAAATCATGCTCGGCCGGATCAGTTCGGCCTTCCGGACCCTCGGTGTCGCCGGGGCCCCACTGGGCGCCCTGCTCGGCGGGGCCGCGGCCACCGCCTGGGGCGGCAACACCCCGGCCTTCCTCGCCGCCCTCTTTCTCGCCCTGTCCGTCGTCGCGCTGATACCCCTGGGCCGCCCGGACGTATCCGTTGTCACGCACGATGACCCCACGACGGCTCATGACCCCCGCTGATCAACTAGGTTGGGTCGGCAGCGGGGCACGGACAGATGAGGAAAGAGGCTGAAGTCCGACATGAACGCAGACGGCCGTAGCAGGCTCGACCAGACCCCCGAGTGGACCGCCCTCGCCAAGCACCGCGAGGAACTCGGCGAGGTGCGGCTGCGGGAGTTGTTCGCCGCCGACCCGGGACGCGGCACCGGCTACACAG
>NZ_JBYIQX010000079.1:0-12919 GCF_057707805.1 Streptomyces sp. bgisy159 | reverse complement strand
CCCCCCCCCCCCCCCCCCCCCCCCCACTGCTGCGTGACTGATTGCGGCGCAATCATTTACCGGCGAGTGAACCCGAGCGCCTGGGTCACCAGGTAGTAGTCATCAGTGGCGGACATCGCCGTTTCAGGGGTGAGCTTCGACGGGTTCTCGGTGCAGGGGTCGTAGAAGCGCAGCGCCTTCTGAGCGGCGTACGCCTCGGGGATGCGGGGGCTCCTGCGCACCGTGGGGAGCACGAGCTCCTCATAGGCTTCCTTTGCCTGCTGCTGACTGTCGTCGTACACGGCGCCCTGGTTGCGGGTTGTCGGGCAGTCCACGATCAGGATGTTGGACAGCTCAGCTGCGGCTCCCATGGCCGAGAAGGTGTCCCGGATTTCGTCGATTTTTGCTTCCATGCGGGTCAGGGCGCGGAGTTCCTTCCAGCCCGGCTTGACGCAGGCTACGACCTCGCTTGCAGCGACGATCGCATTCACGACGATCAAACCGAGGTTGCCGGGGCAGTCAATGAGGATGAGGTCGTAGGTGTCCCGGACCCTTTCGATCTGCGACCGAAGCCAGAACTCTCGGCCTGTCTTCGGCGCGAGCAACTGCTCGGCCTCTTCCAGGGAACTGGACCCCAGCACGACGAAGAGGTTGGGAATCGACTTCGTGCCGTCTTCACCGATCGGGCCGGCCATGGCCTGCACCACAGCGTCCTCGAGCTTGGCTGCCCCGGTGAGAACGTCGTAGAGGTTCGCCTGATTGGGGATGTCATCCGGATTGTCGTAGCCGACGGCTGCTGACGCATCGCACTGCGCGTCGGCATCGATCACCAGTGTGGTGAGACCGAGATCTGCCGCGCAGGCCCCGATATTCACGGCCGAGGTCGTCTTGCCGGCGCCGCCGCTCTGGTTCGTGAGAGCGAGCACGCGGGCGATACGACTGGTGGTTGCCGTTGCAGCGGCGCGGTTTTGGGACGAAGTCATGAGGGAGCCTCCACGAATGATTGCGGCGCAATCAGTCCCGGATGGGGATGGTGCGCGTTATGTCGCGTGATCAACGACTGCAGATGGAAGGGATTGATACCGGGCGGCATGACCTTCTGACAGCGGATCCCGCGTGGTGGTGCTGCTGGCGCCAGTGTTGATTGCGCCGCAATCACAGACCGTTCGAGGCCGGCGCCGTGCTTCGGCGACGGACCCCGAAGACCATGCAACTACCGGGCCGCACGTTACAGGGCCCACCGCCGCAAAAACTAGTCGCCCCACCGGGTTCCACCGGTAGGGCGACTCTGGGCAACTTGTTCAGGAGGAGAGCAGAGCCTTCAGCTCGTCAATCTCATCGGGCTCCAAGAGCTCCATGATGTTGAGCGCCAGATCCTCAACACTGCGCACCACGATCACACCACGCGGCTCGGCATCCGTCGCTACGGGCGTTGCAGCGGCATCTGGCTGCGGAGACTTGCTGTCAGCAGACGTGCTGCCAGTTGGGAGGGATGGTTGGGAAAGGGGGGCTGCAGGCTGCCTACCAGAAGCTTCCGGAGACGGAGTCGTGGCCGACGGCTCACTCGTTCGGGGCTCCGGAAGAGGCGCCACCGCAGGCTCGGCTGCCTCCTCATTGATTGCGCCGCAATCACCGGCTTCCTCGGTTACGGGAATGGCCTGCTGCTCGGCAGGAACCTTGCTGATGACAGCGGCCTGCGCTGAGGTCAGGTCCCCACGTACGAAGGCCTCCTGAAGATCGGGACGCAACCGAGCGAAGACGGTCGCAGCCTCCCGGACGGGAAGGAGGAGCCGCTCCTGTGTGCTGGCGCCGTCCTCGTCGCTGACGTCGAGCAACTGCTGCTCTTTCAGCCAGTGGTCGATGGTCGCCTGCTGGAGAGCGGGCACGAGGCGAAGCAGGGCGACACGATGCGACACGTAGGTCTGAGAGCAGCCGACTCGCTTGGCGAGTTCCCGCTGGGACAGTTGCTTGCCCGCATCGTCCCTCTCGTCGAGGGCCTCCTGGAACTCCAGCGCCTCTTCGATTGGATTGAGGGCCATCCGCTGCAGGTTCTCTTGGATGGCCGCGATACGAAGGCTCGGCACCTCACGACGCACCAGAATGGGCACTTCGGTAAGGCCGGCCCTCAGCGCTGCGGCTAGACGCCGATGCCCGTGGTGGACGACGAACAGCACTCCATCCGCTACGCGAGCCTCCACGACCTCCTTGTGCTGCGGATAGATCTCCACGTAGACATCCGGCGGGATCACCGTCATAGCGGTGTTCATCCCGTCGGTACGGAGCGTGTCAGCCAACTCGTCAATCTTCAGCAGCTTCCTGCGCCCGTTCTCCGGGCTCGGCATCAGCTGATCGGGACGCACGGTCGGCAGCCCCTGCGGTACGAGACGGGCCTGTTGGGTGGCTGCCTTGCGGGCTGCCCTCTCGGCGGCAAGGTCTCGCTTGAGGCCGGGTTTCTGAGGCATGGGCTTCTCCGTGGGGATGCTGAGTTGACGCGGTCGCGAGCTTATCGGCCGCCGACACCCGTACAGCGTTCTCGGGGGTGATTGCGGCGCAATCACCCCCGAGAACCGAGCCCTAACTAGGCCATTTGCGCATCTTCCGGGAACGTAGGACCTGATACATAAGCGCCCTTGGGTCGCGAGGAGACTGGTGGCAGGCCGGAAGGCACGAGAGGTTGAAAAGCCCCTAGATGATCACCATTCGCTTCCGATTGACCGCCCATGCGACGCGAACAGTCCCACCCACGCCTCGTACATGGGAGTGTGAGACCTGAGCACAACGAGCCGAGACATAAGGGAGAGGCAACAACGTGACGGCGGCAGGGAACGGCGTACAACCCGTACTCACCCGGGCGCACCGGATCCTGATTGGCACAGTCGTCACCGGCGCTGTGATCATCGCCGGCATCGGTTTCACAGGGTCCTACGCGGCTGTCCGTGAGCTGGCTATCGCGAAGGGCTTCGGGGACTTCTCCTACGTCTTCCCGATCGGCATCGACGCCGGCATCTGCGTCCTGCTGGCTCTTGACTTGCTGCTGACCTGGATCCGCATCCCCTTCCCGCTGCTGCGGCAGACAGCCTGGCTCCTGACGGCCGCCACCATCGCCTTCAACGGCGCGGCAGCCTGGCCCGACCCGCTGGGCGTGGGCATGCACGCGGTGATCCCGGTCCTGTTCGTCGTCGCGGTTGAGGCCGCCCGGCACGCGATCGGCCGGATCGCCGACATCACCGCCGACAAGCACATGGAGGGCGTCCGCCTCACCCGCTGGCTCCTCTCGCCGATCCCCACGTTCCTGCTTTGGCGCCGCATGAAGCTGTGGGAGCTGCGCTCCTACGAGCAGGTCATCAAGCTCGAACAGGAACGCCTCGTCTACCAGGCCAGCCTCCGCTCCCGTTTCGGCCGCGCCTGGCGCCGCAAGGCCCCGGTGGAGTCGCTTATGCCGCTCCGCCTAGCCCGCTACGGCGTCCCCCTGGCCGAGACGGCCCCGGCCGGCCTTGCTGCTGCGGGCATTGACGAGCTTCCGATTCAGTTCACTGTCGAGCGGACTCCGGTTCCGGCTCAGCGGCAGAGCGCCGAACTCGAGGCCGCCGTCAACCAGGAGAAGGAACTGGCGCCGGTGCGCGGCGTCCAACTCCAGCCGGTGGAGCAACCGCGCACCGCACCCTCGGAGCCATCGCACGGCCTTGCGGACGAAGGGCACGCCCAACACCTCGCCAACGCCTACCAAGACTGGATCGCCGCCTTCGGATTCGAGCCCACCAGCTCGCAGTTCGCTGTGTGGCTCCAAGAACAGTACGGCATCGCCACCGCGGCTGGCGGGCCACTGTCCGACGAACAGCTCGAACCCCTGCTGCAGCTCCTCAAGCAGCGCCACATGCCCGCAGCCGGGGACGGGACCGAACCCCAAGCCCCGAGCGACACGGACGACGGATGGGGTGACTACTTCTACAACGCGTGGCTCGCGTACGCGCAGGAGCACGGGGCGTACCCCGATGCGGACGCCCTCGCCGCGTACGTCTACGAACGGGACCAGATCACCGGCGGCAACGGCCAGCCCATCACAGGCGCAGACCTGGAGTACTTCGTCTCCACCTTCCGGCAGCGCGAGTTCGACGAGACAGAGCCGCCCGCCGACGGGGAAGCCACCGAGCCCGCCGCGCAGGCACCCGTTGGCGAGCCCCTCCCGAACGAGGAGGAGTCTGCGGAGACACCGGCCGGCGTGGGCGCGCACCCTGCCAAGGAGACGCGCAGCCCCCGGGTGAGCGCCCCCATCGACGAGCCGCCGGGCGAGGACGACGCGACCGGGGAGCCCGCCGCGCTCACCACCGTCGACCGCTACTACCTCGCCTGGACCGAGTACCAGACCGAGCACGGCGAGGAACCCAAGGCCGAGCAGCTCTCCGCCTACCTCGCCAGCAAGAAGGGCATGACCGGCCGCGGCGGAAAGCCGGTCAGCCCCTCCACCCTGCGCCGCTACCTCCTGCCGTTCCGCGTCTACAACTTCTGGGCGGAACAGCGGGTGCGCAACGAAACCCCGTCGCTCGACGCCATTGCGCAAGAGTGCGCAGCCCACGGGATCACCGCGCAGCACAACCGGCCCCTCACAGCCGACTACATCGCCGAGCAGGCCGTCGACTTCGAACGGCGCTGGCAGGCACTGACCCGCCACCACGCGCAGCCACAGCAGTAAGAAGCCTCGCCCTGCTCGTCACTGC
The DNA here is from genome assembly GCF_057707805.1 of Streptomyces sp. bgisy159. Classification (NCBI taxonomy): domain Bacteria; kingdom Bacillati; phylum Actinomycetota; class Actinomycetes; order Kitasatosporales; family Streptomycetaceae; genus Streptomyces; species Streptomyces sp. bgisy159. The sequence continues at coordinate 8,225 of NZ_JBYIQX010000079.1, read as the reverse complement.
GCAACAGCAAGCCAGCCAGCGCCAACGGCTGCGCAGTCAAGAAAAAGCGCAGGTCAGCCCAGCATTGCGCAGCCGCGATGCCCATTGCGCAGCCAGGGCGCACAGCGGTCGGCGCACTGCGCACCCGCCACCGAGACAGGAGGAACCATGCGCGCCCTGCGCATTGCCCCCGACACCACCGTCACGGAACTCGACCTGCCCGAGACCGGCGCGCACTCCGCGATCCAAGACCACATCGGAACGACCGACGCGGTTGATCAAGGCGTGTACCACCGACGAGCCATCCTGCACATCCAAGGAGGCGGACGCGCGAACAGGCTCGCGCAGAACATCACCGCATGGGCCCTGGCGAGCGCCTGGCGCGGCATCTCCCTGTACCCGATCCACGGGCCGGTCATCGTCACCGGACGTGCTCAGGACGGGGGAGTGGCTGCCTTGGACGACGACCTGGCCCAGCACGCGCACGCGGTTGCGCAGACCGTACGGGAAACACTGGGGGAGTGGCGCAGCCGGCCGCCCGCGTCCAACGAGGTGGCCCTCAGCGAACTGCTCGCCTACGCGGCCCGAGACGTTGCCCCCAGCCAGTAGCCGCACCGCCCGGCCGTTGCGCACCTGCGGCTACAAGGCCTTGCGTACCGCCGTGCCCGAGCTGTTGAGGAGCTCGTTGATGAGCTGAGAGGTCTCCATCTCCAACGAGCAGTCCAAATCCCGGTTGACCTGTTGCACGCGGGTGATCGCGGTGTGCAGTCCGGAGCGGTTCCCGCGAGCAGCCTCAAGACGCATCCAATCCCTATAGAGGAGCTCCGCCGTAGGGTCGACGTCGAGACCGGTTGCGACGGCCTGGCGGGCGGCGCAGAGGTCGTGGTGGGGGCCTGCGGGGATGCGGTAGGTGGCCACGGTGTGCGCGACGTCGACGATCCGCGTGATCATTTCCTGAGCGTGGGGCTCAGCCCAGGGCAGCGGCCGGCCGCCGAACGGCTTGCCCCGCACCAGAGCCAGAGCCTTCTCCAAGTCGCTCAGGCCGGACGGGCCAAGCGGCAGCGCGCGTTCGACGAGCTGGAGGAAACGGCTCCAGTCGCATCGCACACCGGGAGCGAGCCGGTACGGATCCTCGCCGGCTTTGCGGCGCGGCACATATAGGTTGCCGGACGAGTCGCTGCCCAGGGAGCTGCGCAGACCCTGCATCCGCGCGTTGAGGGTGCTTGTCGACCACGGGCTGACGGGATCCATGTCGGCACACAGCATGTCCGCGCTCCGGCCGGGCCGGAAGTACAACAAGGCGGCCAGCTGCGCCATCCTGGGGCCGTGACCGGTGCTGTCCACGCCCGTCACCTCGACCGGCCCCAGCACCCGGATCTCCGGGGCGTGCAGGTCCTGCGTCTCGCACTCTTCCCCCGCCGGCACCGCAGGCTCCTCGACGGCGGCCCCCGGGGCGTCAGACTCCGCAGCGCTTGCCGCGTTGGTGGAGTCCGTAGCGGCGGGGGAGAGGAGCCGGAGCCCGGATGGATCGGTGCTGGCGGCGAGCAGGGCCGGGAAGACCTCGCTGCTCACGTCCGTTGCCGCCGCCGGTGACGGGATCGAGGCTGCAGTGGTTGCGGGCGCGGACTCCTCCGGCGACGCGTGCTCGGGCTGCTGCGCGCTGTCGAGCTCGTCAGGGACGTCTTCCCAGGGCCCCTCGGCCGGGTGGGACGGCTGCCCGGACACCTTCAACGCGGTGGTGATCTGAAGGTAGGCGGCGTGCTCCAGGCGCTGCACCGTGATGTCGGTGCCGGCGTACTCGAGGGTCTGCGGGTCGCTGAGGGAAGCGTTGAGGATCTCCGCCTCGGGGAAACGAGCAGCCGCCGTACTCGCAGGGGCGATCAGCGCGACGGGTACCGCCCCCGCCCGAGAGATCACGTCGGCGAACTGCCAGGCCGTGTCCTCATCCAAGGAGGACGCACACAGCAGCAGATACGACTGATGCTGAGTCTCGGGCATCTGATGTGCTTCCAACAGGCGTTCGCTCAGATCACGCAGCGCGTGCGTGGCCTGACGCATGTGGGCGATCCGCGCGGTGGGCAGCAGCTGCGGCAGGTCCTCACCGAAGCCGACGGTGACGACCTCGACGTCGGCCGCCCACGGACTCATCCCGAGTTCCAGGGCGAGCGAGGTGCACACCTCGGTGATGTGGACCGGATTGCCGTCCAGCAGCAGCGCGGGCAGCTGCGCGAGGTTGAGCAGCAGCAGGTCGCCCGCCTCGGTGCTGCCGATCGTGACCAGCCCCGGATACGGTGCCGGCACGTCGCGGGCGGCCTCCTCGTCCAGGAGGGCGGCCTCAACGGGCAGGACCCACCAGCCGCCCGGCCCGGCAGTGAAAGGTGCCACGGGTTCCTGTACGAGGTCCTCGGGCAGCACCTGAACCGCGCGGGTCCCGATCCGGGCGGCCCGCAGCGGCGGCAGGACCGCGCCGGCCTCCTGCTGCTGGGCGACGTGGTGGGCCAGGGTCCGCAGCGCCACGTCCAGGCGGGCAGCACCGCCGGGCTCGGCGGCCGCCGCCAACTGCGCCTCCGCCGGGGAGATCTCCGCTGCGATGGCAATCTTCTCGCCCGGCTTGCGGCGTCGGCGCTGCAGCGTCCGGCGCAGGGCGAGCGCCCCGGTGATCGCAGCGGCGAGCAGCGCGCCGGCGCCGAGCACGATACGCAAGTTCAGCGGGCTGCTGGCCGGAGCTGTCGCCGGTGCCTCGGGCGCGGGGGAGGAGGCAGCGGAGCCGGACGGCTCGGCCGACGCCGACGGCGTAGCAGCAGAAGCCGAGGCGCTGGGCTCGGGAGTCGCGGACGCCGCCTCGGACAGTGAGGACTGACCCTGCCCGGACTGCTCGGCCGGACGACTGGACGGCGCGCTGGGTGCCGACGACTGCGGTGCAGGAGCCTGGGTCTGGCTGGGTGCGGGCGCTGGCGCATCCCCCGTGCTGCCGCCCGGCTTCTGCGTGTCGTCGGGGTTCTGGGTGGCCGGGGGAGCGGTGTCCTGGCTGCTGGACTCCTCGCCGTGGCCCCGGTCTTGGGACGGCTGATCGGACTGGGTACCGGGCACGGTGACCTGCTGCCCCGCGTAGATGACGTCGGGGTCGGTTATCTCGGGCAGTCCGTGCGGCTGCGGCTTGCCCCGGCTGGCCTCGAACAGCTGCGGCCAGTTGTCGCCGTCGCCGAGCTCCTTCTCTGCGATCTTCGACAGGTAGTCGCCGGAGTGGACCGTGACGACGTGCCCGCCCTTCTCCTCGGCAGCCGGGGCGCTGTCACTCAGCTGGGTACGGACGCCTCCCGCAGCCGTAGCGGTCTCGGGCATCTGAAGCTGCCAGCCGGGCTGCAGAAAGCTGTTCGCGCGGAAGACCGTGCCGTCGGCCATGGTCCGTCCCTCGTTCAGATCGGCGATCTCCCGCCACCGCTCGCCATCCCCCAACTCGTGTTCGGCGATGCCCCACAAGCTCTCCGCCGGCCGCGTCTCGCGCACCGTGTACATACGCGACGCCGACGTGCTCGCGGAGGATGAGGGTGAGGCCTGGTCGGCTTGGGCGGCTTCCTGCGGGGCATGGGACGCCTGACCCGGCAGAAGTCCCGCCGTGGGAGCTGGCGCGGCCTGGGCATCGGAGGCAAGCGCCGAGCTCGTGGGCAGCAGCACCAGGATGCTGCCGATCAGCAGGGCCGCGGCGCGCTGCGAGGCACCCATCCCTCGCGGGGCGTGCCAGGAACGGCCCCGCATCTGTGCGATCAGCTCGCGAACCGCGCAGAAGCTGAACTGCGCCCACCCGATCCAGCCCACCGCGACGAGCACCAGCAGAAACACGCTGCCGGTGTCCTGCCGGTCCAGCACGTGGGTGAGGTCGTCGTGGGTGGCAGCCCAGATGACCGGGGTGGCCCAAGCCAGCAGCAGCGGCAGCCCGGCGACCGCGGCGGCCAGGACGAGCAGGCTCATCACGGCCTTGAAGACCTGGGCCAGAGTGCGGCCCACCGCCGCGGCGGGGGAGCGGGTGGTGGTGCGCATCAGTTTCCTTCGGGAGCAGTGACGCCATGCAGGAGGGTGGCCTTGCCATGGCCGGTCACCGACAGAGAGCCGATCCCGACCACCGACAGGAACTTCGTGTCGTAGGAGCCGGTGACAGTGACGTTGAGGGTCTTGCCGTCGCCGGACACGCTGACCGTGCCGGTGGCGCCGGCGGAGCTCAGGTAGGCCTGCGCCGCGGCGGCCGCCGCTTGGGGATCGACGGTGATCGCGGTGCCGCTGATGGCATTGGCGGGGTCGATGGCCTGCCCGCCGGCCCGGGCGGCCTCGCCGGCGATGTAGTCGGCGCGCTCGGTGGCGCGCATCTTGCTGCCGCCGTCCACGGCGACGCCGATGATGCCGATCAGCGCCAGCACGCACACGGCGACGAACACGGTGACGCCGCCTCGGTCGTCACCGCGGGCCTGCCGAATCCGGTGCAAGATCATCAGTCACCTCGCTGTCTGTACTGGTCCACTACCGAGGTCGCCGTCGACGTGAGCGTCTTGGCTCCCGGCACGCCCGGCAGCAGCAGATCCGACAGATTGACCGTGCAGGTCACGGTCACGGTGACCGTGCCGACCTGCCCTACCGGCACACTCAGGCCGCCGGTGTTGACGCGGACGGATGTCGACGCGCACTTGATGCCCTGGTCGTTGAGGGACTCCGCGGCTGCTGACTGTGCGGCTCCTTGGGCGGCCGCCGCCGTGCGGTGAATGGATGCCTCCCGGGCCGCGTCCTCAGCCGCAGAGTCGATCTTCGCGCCGGAGGTGACGATCCGGCCGCCGGCGATCGCCAGGCACAGGAACATGATCAGCGACGGGAGGATGATGGCCGCCTCGATCGCGGCACTGCCCTCATCGCTGCGAAGCCTGTGAGCCAGGCGGGCCATGTCTCGCACGTGATTCACTCCCCCGGGACAGTCCAGCGCTCCACCGGGCCGGACGCCGACTGCGTGACCCGCAGGCCCGACAGACCCGGGATCATCGACAGGGCCGTGCCGGATACCTGGACCCGCACTCGCTGCCCGTCGCTGCTGGCGGAAACGCTGTAGCCGCTCAGGCTGTCACCCGCAGTGCGCGCCAGCACGGCCCGCGCCTGGGCTGCGCCGTCGGCCGGACTTGACTGGTAGGCACGGGCGGCGGTGGCGCCCTCGCGGGCGGCGGTCAGGGCGATCTGCCGCGCGTAGTACCACATGGACGCCTGGATGATGGCGACCGTGGCGAGCAGCACGAACGGGAAGATGATCGCCATCTGGATGCTGGTGTCACCGCGGTCGTCGCGCCATCTTCGCCCCTGCCACCAGTCCTTCAGCCGCTCGGTCACAGCCCGTTGAGCTTGCCGTTGTACTTGGCGATCACGACGGCGATAGTCCCGGCGATCAGGACGGCACCGGTGACGGCAGCCACCCAGATGATGACGGTCGTGGTGGAGATGTCGCCGCGGTCCGGTCGGCGGGCGGCCTCCTGCAGGCCTTCCTGCACGCGCGTGGTCAGACGGAGGACCGCGCCGTTGGCGCGGGTGCGGGCTGCGGTGTGCTTCATGTTCCTTACCTCTCTGGAGCGTTGAACGAGTCGGAGTGGTCTCAGACGGTCAGCATGCGGATCACTGCGGGGAAAGCCATCAGCAGCATCACCAAAACGGCCAAGAGAGCTCCCGGCGCGGTCATCTTCTCGCTGGCCGCGTTCGCCTCGGCGGCCTGATCAGCCAGCAGTTCCGCATTGAGCGCCGCGGTACGGGCCCGCAGCGCCTTGTAGACGGCGGCGCCGTCGGTGGCGCTGCCGCGCATGATGTCGGCGACGTCGTCCAGGACGGGCAGGTCGTACTCGTGGGCGAGTTCCGTGAGTGCTTGATACGGCGGGATCTTCTCCAGTCGTGCCCGGCGCAGTGCGCCCTGCAGGTACAGGAAGGGCCAGCCCTCGCCGACCTCGGCGGCCTTCTCCAACGCTTCGGCGGGGCCGGCGTCGGCGGCCCGCTTGAGCGCGACCAGGTCGAGGTAGGCGGACAGGGCGTGCGCGAACTCCTCCCTCGCCCGCTTGGCCTGGTCTCGCACGGCGAGGTCCGGGGTGATGAACAGCAGGGCTGCGACGATGAGTCCGACGCCGGCGGGCACGTAGAACGGCAGGCCGACGCCCGCGATGATCCACGGGATTGTCGCAATCACCGGGCAGAGCAGACCCAGCGCGGCGAGTGCGACCTTCTTGAGCATGAACTGGCCCGGTCCCTGCCCGAGCAGGGCCAGGTTCGTGGTGGGCACCCTCACGCCGGGAAGTCGCTCAAGGCGGGCCAGCAGCCACCGGCCCCACACCTCCTCGCGGTCCAGTTCCGGCTCGGGCATCGTCAACGTGGCCGGGGCACTGCGCTTGAGGGCTGGACCCAATGCTGGCTGGGGCTGCAGCAGTTCCCGGATAAGCAGTGCGACGCCGGCGCCGACCGTGCCGCCGGTCAGAACTACGGGGATCAGGTTCACGAGGCGGCCCCTTCCGGCTCGCGGGCGGCGACCGGCTTCTCCGGCTCCGGCGCGGGCGCAGGCAGCCGGACGGTGCTGGCCGGGTCGGTGACCAGGAAGCGGGGGATGCGGCGGAAGTTGCCCAACTGCCGCATCAGGGCGAGCACGCCGACGAATCCGGCCGTCAGGAAGGCGAGCACGAGCTGTCCCAACAGCGTGGAGTACGGCTTCGTGTAGCTGGGCACGAAGAACCCGGCCACTACGACGCCGACCGTGATGATGGTCATCCACCGCACGGTGGTGCGCGGCTTGGCCCGGTCGGCCTCGATGGCGCGCTTGCGGGCGACCTCCTCGCGGACGGTGCCCGACAGGTCCTCCAAGGCCTGAGCCAGGCCCGGGCCGCGGTCGTTGACGGACAGGATGAGCGCCGCGGTCACCTTGTCCGATGTGACATCGTCCAGTTCGTCGGCGAACGCGCGCAGCGCTCTTTCCGGCCGCCAGCCCAGGCGCAGCCGGTCGGAGAGGTTGATGATCTGCGGGGCGAGTTCGTCCGGCGCGCCCTGACGGCTGGTAATCATCGCCTGTTCCAGGCCCATGCCCAGCCGCAGCAGGCCGGCCAGCCGCTGCGTCCACTCGCTGAGTGCCTCCAGCTGGCCGATGCGCTCCTGCGCCATCTGCGCCGGAGTGATCAGCCAGGGCACGCCGATGACGGCTGCGCCCAGCAGTGCACCGGCGACGAAGTTCCCTGATATCAGCCACACGGCTACGAAGACCACGACGGCCGCGACCACGAGGGTTCGCCGCCGCATCCGGGCGTCCTCGCTCCGGTTCTTCCCGCCGCGCAGGGCCTGCCACCGCTGACGCAGCGGGGCCCGCCGCGGCGCCGTGGTGCCCACGACACCGGCCACGACACCGATCAGCCCGCCGATCACGGCCATGCCGCTCAGCAGCCCGAACAGCAGGGTCATCGGCTCACCCCCACCTTCAGCGGCAACGGCGCCGGCCAGGCTCCGTAGGGCTGTTGCAGCAGCGAGGAGTCGAAGCCGACGCGACGCAGGTCGTCGATGCAGCCCGGGTCCATCTTCGGAACCGCCCGCAGCTCTCCCCACTCGCGGCCGGGGGCGAAGATTTCATTGGTGGCGGGGCGGCCGTTCTCGCCGATGCCTGTCAGTTCCAGGACGTGGGAGACGTAGCGGTGGCGGCGGCCGCCGATCTGCGTCTCGTCCGTCATGTCGACGTACACGATGAAGTCGAGGCCGTTGGCGGTCTGCCGGTAGGCGAGCTGCTCGGAGAGGTTTTCCTGGGCGAGCGCGTACAGCTCGGCGATCCGGTCGAAGATGATGTCCGGCCGCCGCGCGTGGATGGTGCACAGGTTGCCGCCGGAGCCGTTTGTCAACGCCTGCATCATAGCGACGACTTCGGGGCCGCGGACCTCGCCGACCACGATCCGCTCCAGCGACATCCGCAGCGCGGGATGCATCAGGTCCAGGAGCGTGACCTCACCGGCGCCGCGCCCGGTGACGTCCTTCTCCCCGTTGGACTCCCGCCCGACCAGGGAGACGACCTGCTTGTGGTAGCCGTTGGCGTGGGCGAACAGCTCGTCCTCGGTCTGGATGGTCGCGAACCGGCACTCGGGGTCGAACTCCTTGAGCATCGCCCGCATCAGCGTGGTCTTACCGGCCTTTTGCTTCCCCGCGATCATGATGTTCTTCTCGGCGCGTACGGCGGCGCCGAGGAACTCGCGCAGGATCGGGTCGATGGT